>DASTWJ010000127.1:0-3861 GCA_035776695.1 Bacilli bacterium
AACTGCTCGACCCGACTCGTCCCTTGCCGTCGAGCTAGCCGGAGTTGTTCCGCTGGAAGAGTTTTGATATAGTAGGGTTGTGTTTCTCGTTTGCAGAGGAGGATATACTTGATCTACCGTGAAGAGTTGCCCAATGGAGTCCGCGTGGTGATCGAAGAGATTCCGTCGGTTCGTTCCGTATCGCTCGGGATCTGGGTCGGCACCGGTTCACGCGATGAAACGCCGGAGAACAACGGCATCACCCATTTTATTGAACACATGATGTTTAAAGGAACTCAAACGCGCACCGCCAAGCAGATCGCCGAGATGTTCGACGGGATCGGCGGGCAGGTGAATGCGTTTACTTCCAAAGAGTATACCTGTTATTACGCCAAGGTGCTCGACGAACATTTCTCGCTGGCCTTGGAAACGCTGTCCGACATGCTGCTCAACTCGAAGTTTGACGAAGAGGAGATCGCCAAGGAGCGCAAAGTGGTGATCGAAGAGATCAAGATGTACGAAGACGCTCCGGATGAGCATGTCCACGACCTGATCGCGGAAGTGGCGTACCCGACGCATCCGCTCGGCTATAACATCTTGGGGACGGAGACCAACCTGAACGCGTTTACCCAGCAGGATCTGTTCCGCTATATGGAGCAGAATTACACCGCCGACAACATCGTGATCGCGATTGCCGGCAATGTCAAGCGCGATCGGATTCTCGAGCAGGTCAAGGCGCTGTTCGGTTCGATCAAGTCGTCAAAGCTGGTGCGCCACGACTCGCAGGCGGAGTTTCACGCCGGTCGGATCATCCGCAACAAGGGGACGGAGCAGAGCCATATCGTGCTCAGCGCGGAGGGCTTCGCTTACAGCGACCCGCACGTCTACCCGGTGATCCTGTTCAACAACGTGCTCGGCGGTTCGTCTTCGTCCCGCCTGTTCCAAGAGATTCGCGAAGACCGCGGGCTGGCGTATTCGATCTACTCGTTCCATTCGTCGTACAAGGACACGGGGATGTTTGGCGTGTATGTCGGCACGACGCCGGATAATTCGCAGACGGTGCTCGATCTGGTGGAAAAAGTGCTGCTGGACATCGCCGAGACCGGCCTGACGGAAGCCGAACTGATCAAAGCGAAAGAGCAGGTCAAAGGCTCGCTGATGCTCTCCTTGGAAAGCACCTCCAGCCGGATGAGCCGTCTAGGGAAAAACGAACTGCTCGGCCGCCACATGTCGCTCGACGACTTGGTCGAGAAGATAAAGCAGGTGTCGCTGCAGGATGTGAAGAACGCCGCGCAGCACATGTTGAACAACTCGTATGCGTTGGCGGCCGTCACCCCGCTGCAGGATCTGCGAGCGCCGGGGCAACGGTAGCTTTTGCAAGAACGGGTTTGGAAAAGAAAATCGTGCAACCAAGTGCCCTCGCCAACCGGACGCGCTCCGCTGGCGAGGGTACTTTTTTATAGCCCCTTCGCATACGCATTAGCAGGCAAAAACGGAGGAGGGACCGGGTCGAATGAGATTGAGCGAACTGGCAGGCAAAGAGATGGTCGATGTGCAAAGCGGTTCGCGCATCGGCGTGCTTGGTGGAGCGGACTTGGAAATCTGTGAGGAGACCGGCCGGGTCTATGCGATCGTCATCGAGCAGGGGGGCGGGTTTTCGTTCGGCAAGAAGCGCGAATCGGCCGTCATCCCGTGGGAGGCGATCGTCAAGGTGGGGCCGGAGTTGATCATTCTCGATTCGGAGCAGACGAGTGGACAAAGACGGGCGGGTGCCCTTGGAACGCCAGACTAGGCGCATGCATACGATATCATCACCCGCAGCGAGCAGGGCAGGGGTCAACGCGTCCCTTCCGCCCGGAGTAGCAAGATCTACCTTGTAATTTCTCGTGTTTCGCGTAAAATTGTGTGAAAGGGGTAACGGAGCATGCTGACAGGGATCAAAATGGCGTTTGTCGGCGGAGACGCCCGCATCATCGAAGTGATCAAGCACGCATATGAGCTCGATGCGAGCATCGTCCTGATCGGCTTCGACCAACTTGAGTCCCCCTTTCCCGACTTGGAAAAGGCGGAGCTCACCCCTGAAGTGTTGTCCGATGTGGACGCGATCGTGCTGCCCGTCACCGGAATGGATGACAGCGGCCGCGTGGAAGCCACGTACTCGCATCAGGAGCTGGTGCTCGACGATTCGCATTTCGATGCGATGGCCCGCCATGTGCAGATCTTCACCGGCATCGCTCGTCAACGCTTGACGGAGACCTGCCACAAGCAAGGTCTGCGCCTGATCAAGCTGATGGAGCTTGACGAAGTGGCGATTCACAATTCCGTGCCCTCGGCCGAAGGGGCGATCCAGATGGCGATGGAGAACACTCCGATCACCATTCACGGCTCGCGATCCGTCGTGCTGGGGTTTGGGCGTTGCGGCATCACCTTGGCTCGGATGCTCAAGGGCATCGGGGCGGACGTATCGGTCTGCGCTCGCAAAGAAGCGGATCTGGCGCGGATTCAGGAAATGAACGTCAAGCCGTACTCGATGCAGGAGATCCACAAGGCTGTCGCAGAAGCGGACATCATCTTCAACACGATTCCGGCGCAAGTGCTGTCGGCCGAAGTGCTGGCGAAAGTGCCGAAATCGTGTGTGATCATCGACATTGCCTCCAAACCGGGCGGCACCGATTTCCGCTATGCGGAGAAAAGGGGCATCAAGGCGTTGTTGGCATCGAGTCTGCCGGGGATTGTCGCCC
This sequence comes from Bacilli bacterium, assembly GCA_035776695.1. Classification (GTDB taxonomy): domain Bacteria; phylum Bacillota; class Bacilli; order Tumebacillales; family Tumebacillaceae; genus Tumebacillus. Next base: position 2,721 of record DASTWJ010000127.1, read on the forward strand.
CGAAGACGGCCGGCCAGATTCTGGCCAAAACCCTCTGTCGGCTGCTGTGGGAACACGCTTAGCCTGGAGGTATCCGAAATGGATTTGAAAGGGAAAACGATAGGTTTCGGTCTGACCGGATCGCATTGTACGTATGCCGAAGTGCAGCCGGCCATGGAAGAACTGGTGAAGATCGGAGCCCGCGTGATTCCGATTCTCTCATACACGGTGCAATCGACTTCGACGCGCTTTGCCGAAGCGGACGAATGGGTGGCGAAGATTGAAGAGATCACCGGCGAGAAGGCGATCCGCTCGATTCCGGATGCGGAGCCGCTCGGCCCGTCCAAACTGCTCGACGTGATGCTGATCGCGCCGTGCACAGGCAACTCGCTCGCCAAGTTGGCCAACGCGATGAACGAATCGCCGGTGCTGATGGCGGCGAAGTCGACGTTGCGCAACGATCGTCCCCTCGTGTTGTCGATCTCGACCAACGACGGACTCGGCCTGAACGCCGTCAATGTCGGGCGTGTGATGGCGATCAAGAACATTTTCATGGTTCCTTTTGGGCAAGATGACCCTTGGAAGAAGATCAATTCGCTGGTCGCACGCAACGAACTGATCCTCCCGACGCTGGAAGCTGCCCTGGAGAAAAAGCAGCTCCAACCGATGATCATCGAAAAGTGGCGGGATCTGCAAAAATAGATGTCTTTCTTGAGGAGTTGGAATAGCAGATGGAGAAAAAAGAACGGTACAACGTCGCAGTGGTCGGAGCCACGGGCGCAGTCGGACAAAAAATCGTGGAAGTGCTCGAGAAACGCGACTTCCCGGTCGGCGAGTTGCGCCTGTTGGCTTCTCCTCGCTCGGTCGGTCAGCAAGTCACCTTCAAGGGAAAGACGGTCACCGTGCAGGAAGCGAAGCCGGAGGCGTTTGAGGGGATGGACTTCGCCCTCTTTTCCGCCGGCGGCTCCGTTTCGGAAAAATTGGCGCCGGAAGCGGTGGAGCGCGGTGCGGTCGTGATCGACAACACCTCCGCGTTCCGCATGGTGCCGGAGGTGCCGCTGGTCGTGCCGGAAGTCAACCCGCACGCGATCTCGCAGCACAGCGGCATCATCGCCAACCCGAACTGTTCGACCATTCAGATGGTCGCGGCGCTCAAACCGAT
>DASTWJ010000128.1:0-15016 GCA_035776695.1 Bacilli bacterium
GCGGTGTGGGGACACAGAGAATGATCACGTCCGCTCGGTCGACGACACCAAAAGAAGTGCCCGGATGGAATCGACCTTGGGCGGACAGGCTTTTCACCTCGCTGTCCGTCAAGTCGGTCAGATAGCTTTCACCTCGTTGCAACGCCTTGATTTTACGATCATCGAGATCGATGCCGTACACTGTGTGCCCTCCGGCTACAAACAGCCCGGCAAGCGGAAGCCCGACATATCCAAGGCCGACGACCGCCACCGTGTACTGATCGTCTTTTTTCATTTCAACACCCTCTTAGCCGATTTAGTCCTTTGCTATTGTACGTAAGGGGTGAGGGCTTGGGACTAGACTCCTGCAACGATTTCGCCAAGAACACTCTATTTGGACGGCGGGTATTGTCAGAAATTCTTGCCGTTTCATAGAATATGTTGACTTCTGGCACAGAGAGGGGGAGGCGCATGCGAATCCTGCTCGCTTCGTTTTGGGCCTTGCCGTTTGCGGGCGGCATCTGGACGTATGTCAAGCAAATCAAAAGCGCATGGGAACAAGCCGGGCATGAAGTGGAAATTCTAGCCAAGCACCCCGATGAACGAAGTTTCTATCTGGTTCGGCAGGGCGATAAACTCCTTCGCCGCTCCCTCCGGCCACGAATCAGCCGGAGAGTCGATCGCTTTTACGAAGAACGGGAGATCTCGTTGGAACCGGTGGTGCGACGCTTTGAAATCGACCGCTACTCAATGGAAACGGCCGCGCTGCATTTTGGAATCGAGCACTATGATTTGCTTCACGCGCAAGACGTCATCTCCGCCAGAGCTTTACAGCGAGTCAAATCAGCCCATACGCCTCTGATCACCACCATCCACGGTGCGTTGCCCAAAGAATTTCAACTCCACGGCAAAATCGAGGACCCGTCGGGGCCGCTCTGGCACTACCTGTTGGCGCAGGACTTTCTAGGGGCTACGGCGGGCGACATGACCATCACCCCGTCACGGTGGCTCCACACCTTTTATACGGAGGAAGTGGGCGTGCCCAACGAACGCTTGACGGTCATTCCCTATGGTCTTGATCTCGCTGAATTTGCCCGGCAAACAGAATCCGCTCCCTCCGCAACCGCCCCCTCTGACAAAAAAGTCCTGATTTGCCCGGCTCGGTTCGATCGAGTCAAAGGCCACACCGACCTGCTGGACGCGTTGGCACGCCTGCGGGAACGGAACAGCGACTTTGTCTGTTGGCTGGTGGGGGACGGGTACCTGCGGTCGGAGTTGGAACAGCGTTGCGAGGAGCTCAACCTCCGAGAGCATGTCCAATTTCTAGGCGTTCGACAAGACGTGCCAGCCTTGCTGAAACAGGCGGACATCTTCGTGTTGCCCAGCCTGCAAGACAACCTGCCATTTGCCGTGATGGAAGCGCAACTGGCAGGGAAAACGGTCGTCACCACCGATGCCGGCGGGCTCAAGGAGATGATCGAGCACGGCAAAACAGGCCTGCTGTCTCCGGCCGGTCGCAGTGACCTGCTTTTTGAAAATCTGGCGCAAGCTCTGACCGACGAAACGCTGTCCGCTTCGCTTTCCCGGTACGCCGAGGAGTGGGGGAGAGAGAAATGGGCGTTGAACCGAATGGTCGAACGCACGGAAGAGGTCTATCACCAAGCATTGCATAAGTTCCAAAAGGAAGGAGGGAAGACATGAAGATCCTCTTGGTGTCCTATTGGTGCGTCCCTTATGTCGGCGGCGTTTCCACATACACGCTCTCGCTGAAAAAAGGGCTGGAGCGCCGCGGGCATGAGGTAGAAGTGCTGTCTCACCACCCGGACGGCGTCCATTATCATTTGCTGACCGCCAAGCGCCTGTTGAACAAACAGCAGGTGCTGGAACCAACGCTCGAACGAGTCAAGCGCTTTTATGCGCAACATCACCCGGGTCTCGATCCGTGGCTCTTGGAACGAGAGGCCGAGCGGTACAGCTTCGAAGCGGCAGCGGCTTATTTTGGCCTCGACGACTATGACGTCCTCCATGCGCAGGAAGTGATTTCATCGATCGGCCTCTCCCGCGTAAAACCGGCCCGCACGCCCCTGGTCACGACGATCCACGGCGCGTTGCCAAACGAATGGCTCAGCCAAGGTCAGATCTCGTCAAAAGATTCGCTGGCCTGGGACTATGCCGTCACACAAGATCGGCTGGGCGCACAGGCGGCCGATCTGACGCTGGTGCCGACACAGTGGATGAAAAACCTGCTCCATGACGAATTTGACGTTCCCTTGTCCGACCTGACCGTACTGCCGCTCGGACTGGATGTACAGGCATTTCGGAAAAAGCGCAGGCGGTTTTTGGCCAAATCGAACCCAACGGCTCCGCAAGGGAAAAAGTTGATTCTGTGCCCCGGTCGTCTGGATGAAATCAAAGGCCAGCACATCTTGCTCGAAGCGCTGGGTCACTTGCAAGAGCTGCGCGACGATTGGGTCTGCTGGCTGGCCGGAGACGGGTATATGCGGGCTGCATTGGAAGAACGCTGCCGAGAACTCGGCTTGGAAGAGCACGTGAGCTTCCTCGGTCACCGCGACGATATGCCTTCGCTCTTGGAGGCGGCCGACCTCGTCGTCACACCCAGTTTGCAGGACAATCATCCCTACTCCGTGATGGAAGCCCAGATTGCAGGCAAAGCGATCGTCGCCTCCGATGCCGGGGGCATTCCGGAACTGATTCACCATCGCAAGACCGGTTTGCTCTGCCGGGCGGGGGACGCCAAGAGTCTGTGCGACACCATGCAGCAAGCGCTGAACGATGAGGCGTTGCGAGACGATCTGGGCGCAAACGCTCGCACAAGAGGGCTTGCGGAATGGTCGTTGGATCGGATGTCCGAGCGCGTCGAACAGAGGTACCGCATGGTGTTGAACCGGAATTCCTGAGCATCTCCGAGCTCCTAGAAAGGAGAACCGCCATGAAAATTCTGCTCGCCACCTACTGGCTGCTTCCGCATGTAGGCGGAGTATGGACCTATATGAAAGGTCTCAAACGCGGACTGGAGCAACTGGGGCATGAGGTCGACATCTTGGCTCGCGATCCGGATGATCGGCACTACTACCTGCTGAACAAACATAAAGGCGTGCCCAAAGAATCGATCGTCGAGCCTGTCCGCCAACTCGTGCGCGATCATTACAAGAAACACCTGCCACACGTCGGGAACTGGATCATCGAACAGGAAGTCGAACGAAACAGTTTTGAACTGGCCGCACTGTACTTCGGTCTCAAGCCCTACGATCTGATTCACACGCAGGATGCTATCTCCACCCGAGCTCTCTGGCGCGTCAAGCCGTCTGCCACGCCGCTGGTTGCGACCATACACGGTTGCTTGGCAGCCGAATACTTGACGTTCCTCGGCACCAAATCTCCGCCCAACGACATTGTTTGGGCGTACACCGTCGCCCGCGAATACTACGGTTCCACCTCCAGCCACCTCACAATCTGCCCCACCCATTGGTTGAAGAACATGCTCGCAGACGACTATCGCGTGCCGAGCGAACATCTCAGAGTCATCCCCTACGGATTGGACATCGACAAATTCAAGCAGCGCATGGAGCAGGGACCCACCGTCGATCGGCCGATGGACCGTTGGGTGCTGGCCTGTCCCGCCCGTCTCGACGTGGTGAAGGGACACAGGGTGTTGTTGGACGCTTTAGCCGAATTGAAACGAGATCGAACGGATTGGGTTTGCTGGTTGATCGGAGGAGGGAACCAACGGGACGCACTGGCCAAACAAGCCGAACAGCTCGGATTATCCGACCATCTCGTCTTCTGGGGAGATCGTCCGGATGTACCCTCCTTGCTGAACCAGGCGGACATCTTCGTGCTGCCCAGCCTGACCGACAATCAGCCCTACGCGATCATGGAAGCGCAGATCGCCGGCAAGCCTGTGATCGTGTCCGACACCGGTGGCATTCCGGAGATGGTCGAACAATATGAAACCGGCATTTTGGCTAAGACCGGGGAAAGCCACCCTTTGTACCAGAACCTAAAAGACGTGATGGACAATCATGTCCTGCGACTCTATCTCGTGGAAAAAGCCAAAGAATTTGCCGAAACGCAATGGTCGCTCTCGACCATGACGGAGCGCACGTTGGAAGTCTATCGAGACGTGATGATGGGGGGAGGAGAACAAGATGGGTGAGCACCACAAATTTTCCCGCAAGAGAAAGCCTTCGAAAAAAGCTGTGCGGCGGAAATCTGATCAACAAGCGAAAGACATCTGGAAAGTCGTCAAATCCAGATGGCCGGACGACTATCGAATTCCCGACCCTGAATTTGCCGAAGTGTTGGCGAAGTGGGGGAAGTCTCAAGAGTGAAACGGAGGAACAGGAATGGTGCTGAAACCTGACCTGCCTGCATCGGCAGACCGAAAGATCTGGAATCGAATCCTACAAGCGGTTCCGGACGACTACGAAATTCCCGATCGCGCATTTGCCGAGCTGCTCAAGCCCAAACAGATCGCCTCCGGTCAAGAAGCTAAAATCTGTTTTGCGATCGTCGCCCATGCCAACGAAGACGTACTGCAGGATCAAGTGACCAATCTGCGTTTCTACAACCCGAACGCCAGTGTCGTTCTCTACAACGGCGGTCCCGACCCTGATTTTGGCAAGGGGGTTGACATCGACATCTGCCCTTACAGTCGGCCGTTGAATGCCTCCTACAAACTTGGACGTTTCCTGCCCGACGTGATGCGCTGGTTGGAGGAGACCGGAGGGGACTACGAATACCTGATCAACCTCGATTCCGACTACTTGTTTCTCAACCACGGCTTTGAGACATGGCTGGAGCACACCATGCACGGGTATGACATGATGGGCATGTACCTCAAGCTCTATCGTACCCGGCAGGACAGTGAAGGGTGGCTTCCCGGGGAGACGTTGTGGGCGGAATGGGATCGTTGGCAGCCTTTTTTCGGGACCGATTCTTTTTGCGGTTCGCTTAACGGCATGCAGGTGTATCGCCGGGGTCTGATCCGTGACATGTTGGCCGGCTTCGACTGGGAGCAGTTGGAGGAACGGTTGGCAACAACGAACGTGTATGCGTTGGAGGAAATTCTCTGTTCCACACTCGCAGTTCGCTGCGGCGGGCGGGTCCGCCCTTATCCGATCGATCCGATTCGCTACGTGCGACTGGGGCAGCCGTATACGGTCGAGGACGTGACCACGGCGAGAGAACTGACTGATCTATTTTTCATACATCCGATCGAACGCGAGATGAGCGATCCGGCTCGGCAGTACATTCAACGTTTGTCCCAATAAATGAGAACCTATAGAAAGGGGGAGGAGGTGTATCGTATGGGTAAACGCAGGAAAGGAAGAGGGAAGTATAAGAAGCTCCACAGCAGCAAACTGATGGACAAAATACTCGACGCTCTCGATGACCGTGAGCCATTGTCCGTCGTGAACGTGGGGGCGACGGAATCATTTGTGATGGCGCAGTATACGGTGCTGTCGGAAGAGGAATTTATGAACCATGACGAAGCAAAAGTCGCGAACCGCGGCGCGATTCGTGGCTTCTACCACCGCGGGATCACGTTTCCGAACATCGAGGCGCGCGACATGGCCGTCGAAGCGGTTCGCAACGCCGACATCGTCGGATACAACACGATCGTTCACACGATAGACGGCGGTTTATTGACGGAGAAAGTGTTCGAAGTGAACAACATTTGGCCGCGTTACGTGTTCGAAGGATACATCCGGCGTGTCCTCATGCTATCCCAGCAGGAAATGTTCGAAGAGATGTTGGAAGAGCGCAAAATCCTGCTCGTCAGTTCGATTGCGGAAGATGTACGCGAGGCGATGAATCAAAAGAAGGACTTGCAGCGCCGACTCGGCTACGAGATTGTCGGCGCGATTCCGATCTGGGGATATGACGAGCTGGAAGAGACCAAAAAGAAGATCGACGAACACGAATTCGATCTGTGCCTGTTGGCCGCCGGTACCAACGCCTTGATGTTGGCCGACCATGTGAAGAGAGTTCACGGGAAAGTCGCGTTTGACATCGGGTTTGGGATGGAGACGATGATCACCGGTGAGGTGTTTGAAGACGGCTGGTTGAACGGGATCATCGGATTGGATCGATTGATGAAGATGTAAAGGGAGCAGCCTTCCCGAGGAATTGTCGGGAAGGCTGCTTTGTTTGGAATGGGGGTTTGGAAAAAGCGATTTCCGCAACGTCCGATAATATATATTATGTTAACCAAATTGTTTCATTCGGACATGTGATTTCTTCCGAATGAAAAGCACCCAATGGGTGCCTAATCATTGTAACTGTTAGATCGTTCCATCATTTCGTTGACAAAACGGATAGTATTATCGATTTTAACCTTAACATCCCAAATGTTAGTCGCTTTATTATGCTTCGAGAATGCTTCAGAAATCAGTTCTCCCACTATCTCTATCTTCACATCCCTTAATAATTTTAGCGTAGAAACCCAATTCACACACCAATGTTTTTCTACTTCGCCCTTCTTTAAAGGAACACAATACTCTACGACCCCATATACAGGATTTGTTATTCTTTCTCCTATCATGTCGATGCATGCTTTATCAACGATACAACCAGACCATTGTTGACTTCCCTCTAGATTATACGCATCCACGATCGCTTTTCCAAATACATTTGTATGGCGGTTTCCGCCATAGTCAACTTCATGTACTGACAGAGGGCCTTTTGTTATAGCCCCCCGCAAAGGCACGCCATTCATTAAGTACACTATCATGAGGATACGGACAAATGTTACGATACTGAAAAATGCGCTTGGACTATTATTCTCTTTCCACCGAAAGACCATTGTTCTAATTAAACGCAAAAGGGCTGTCGACTTTTTCGACAGCCAAATGCTCTATCACAACCATGGTCGTTATTGTTTGGGAATCACAATCTGCTCCGTCTTCACCTCGCCATCCTCCAACCACGAGATCACGAACTTCAACTCCGTGGTCTCCGGGAGAATGCTCATATTCTCGGCCACTTTCCGTGGGGTCTCAGCCGGTACTTGGCCGACCAGAGACGATCTGACTTCGATATTGGTGCTATCCGGGTTCCACAGACCGATCCCGTGTTCTTCTAGAGTGACATTTTCAGCCAGTTCGGAAGTCCCATTGTACGTGAGGACGAAGTTGTAACGCGGCATCTCGGGCGTGGAAACCGGCCCCGGCGGTGTGGCGTTGCTAGCTTTCAGTTCCATCTTCCAGTGTTCGGAAGTACCGTTTGCGGGCAGGTTGAAGACCGCGCCTTTCGTGTGCGGGATGACGGCGTGTTGCCCGTTGGAGGCGTTGTGGGTGTTGGTGGTGCCGAGGTCTTTGTACATCGTCACCCCGAACACCGCAGCCGTGATGCAAGCAGCACCCAGCGTGCCGGTGGCGATCCACTTGCGGCTGGCGGTCCAGCGTTGTTGCTTCGCCGCTTTTTGCCGCAGAACTTGGTGGATCTCGTGGTGCTTTTGCGCAGACAGGCCGTAGTCGGGCATTTGGCGGACTTCCGCTTCGAGGTTTTTCAGTTCGTTTGTCCAATCCATTGTGTCACATCTCCTTCTGCCTCTAAGATTTTGTGCAGGGACTTCATGGCGCGGTGGTAGACGACGTTGACTTTGTTGGCGTTCCAGCCCAGTACGGCGGCCGCTTCGGTCGGGGTGAGTTCTTGTATGCCGCGCAGGATGACCACGGCCCGGTAGTTGTCGGGCAGGGTTTGGATCGCGCCGTGCAGGGCATGAACGCGTTCGCTGGAGCTGATGAGGTCTTCCGGCAGCGGCGGTTTGGCTTCCGGTTCGCGTCCGAGCAACTTGGCGAAGCTTTGGGCGTACTTGCGCTTGCGAAGATGGTCGAGGGCGAGGTTTCTCGCGATGGTGAGAATCCACGTTTTCAGTTCGGAACGCCCTTCGAACTTCTTCAGGTTCTTGACCACCTTGATGAACGTCTCTTGCGTCAGGTCTTCCGCTTCTTCGTAGTTGCCGACGTAGTACAACAGAAAGCGAAAGACTTCATTCGAGTAGGTCGAGTAGATCATGCTCCACTGCTGTTCCAATCCCTCACCTCCTTTCTTTTGCTAATTAGACGGATGAGTACCGCTCTGATTACACCTCGTTCGAAAAAAAGACGCACCCGGTTGAGATGCGCCTGTTTCTATCATGTAAATGTTCACTCTTGCTTGGCTTTCCCTTTATGTAAACATGCGGCTAGAAAGACGAGAATCCCGAGAAACATCAAAAAGGTGTAGCCGTTGCCATACAGGCCATTCTTTTTCGGGTCGTAGTACCACGAGTACCAAGGTTCAGAGGTCTCACCCAACCTCGTGAGCAGTTGGTCGGCATAACTGATTTCCAGATACAGCATGACGACTACCAGCAAAACGGAGAAGCCGAGTGTCACCCATCGTGCCGCCTGACTGAGCTTGCTCAGATACCGCCGTGTTTTCAAGAAGAAAATGCCCGCAAACCCGAGGAACAGCGCAGCCTCCGGGAACATCAGCAGTAGACCGAAGTTCCCGTTGCCGGGCTGTCTGTCGGGAGCTAGGGTCAGGTATTGATTGATGAAATAGAACACGAAGCCATGAAACGCCAGCAAGGCGATCAGTAGCCCATTTTCCAGTGCGGGCAAGTTCTCTTTTGCAAAATAAAGCTTATACGACCACCACGTAGCCACGACAACCAGAATCACAATTGCGAAAAACAGCAAGGGCATGTGCGTCCCTCCTTCTTTTCTCGTCTGCTACACATGGAATCACGCCTCTTTGGAAATTGCTAGTAGTATCCAAAACTCCGAAGGAGGCTCATCATGGATCAAGAAAAAGGCATGACCGACAAAAAGGGCGATTCCCTTTACCAAAACCGTGACACCAACTTCATCGACATCGACCGCATGCAAAACGAAGGCTTGGCCGGCGGTACGGTTAGCGACCAAAACGGCCTAATCGTCGAATCGACCACTGATACGATGGACGGGACGGACAATATGGATGATGACGTGCAAAAATTGCGGGAACGAGACTAAGTAAACAAACGAAGCTCAAAATCACGCCTTGCCCTCGGATACTCTCCATCTGGGGCGAGGCGTTTTTCGTGCCATGATTACGAGAGCAACCTGTATTGGCCCTGCCCGATTCTTTCCTAGTTTTTTCTGAATCTTACCACTCCCCTTCAGGAAAAGGCAATGATTTCCTACTCGAATTCTCTTTGGAGCAGGTCGAGATACGCCTCTTCCGTGTCGATGTCGTAAAAATCGCGCTCCACCTTCCAATCGACGAGGCTCCCTTGCCACGAACCCTTTTTCAAAAGACGGCGTGCGCCTTCGTCGCCTTCCAGTTCGAGTATGTTTGGAAAAAGGTTCGATGTGAGCAGAATGGGTGGGCGTAAGATGTCTTTGTGGCAAGAGGCGACGTAGTGCGGTGAGATGGCTTGGTTGTAGTCGTGGCGGTACCGCTGGAGGAGTTCGTGGAGCAGGTCGCGGGAGACGAACGGTTGGTCGGCGAGCAGGATCAGGGCGGCGTCTGCGTTGATGGTTTGGGCGGCGAGGATGCCGGAGCGCAGGGAGTGGCTTTGGCCGAGGTGGGCTTTGGGGCTGGGGGTCAGAGTGGTTTTTACCCGAAAGTTGGGGTGGTGAGTTGCAGGTAGAAGCCAGTCCAACGGGTCGTCAGGTCTGACGATGAGGAAAATGTGCTGAATCTCGTCCATGTCGAGTAGCGTTCGGAGCGCATGTGCGCCAAGCGGTGCGCCGTGGAAGGGCAAGTCGAGTTTGGGCTTGCCCATGCGGCGGCTGAGACCGGCGGCGAGGTAGATGGCCGTGATGAGCGGTTTTGTCGGTGATTTTGTTAGTGGTGCCGATGAGCATGCCACTCGCTTCATGGTTGTACCTCCTCTTGCAGCATGGCGGTGCGCACGGTTTGGATCAGCTCGGCGACGATGCTGACGGCGATCTGCTCGGGTCCTTCCGCGCCGATTGGCAACCCGACAGGTGCGTGCACGTGCGCCGGGATGTCGGCACCGCCCAGCAGGCGTGCGGTGCGACGGCGTGGGCCCATGATGCCGAGGTAGCGGAGGTTATGGTGGAGAAGCAGCGTGAGTACTTCTTGGTCGCGCTGGAAGTTGTGGGTCATGATAATGACGCTGTCCTCTGGCGTAAGTGACAGCTGCTTAATCGCTTGCTTGGGGTCTTGGAAAAGGTGGCGTTGCGAGTGTGGGAAGTGCCGTTGCGTACAGTAGCTGGCTCGCCAGTCGGCTACGGTGACAGCGAATCCTGTTTCTGCTGCGAGCTGGGCGAGAGGGCGGGCGTCGGGACCTGCGCCGAACAGGAGGAGACGTGGCTGAGGCATGAAGGTATGGGAGTAATCCAAGTGGCTCCTAATCTCTTGGCTCCCGGTCGTCCTCCCGAATCGTTCCCCCGTCCCCGTTTCAAAAAGCGTTTCGTCAAGTTCCCCCTCTGGCGTGAACTTCTTCCACATGCGTACAGCCATACCGCGTTCCAAATGGTATTTCAACTCCGCAAACTGCGATCGCTTTGCCTCGTTGACCGCTTCCAGCAAGACGTACACGGTGCCGTTGCAACCGGCTCCTTGCCCCCAGCCGAGGTCGTCTTCGCGGCTCATGTCGTAGGTCTGTACATAGCCGGCTCCTCTTGCAAACGCCTTTTCGTCCTCCATCATCCGTTGGGCGCGGGCGGCGAGGTCGGCTTCCATGCAGCCGGCGCTCAGGAGACCGTGGCTCTGGCCGTCCGCTTGGAAGAGCATGGCGGCTCCCGCTTTGCGGTAGGCGGTACCGTCGACGCGGATGATTGTGGCGAGGACGCTTTTCTGTTGAGAGGTTACGAGGATGTGTAACAAGCGATGGATGTCGTCCATTCATGCCGCCTCCTTCATACTCACACTCACATTCAACCACTAGCCATACTCCCCTCCCAGCACCCCTTTTACCGCTTCCTCGATCTCCTGATAGCACGTGCAGCGGCAGACATTGGACTGCAACCATTCCCGGATCACGAGATCATCCGCATTCGGGTGTGTCGTGACCAGCGCATGCGCTTTCACCAAGAACCCTGACGTGCAATACCCGCACTGGAACGCATACCGATCCACGAACGCCCGCTGTATCGGTGCGTCGCCGAGCCCTTCCACGGTGGTCACCTGCCGCTCGGCGCATTCGACGGCCAGCAGGAGGCAGGAGTGGTTGGGAGTGCCGTCAAGGAGGACGGTGCAGGCGCCGCAGTCGCCGTTTTCACAACCGGGTTTTGCGCCGGTTAAGCCTAGGTGTTCGCGTAAGACGCGGAGCAAGGTGTCAGCGCCACGAACGGTGATAGGGTGACGGTCACCGTTGACGGGAAGGGTGATGTTATACCGTTTGGGTTCACGTGCTTGAACACGATTCGGACCTGAACTAAGTCCCGAACTTACACCCGTACTCAATCCTGAACTCAAACCCAGATGCTTGGATTGCCCACTTTGCTTTTCACTGCTCGTCGCACCATCTATTGCTTCCCTCGTCTGTTCCTCCCTTTCATCCCTCATGCCCCCATTCACCTCCTTCCGCTTCCCAAGCCTCCAAAATCTCCATCAGCACCACACGGAACACATGTTCCCGATACGCCGAAGACGCACGAATATCCGCCATCACCGGCTCCGGCAACCGCCTGACCGCCTCTTCCACACGCGCCTCCACAGAACCGTCGCCATTCAACGCCGCCTCCACCTCTTCCGACCGAAACGGGTACGGCAGTAGTCCGCTGACCGCCATACGAATACGCCCGCTCAGCCACAAGGCACTGACGGTCACGAGCGGGTAGTCGATCTCCTCCAATTGATTTTTCCGCACGTGTGCGTAAGAGGCTGTAGCAGCCTCGACGGGCGTGTGGATCTGTACGAGCAACTCCCCCTTTTCCAACCGCATCGTCCGATCAAACACCGAACGCAAAGGGACGATCCGCAGTCCACTTGGCCCCGCCAGCACGACTTCGCTATCCGCCACCAACAGCGGCAACACCGCCTCGCGATAGATGATCCGTCCGCATAGGTTCCCTCCGAGCGTGATCTTGTTCCGCGAGTTGTGATCGGCGATCTTCCCGGCCGTCGCACTCAGCAACGGGTAGACATTCGCCTGCACCACCTCGTTTAGCGACAGCGCAGCCCCCGTCACAATCCGCTCCCCCGTGACCTGCAACGCCCGCATCCCCGGAATGCACTTCACATCGAGCACCGCTTCCGTGTACAGCTCCTCGATCCGCGCCAACGTGATGATCTCCGTACCGCCGCCGAAGTACAGCGGGAGCCGCCCCTGCTCCTCCGCTTGCAGAAACAGTTGCACCGCTTCCACCAACGAACCGGGTCGCTCATAGTCAAAATCAAAGGAAATCACCGCACATCCCCTCCTCTCGCCCGCCAGATCTGCTCCGGCAATAAGGGCAAGCGGTACAACTCAACCCCCGCCGCGACGGACAGCGCGTTGGCGAGAGCGGCGGGCATGCCGATCAACCCGTATTCGCCGACACCACGCGCACCTAACGGACCCTCGAGGTACGGCCGTTCCACGAAATCCACCAGATACTCGGGATGCTCCCCATAGTGCAGCAGCTTGTAGGAGCGAAACTGCGGATTCAACACCACGCCTCGCTCGCTATAGACAAAATGCTCCCGTGACCCGAAGCTCAACCCCATGTGCATGCCGCCCATCACTTGGCCGGTCGCGAGATGCGGGTGCAACACGCGCCCCGCGTCGATCACGGCGGCCGCCCGCACCAGACGGTAGGTGCAGTCGCGCAGGTCCAACTCCACTTCGATCGCCTCGGCACCCACCGTCCACTCGGGGCCGGGTTTGCCTTGCCCCGTTTCGTGTTCCAAGCGGGTGACGCGGTGCATCAGGTAGTGCCCGTGTCCCACGACATGCCCGCCGATCGCGTTGCCGTTTGGGAAACGGTAGCCGTGAACCACCTTCTCCAACGGCATGCCGATCGCCGGGTTACTCCGCAAAAAGACACGCCCCCGCGCCACCGCCAAGTCGTCCGGTGCCGCCCGCAAAGCCACCGCTCCGATCTCCTTGATCTGGCGGATCGCATCATCCGCCGCCTGCAACACCGCTCGCCCGGAGAGCATGACCGACGAACTCGCCACCGTTTTCCAATGCTCGGGGTCTTTGCGCGTGTTCACATCCAACGACACGTGGACGCGGTCGATGCTTTCATGCAACCGCTCCGCCACCAACTGCGCCATCACCGTCCTCGTGCCTTGACCGATCTCGACCACGCCGACGCTGATGTTGGCGCTGCCGTCGCGGTTGAAGGTCAAGACGGCGGACGCACCCGCATCGGTGGCGGAAGTGGAGGTCTTCCAGAGAGCGGCCATGCCTTTCGCCCGCACTTTATGCGGCCCGACTTCCTGCCGCACGCCTTCGTCCCAGCGAATCAACTCGCCCACCCGCTCGATGCAAGCCGACACGTCGCCCAGGTTGCTATAGTCGAGCAAGGCACGGGTCGGAGAGGTATCTCCCGGTTGAATCGCATTCATCGCCCGCAAGACCAACGGGTCGATGCCCAGCCGCTTCGCCAACAGGTCGACGGCTCGCTCGATCACGAACGTCATCTCCGGATGCCCGAACCCGCGAAACGAGGTCGAGTACGGATGATTCGTATACATACAATACGAATCGACATGCACATGATCCACCCGATACGGCCCCGTGCAGTCGATCCCCGCCGCTTTGTTCATCACCACGCCCATCTGCGAATACGCCCCGCCGTCAAACCAATAGAAAATCTCCAGCGCCGTAAACTTCCCCTCACAAGTCGCCCCCAGCCTAACCCGCGCCTCCAACCCGATATGAACGGGCGACGAGATCAAGTCTCGCTCCCGGCTGTTCAACAGTTGCACGGGGCGACCATCGACCGCCTTGGTCGCGAGGTAGGCGAGAAACTCCAGTTGCACCGCCCCTTTTCCCCCGAAACCGCCGCCGACGAGTGGGGTATGCACGACGACTTGGCCCGCAGGCACGCCGAAGAAGCGTTCGAACTGCTCGGGGATCTCATAGGGGGCTTGGGACGGCGTATGCAGGATCACTTGCCCGTCGGCCGTCACTTCCGCTTGCACGCAGCGGGTCTCAATCGCGGCATGGTCGGACTGCGGGAAGCCGAGAGCCGCTTCCACGACCACGTCGCCGGTCGCCCACCCCTGCGCCATGTCGCCTTTGCGTATCTTGAACAGATTGGCGATGTTCGTGCCCGGTTGCGGGTAAACGTCGCCGTGGTTGTGATAGCTCTCGATGTCTTCATGCACCAACGGCGCGTTGTCCGCAAACGCCTCCAGAGGTCCGTTCACCACCGGCAGCAGCTCATACTCCACGACCAGCCGTGACGCCGCCAGCTCCGCCTGATGCTCCTCATCCGCCACGATCAGCGCCACCGGCTCCCCCGCATAGCGCACCTTGCCGATCGCCAGCGGCGGGCGATCCGCCAGAATCGGGCCGGTCAGGATCGGTACCTGCTCCCCGAGGATCACCGCCCGCACCCCCGGCACTTGCCACGCGGGGGCTGTGTCGATGCTCTTGATGCGAGCGTGGGCATGCGGGGAGATCGTATATTTGGCGTGCAACAGGCGCGGCAAGTGCCTGTCGTTGACATAGCGAGCGGCGCCGGTGACTTTTTCCCCGGCGTCTTTGCGTGTGACGCTTTTGCCGATCACACCCATGCGGCACCCTCCTCTCGTCGACCGCACGTTCTCCCTTTTTTTCTATGTACGAAACAAATTGTCTCATGCCCCTTCCCTCTCGCCCCGCAAAAAAAGACCAAGTTCCACCTGCTACGGCAGACCTCAGTCTTTCTTGCCCTTCTCCTCCTCATCCTCCGGCGCCGGACGAGTGAACCAGAAGATAAACGTCGCGAGAAACGCGCCCATCGCGTACACCGCTCCTTTTGACGGTTTCAGCGTGGGAAGTCGCTTGCCCATGTCAGTCCCCTCCTTCTTTACGCCCCGACATCATGCAGTTGGCAGACCGTCTTTTTATACACGGAGAAAAAACGGCGTGCGG
>DASTWJ010000129.1:0-18139 GCA_035776695.1 Bacilli bacterium
TTCGCATCCGGTTTTCAGGGAACACACCCTATAGCGCGCAAGCGCACATCTAGTGACAATGGCGAAGAGGTCACACCCGTTCCCATCCCGAACACGGAAGTTAAGCTCTTCTGCGCTGATGGTACTTGGACCGCAGGGTCCCGGGAGAGTAAGTCGTCGCTAGGCAACCAGAAACCCGATCTCATAAGAGGTCGGGTTTCTTTGTGTCTTCACCGGATCGTACCGATCTTTCCCGCCGACAGGCGATGACAATCTCAAAAGTTGTATCGTAGCGCTTAAGTCAGTATTTCAGCCGAAAGAAAATATAGTCTAGCCTAAAAGAGGATAACCTATGCACCAAGGGGAATCCTAATAACAAGCGGAACCCAAGTTTCGAGGATCGACGGGGTTTTCACGCAAAAAACCGATCCTCGAAAAATACGCCGTTCCATCAACCACAGTACCCCCTCTCAACCCGCACCACAACAGCATTTTGCCGCCCTCTCCGCGGTCGGTCACATTACTAGACCCGATGAACAGGGGACTGAAAGACTAGGCAGAATCACCAATTCGCCAACCTTCGGGTCACGTCACATTACTAGACCCGATGAACAGGGGACTGAAAGCAAGGTGGCGATGCCGTCGTAAAGGATGCGCTTGGGCGGTCACATTACTAGACCCGATGAACAGGGGACTGAAAGACGACGTCTGGACGCAGCATTGCCGCCAGTTCGGTGGTCACATTACTAGACCCGATGAACAGGGGACTGAAAGAACGTGTAGTCATAACCGAAGCATTCGCGCTTTCGCTGTCACATTACTAGACCCGATGAACAGGGGACTGAAAGGGCGTGGCTGGAGGACGCCTCTGGCGTGCGCCGGGACGTCACATTACTAGACCCGATGAACAGGGGACTGAAAGCCATGGAAAAGGAATTCGTACAACCTAGCTTTATTGGGTCACATTGCTAGACCCGATGAACAGGGGGCAGAAAGACCGTGTAGCCACAACCGCGATTTGCGAGATCATCGTAGCGAGTTGGCTAATAAACGGGCGAGGGGAAAGTAACACCGCCACTTTTCCCTGCATAGGATAGAAGCAAGAAATGACCTTCCAAAGGCCCCTCGGCACACCAGCCACCCCGGCCAGCAAAGCGGAGGTCATTTTTTATGTCCTCAAAACGAGAAGGCACCCGAACGTCGCCAGGCACCCAAGGGAGCAGAAGGGAAGGTATATCCGTAGTGGCGAGTTCTCCCGAGCCCGGAGGATATACCTTCCCTGTAGCGGCTTGAAACCACCAAAGCAACTCACAACAGAGATGGACAAGGTACCACACAGAAAAACAGGCAAGAAAAAAGCAGGGCAAAAGCAGCACCGCCACTTTTCCCTGCCTAAAACAGAACCCAAGAAATAACCTTCCGAAAGCCCCTCGGCACACCAGCCACCCCGGCCAGCAAGCGAAGGTCATTTTTTCATGTACCCGCTAAACGGCTCTCCCATCGCCACCAACGTCTGCCTCTTCCCGACAAACGGATTGCGACCATGAGCCACAAGCATATTGTCCAGCATGAGCAGATCGCCTCGCTCCCACGGGAACTCCACCGTCTCCGCATCATACGCCGCCAGCAGACCGGCCGCGACCTCATCCTCGATCGGCGAGCCGTCCCCATAATACGTGTTGTACGGCAACTCATCCGAAGCAAACAACGTCAGCATCATCTCCCGCACCTCCGACGGCAACGAAGACTCATGCCAAAACGCCGCATGGTTGAACCACAACGCCTCCCCCGTCACCGGATGCGGGCGCACCGCCTTGCGCACCTGACGGGTCCGCAAGCGCTGCTCATCCTTCCATTCGAACTCGATCTGATGTTGGCGGCAGTACGCCTCCACCACGGCCTTGTCCTCCGTGTGGAACACCTCCTGCCACGGCAGGCCGAAACCGTCCCCGTAATTGCGGACAAGCATCCACCCAAGCCGCTCAAACCGCTCCCGAACCTCCGGGCGAATCTGCCGGTACACGCGGCGCATATCGGCGATCGGCGTCTCCCCGCCCTGCCCGGCCTGCGTCACCGAGCAGAACCAGATCCTCAAAGGCCAGACACTCGAATACGACAGCTCATTGTGCAGCAAAATCTTCTGCTCTTGCGGATGCTCCGTCGACGTATACACCTTGTTCGACAAGCGCGTCCGCGGCGAAGAAGACTCATTGTAATCGAGCAACTGCTCGCAAGTGCCGCTCACAAACGCATCGAACCGTTCCTGCGAATCGATCCCAAACCCGCGGAACAAGATCCCCCCGTACTGCAACAGAACCTGATCCACAAACGGGCGGTTCGCCTGCACCCACGACGTGACCTCCACACCGGGCGCGTTCGGCACGACCAGCAGCGGCAGCGAACGCCCCTCCTGCAACATGCCGATCCGCACCTCGCCTCTCACCGTCAAGCTTGTGGTAAAAGCGTCGAGGCTCATCCTTCGGTTCCTCCCTTCAAAACCTGTGCCAACACGTCACAAAAATGCGCCATCTGCTCCTGCGTACCCATCGACACCCGCAGATGCCCCGGATACCCAAACGCCGTCGTATCTCGCGTCAGCACCTGATGCTCCTCTACCAGCCGACGGCTGACCTCTGCGCTGTCCCCCGGCACGCGAACCAACACGAAATTGGTCTGCGAAGGGACATAAGACAGCCCAAGCTGCTCCAACCGGCGGTAACACTCTCGCTTCACCGCCTGCGTCCGCTTCCGTACCTCGGTCACGAAATCCGGATGCCGGAGCGCCGTCAACGCAGCCGTCTGCGCCAAGCGGTTGACGCTAAACGGCAAGGCCGAGCGCATCCGTTGCACCGCAGCGATCAGGTCGGGCGAGCCGATCGCATAGCCGACCCGAAACCCGGCCAGCCCGTGCGACTTGGAGAACGTGCGCATGACCAGCCCGCGCAGCCCCTCCCGAACATACGGGATCGCCGACGGAAACGGCTGGTCGGCAAAATCGGCATACGCCTCATCGAGCACCGGAACCACACCCGCTTCCGAAGCGGCCGTCAACACCTCGCAAAGCTCCGCTGCGGACAACATCGTCCCCGTCGGGTTGTGCGGGTTGCACAGAAACACCACGTCGATCCCTGCCCGACAAGCGTTCGCCAACTGCGCCGCCGGCATCCGGTAATCCTCCGTCATCGGCACGAAGCGGGTTTCCCCGCCGCTCAACGCGGTCGTCACCTTGTACCCCGGGAACGTCGAATCGGTCGTCAGCGACGTCTTGCCCGGCCCGAGCAGCGCCATCGACGTCAGCAGCAAGATCTCATCGGTGCCGTTGCCCACGATCACCATGTCCGCCGTGACCCCGTAGTGCGCAGCCAACTGTTCGCGCAACGTGCTGCAGTCCGGGTCCGGATACAGATGAATCCGTTGCAACTCCTCCTCGATCGCCTCGCGAACGGCAGGAGACATGCCGTAATGATTCTCGCTCAGATGCAGACGGTGCAGATCATCCGCCCCGGCGATCGAGGCGTTGAAAGACCGTACAGTCAGTTGAGTCGTCATCTCACTTCCTCCTCGTTCCCTATTTCTTCCGCTGATAGTTCAACAGCAAGCCCAGGCAATAGCTCCCCTTCGTCGCCTCCAGCGTCAAAAAGCGATGCCGCGCCCCGGCCGGCACGTAAAAATTCGCCGGCGATTCCAGCACATGCGTTTCGCCATCGACCTCGATCCGAATCTTGGCACCGCCAGGCTCCGGCGAGAGCAACAGGTAGATCTCCGGCACGTCATGCGTATGCACATCGGCGACCGGTTGGTTGACCAGATGATCGATCGGGCCACCGGCGATCTCCACATCCAGACCGCCAAACATCTCTTCGGACAAGTAAAAAGGAGCCGGATGAAAATGCCCATCCACTTCTTTGAAAACGGGGAGTTTGCTGATTCCTTCTGCTGCTTGCATCGTGGCAAGACCTCCTTTTATGAAAAAAAAACCGTGCCTATCCCGCCGTCGTGCCGGCCGCCTCCTCATGATTGGGAACCAGTCGGTCGACATGGCGCAACGACGAGAACAGGAGGAAGAGCGTACAACAGATCACGCAGCCGATCCCGCTGTACATCAGCATGTCGGCCGGCTTCATGTGATCGCCGAGCAACCCGACGATCACCAGGCCGATCGGGTAGGTGATCTGACCGATCAGCCCGAGCAGACTGAACACCCGGCCTTGGATCTCCGGCGGCGTCTTGTTCAGGTAGATCGTCTGCACGGTCGAATTGTACATCGGACCGGCGAGGCCGCAGACAAACAGAGCGAAACCTGCGGTATACAGATTCGGGGTGGCGACCAGCGCTTGGAACAGCCCGGCGAGCAACAGCCCGACCATCACGTTGGTGACCCGGTTTTTAAACCCGCCCCAACTCGCCATCAACAGCCCGCCGGTGAATACTCCGAAGAACAGCAGCGTGTTCATCGCCCCGCTGACCTGTGCATCAAACGACTGCTCAGACCCGTTGGAGCCGCCGCCCAAGAGATCGGCCATCCAAGCCGCTTCCGGGAGATGTGTCCAGACGGTCGAGGACATCGGCAACAGCAACACGACGAGAAATGAACCGAAAATACCGAAGACCGTGCCGGACAACACCAGCGCGACCATGCTTTTGTGCTGCATGAGGAAACGCGCCCCGATGGCGATCTCCTGCAGGAAGTTGGGCTTGTTTGCCGCTTGCGGTTTGCGGACAGGCGTCGGGATGGCGACGAGAAGCGCCCCGATCACCGAAACGAGGAACGAGCCCGCATCCAACACAAGTAGCCCGGAGCCGCCGAGGAAGCCGATCAGCAGACCGCCGATCAGCGGGCCGCAGATGAACGCGGTGGCGTTCAACGACTGGGTCAACCCGGTGATCCGTGTCAACTGTTTGCGGTCGACCATCAGGCCCATCGTCGCCTGCAGCGTCGGCGTGCGAAACGCGGTGCAGCAGGCATGGACGATCGCCGTGGTGTAGACGTGCCAGAATTGCAGGTGGTCCGTGTACATCAGGTAGGCGAGCAAGAGGAGCAGGCCGGACAGAATCAAGTTGCTGACGATCAGGATCGCTTTGCGGTTCAAGCGGTCGATCAGGATGCCGGCGATCGGCGCGGTGATGATCATCGGCAGGAAAAAGGAGATCGTCACTTCGGCGATCGCACCGGGACGATCAAACGTCTTCCAAGCCCAGTAGGCCAGGACAAACGTCGTCAAACTGCTCCCGATGGCCGAAACCATCTCGGTGAGCATGAGAACCATATATCCTCTCAACTGAGACAACATGGCGTATCTCCTCTCAAGTCTTTCAAGATTCTCTAGTCGAGTTGTTTGGACCAGATCAGGCGTCCCGGTTGCGAGACAAACCCGGTGTTGTGCATCTCCTGCAACAGGTCTTCACGAACGTTGCCGATGTGTGTCCCGATGCGGGAGAAGCCCTTGCCGTGTGCGATCTGGCAAGCGCGTTGGATCAGTGCGATCTCGACAGCAGGGCGCAGGTCGGCGATGGTGCCGTAGAAGTTGAGGTAGGCCGCTTCACGCTGTCCCATCAGCACGGAGCACCAGCCGACATACCGACCATCGCGCACGGCGAGAATCTCCCCGTCGAGGTCGGAGTCCGGCGTGCCGAACATCATGCCTTTGAACTGCTCATAGGTCAGGTTGATCTTGGCCCCGCCCGGCAGGACGATCTCTTGGATCAGCGGATTGGCCAGCGTTTCGAACAGCTCCGGAATCACGTCGCCTTTTGCTTCCTTTTCTTCGGAGATCGTGCGGAAGGTCAGCCCGTGCTTGGTCAATGTCGCCTCCGGGTCGAGCGCGTCGACGGCCGCCGCGTCCAGTTCGAAAAACGCCTCCGCGTTGTGCCCGATCTGTTCGAAGCCGTTTTTGCGCACCCATGCGATCGCTTGCGGATCCTCTTCGGAACACGCGCCGATCAGTTGGGTGATCTTGTGCGAGCGGGCAAACGCGCACGCTTCCTCGAGCAGTCGGGTGGCGATTCCTTGACCGGCCTGATCGGCATCGACGAGCACGAAGACATGGAACGTGTCTTGCGCCGAGGTGCCTTTCACAATGCCGCTGTCGGCATACGCGACCACGCGACCGTCACGCTCGACCACCCATTGCATGAGCGGATGCTCCGGGTTGCGCGCCTCTTCGACGGAACGCATCCCTTCGACGGTCATCGGCACCCGCGAGTTGACGCGGTTGTTGATCGCGACGACGGCCGGGATATCTTCCAGTTGGAATTCACGAATCAGTTCCTGTGTTTGTTGGGACATGGTTGAAACCTCGCTTTTTGGAAAAAGTGGGTGTTGCGCGTACTAGACGCGCAACAGATAGAGATAGGTGTACGGCGTGCCGAAGTCGATGCAAGTCTCAACCGTCAGACCCGCTTTGGCAAACGCTTCGTCATATTCCTGCTTGGTCGGCAGGTTGACGTCCATATAGGCGTGCAAGAGCTCGTAGCCGACATTGAAGATCGGCAGCTTCTCCAGCTCCTCCAACGGCGGCATCTGCACGGTGTCGGCGATCAGGAAGTAGCGGACGTTCGGGAACGCGGCGCGCAACCGATCGAACAGCACCTCCCAGACCCCCGGGATGTTGTACAGGTCATGCAGCATCATGAACGACGACACCACTTCGACATCGGCGAGCACCTCTTGGTACTTGTCGTCGAGAATCGTGTCGAGGACGTTGGTGCAGATCATCTTCAAACGGTCTTCCAACCCGTGCTGTTCGACCATGTCGTTGGCCATCGCAATCGCCGGTTCGCTGATGTCGACCCCGACGCCCTTGATGTGCGGATAGCGTTGGCAGTACGAGACGAGGCGGCCGCCGTTGCCGCAGCCAAGGTCGGCAATCGTGGTGAACTCCATGCTCTCCAAGACCTCAAACAAGAGGTGCTGCATGAAGTTGCGGTTGTTGAGGTCGGCGCCCAGTGCGACCAGCCCGGTGTTGCGCAGCGGGCCCCACGCTTGTTGCTCGCGGGTTAAAGCGGGCAGGTGCTGGAACAACTGGCCGTAGCCGCCGACGCTCCACGTGAAGTAGCCGAGCTGTGTGCGCAGGACTTCGCCCATCTCGGTTGTTTGCACCGTTCCGTCGGACAGGTGTTCGAGATAGCCGAGCGCCTCCCCCGTTTTGAGCAGTGCGGCGATGCGCTTTTCCTCGCCACCCGTGCGGGTCGCGATCTCGGCAACCGAGAGCGCGACTCCGGGGGTCAGGTGATCGAGCAGGCCGATCTGTTGAAAGGTAAAGGCGACATGTGCCCCGACGTACCCGTTGAACAGGTCGTCGGGATGAATCGGTTTCAATTGGTGCGGGGTCTGTAGCATGAAGATCCTCCTATCGGTTGCTGCCGACTGCGGCGTGCGTTGCGGTCGGTTCGAGCAGTAGATTCCAAAACTTCGGGGCGGGGAAGAAGCCCTGCCCGATCGCGTATTTGACCAGATGGAACATCAGCTCGCGATCCGGTGCCGGGCAACGGATGCCAAGCGCGTCCAGTCGCTCGGCCGTCTGTTGGCAGTCGATGCGAATCACCGACCCGCCGGCCGCTTCGTCGCCGCCGCCTTCGAGATGGGCGACGAGCAGGTGCTGCGCCTCCTGATGTTCCGGCGTCATCGCTTCCTCCTGCAAGAGGAAGGCGCCGAACTGCTCCGGCGACAACTGGGTCAGGGAGTAGCCAAACGTTTGCAAATGCTGCACCAGTTCGGCGACCCCGACCTGCTTCGGGTTGCAGAGGTGATACGTCTGGCCGATGGTCGAAGCCTGGGCAGTCAAGGCGACGAGCGAACGGCTGGCATAATCGACCGGCGTCAGGTCAAGCGTCCCCGGCGTATCGGCATAGGCTCCGAGCAGGAGCAACGCTTTCAAGATGCGGTAAAATGCGTCCGTTTCCATGTTCTGTTGGAAGTGACCGGTCCCGGAGTGGGCGATCAGGTTGCCTACGCGGATGATGGCGGCCGGTAAGCCGTCGGCCATCTCTTGGCGCACCCGTTTCTCCGCTTCGAACTTGCTGCGGGTATACACGTTATCCAAGACCTGCCCGCGGTCGAAGTCGTTCTCGGTCAACACCACTTCCGCCGGGTCATCGGCCGCCCAGCCGACGATGCTGATCGTCGAGACATAGTAGAAGCGGATGCCCTCTCGCCGCTTGGCCAACGCCAGCAGGCGTTCGGTGCCGCCGACGTTTACGTTGTCAAACGCCGCGCTGTCTCCGTAATGGCGGACATCGGCTGCGCAATGGATGATCGCGTCCACTTGGGCGGCGAGTGCTTCTTGTTGCCCGTCGGACAGGCCCAAGTCGGGTGCGGCGAGGTCGCCGGCGAACACGTGGATGCGGTCGCGGTACGGTGCGAAGCTCTCCGCTCCGAAATAAAAGGCGAACATCCGCTCCAGACGCTGTTGCGCCGTCTCCGTTTCTCCGGCGCGAACCAAGCAGCAGACACGAGCCTCCGTCTCTGTCAGCAGGTCGTGGAGCACATGCGAACCGAGGAAGCCGGTCGCCCCGGTGAGCAGCACGGCTTCGGGCGGTGCCCAAGCGGCGGTCTCATCGGCGCTGAGCGTCTTCGGTCGGCTTGGTGTGGTCGGCGCAACCGCTTGCGCTGTTGCGGCGGGTTCCGGTTGGGTGACAGACGGTTCGGAAACATTTTCTTTTTCAAAATTCGACAGGTATTCGGTTAAATCCTTGAGAGTTCGGTAGGTAAAACAATCCTGTACTTGGATCTGCGGGTATTTCTTTTTCAGCTGTACGATGATCGGCAGGATCTTCAACGAATGCCCGCCGAGGCTGAAGAAGTCGTCCTCGAGCGCAACGTGCTCCACGCCGAGTTGTTTTTTCCACAGGTCGGCGACCCACGCTTGCAACGGGCTGAGCTCCGTTTCCGGCGCGGTCGTCGGCGAGGGCGACACGTCGACCGTATCGTGGGCGGTCGACGCCTTTTGTTGGACAACGGACGGTCGGGGCAGCGCGGCGCGGTCGATCTTGCCGTTGACGGTCAGCGGGATCTCCGCGAGATGCACCAACTGCTCCGGCACCATGTAGGCGGGCAGTGTCCGTGCGAGATACGCTTTGACCTCTTCGTCCCGCAGCGTGGCGGTGGTGACGAGGTAGGCGATCAACTGCGGCTGCCCTGCAGCGTCAGGCGTGGTGGTCACGACGCACTCGCGGATCGCCGGATGTTGAAGCAGGGCCGACTCGATCTCGCCCAGCTCGATGCGGAAGCCGCGGATCTTCACTTGGTCGTCGAGGCGACCGAGGTATTCCAGCGTGCCGTCTTCGAGGCGGCGTCCGAGGTCGCCCGTCTTGTACATCGGCATGCCCGGGCAAAACGGGTTGTCGACAAATCGCTCGGCGGTCAGATCAGGGCGGTTAAAGTACCCGCGCGCCACGCCTGCGCCGCCGATGTAAATCTCGCCGCGCACGCCGTGGGGCACCGGTTGCAGGTGCTCATCGAGCAGATAGACTTGCGTGTTGGCCACCGGATGGCCGATCGGCACGGTGGCACCGGTCAACTCGCTGTCGGCCGTCAGTTCCTGTACGACGCAGCCGACGACCGTTTCCGTCGGGCCGTACTCGTTGTAGACGGTCGTTTGCGGGTAGTGCTTGAACCAAGCGCGCAACAGATCGGGCGGCAGGGCTTCCCCGCCGACGATCACCCGCCGCAGGGAGGACAGGCGCGGCCCGTTCCATTCGGCATCCTGCAGCAGCAATTCAAGATGGGCCGGCGTGAATTTGGCCGAGCGGAAGTCGGCGGTCTCCGCCATCCGGGCGATCAGGGCGGTGCCTTCCAGTTCCGGCGCTTGGAGGGACAGCGTGTGTCCGTTCAACAGCGGCAGGTACAGGCTGGTCACCGTCAAGTCGAACGCCAGGGAGGAGTAGAGCGGGAAGCTGCCATCCGTCTCCGCGTGGTAGTACGTCGTCGCCCAAGTCAGGTAGTTGACGAGGCCGCGATGCTTGATCTGCACGCCTTTCGGTTGCCCGGTCGAGCCGGATGTGAAGATCATGTAGGCCAGATCTTCCGGCGAGCTGATCTCTTGCGGCGGGGTGCTGTCCAGATCGGCTGTCAGCTCCTCCATCCGTTCGAGGACCAGCGCTTGTCCGTCGAAGTCGCCGAGTTTGTCCGCCAGTTGTTCCGCGACGAGAGCGACCGGGGCGTCGCAGGTCTGCAACAGGTGCCGGATGCGGGCGTCGGGGTAGTTCGGATCGACCGGTACGTAGGCACCGCCCGCCTTCAAGACCGCGAGCAGAGCGATGAGCAGCTCCGGCGAGCGGTGGGCGAGCAGCACGACGGGCGTATCCGGCCCGACGTGTTGGCGGCGCAGATGGTGTGCGAGTCGGTTGGCGCGTGCCTCGAGCTCCCGATAGGTCAGCGTGCGCTCGCCCGCTCGGATGGCGATGTTGTCGGCGAACTTGGCAGCTCGTTCGGCGAGGATCGCGTGGATCGTTTGCCCGTCCGGGAACGAAGCCGCCGTGTTGTTCACCGCTTCGGTGAGCGTGTGGCTCTCTTCCGCGGTCAACAGCGCCAAGCGACCGACTGGGGTGTCGGGCGTAGCGACAAGGCTGTTCAACAACGTGGTGAAATGGCGCAACAGGCGGCGGATCGTCGTCGGCTTGAACAGGCGGGTGTTGTATTCCAGATGCAGCGTCAGGTCGTGCGCCTCTTCGTTGGCGATCAGCGTCAGGTCGAATTTGGACTGGCGACCCGGCGGTTCGATCGGCGTGGCCTGTGCGTTGCAGATCGTCGTCTGCCGGCGCTGTTCGCCGCCGAGCAGCGTGAACATGAGGCTGAACAGCGGAGGACGGCTCTCATCGCGCTCCAGATTCAGGTCCTCGATCAGCTTTTCAAACGGGTAGTCCTGATGTGAAAACGCAGCCAGCGTGCGGGTGCGAACCTGTTGCAGGAAGTCGGCGAACATCGGGTCGTCCGACAGATCGGCGCGGATCGCCAACGTGTTGACGAACATCCCGATCAGCCCTTCCAGACTCGGTTCCGAGCGCCCGGCGACCGAGGTGCCGACGATGATGTCCTGCTGTCCGCTGTAGCGGTGCAACAGCACGTAGAGCGCAGCCAGCAGCACGGTGTAGAGCGTGGTGTCCTGTTGACGAAGGAACGAGCGCAACGCGCCGACCAGATGCGGGTCGAGCTTCACCGCCTCCGTCGCACCGTCAAACGTCTGCTTGGCCGGGCGCGGGAAATCGGTCGGCAGGTCGAGCACCGGAAGTTCACCGCCGAGATGCTGCAGCCAATAGTCGCGGGAGGTCGCCATCATGCCGGTTTCCATCTGTTCGGACATCCACGCGGCATAGTCGGTGTAGC
This sequence comes from Bacilli bacterium, assembly GCA_035776695.1. Taxonomy (GTDB): domain Bacteria; phylum Bacillota; class Bacilli; order Tumebacillales; family Tumebacillaceae; genus Tumebacillus. Next base: position 11,303 of record DASTWJ010000129.1, read on the forward strand.
GGATCTCCGTCTGAGGCAGGTTCGGTTCGCGCGAGGCTCCGAGGGCGTTGTAGACCTCGTCCAGTTCCCGCAGCAATACCCCCATCGACCAAGCGTCGAAGACGATGTGATGCACGTTGAGGATCACGAGCAACCGATCCGCCGCCAAAGTGATCAGGCGCACGCGCAGCAGAGGGCCGGTGGCCAAATCGAAGGGATGGCGCGCTTCTTCGAGCATGCGTTCGCGCTCCAAGCGAGCTTGTTCATCCGCAACGAGGTCACGCCAATCCTCGACGGAACAGGTCAGCGTCATCCGATCGGCGACGACTTGCACCGGGGTGTCATCCTCCATCGTGAAGGTGGTGCGCAGTTGTTCGTGGCGGTCGACGAGCAGTTGGAAGGCCGTTTGCAGGCGTGTCACGTCCACCGGGCCGTGCAGGATCATGCCGCTCGGCAGGTTGTACAGCGTCTCGCCCGTTTGGCTTTCGGCGAGGAAGTACATCCGCTGCTGGGCGTTCGACAGCGGGTAGGTGCGCCGCTTCGGCAGGCGCGGGATCGCAGAGCGACGCCTCGCACCTTGTGTGTTCGCCACGCGCTCCGACGGGTCGATCCGCGCTTCGATCGCTTCGCTCAGCGCGGCGATCGTCGGGATCTCGAACAGGTCTTGCAGCGTCAGGTCGACGCCGAGGTCTTGGCGGATGCGCGCTTGCAACTGGATGGCGTTGAGCGAATCGCCGCCCAAGTCGTAGAAGTTCTGCTCCGGCCCGACATTCCGCACGCCGAGGATTTCTTCGATGTAGCCCGACAGCGTTTGGTACACGGTCGTCTCGCCTGTGCTCGCAAAGGAAGCGACAGCCGCAGAGGTCCTCGACAGCTCCCCTTTTGCAGAGGGGGTGTGAGACGTTGCTTGCGTTTGCGAGGAAGCGTGCAGCCGCCACTCGTCTTCGCGGTAGAGGCTATACGTTTGGCGAGCGAACGGGTAGGTCGGCACATGGACGCGCCGTACGTCTTCGCCCGCATGGACCGCTTGCCAGTCGACCGTTTGTCCTACGCTCCACAGGTGGCCGAGCGCTTGGAGGACGGTGGTGACTTCCGAGCGGCGACGATCGGCCGACGCGAGGAGCAGGTGGTCGGCGGACAGGGTTTTCAAAGCGAACCGTTGGAGCACCGGGTGCGGCCCGATCTCCAAGCAGATCGTCACGCCTGCGGTGTGGGTCAGTGTCTCCAGCCCGGCGGAGAATTGGACAGGTTGGCGCAAGTGGCGGCACCAGTAGTCGGCGTCCGCGTATTCTTCGATCAACTCGCCGGTCAGGTTGGAGATCACCGGGATGTCCAAGCGCTTCCATGTCACATTCCGCACGAGATCGGCAAACTCATCGAGCATCGGCTCCATCAGCTGCGAGTGGAAGGCGTGGGAGACGGTCAGGCGCTTGTGGGTCAGCCCGTCCCGCTCCCAGCGGGCGCACAGGGCATCGACTCCGGCTTGCGTCCCGGCGACGACGATCTGTTGGGCGGTGTTGACGGCGGAGAGTTCCACGCCGTCGACCTGCGCCAGATCTTGGCGCACGCGCTGCTCCGAAGCGAGCACGGAAGCCATCGCTCCGCGTTCGCAACGCTCCTGCATCAGGCGACCGCGAGCGGTGACGAGGGTCAAGGCGTCTTCCAGCGACAGGGCACCGCCGATGCAGGCGGCGACATACTCCCCGAGGCTGTGTCCGATCATCACGGACGGACGAACGCCCCACGACAGCCACAGGCGAGCCAGCGCGTATTCGTAGGCGAACAGGGCGGGCTGCGTGTATTGCGTCTCGTTCAACTGCGCCGCAAAGTCCGCGTCGAACAGGTAGCCAAGCAGCGGCGCGGGCAGTTGTGCTTCCAACAAGGCGGCACAGCGGTCCAGTTCTTGGCGGAACACGGGGAACCGCTCATACAGCTCCCGTCCCATCCCCGAATGTTGGGCGCCTTGTCCGGTGAAGAGGAAGGCGACCCGATCTTCCGTGCGGTCGGCCAGTCCGTAGGAACCGATGCCGGAAAAAGGGGAGCTGAGATCCACTTGAGCGTCGGCGACCCGCAGGCAGAGCGCTTGCCACTCGTCGCGATCGGCGGCGACCAGCGCGAGGCGGTGGGCAAACGGTTTTTTGCCGATCTGGTAGGTGTAGGCCAAGTCGTGTAGCAAAAGCTCCGGCTCTCGGTCGAGGTGCCGGGCCAACCGCGCAGCCACCTGTTGCAATTCGTCGGTGCTGCGAGCGGTCAGCGTGATCAGTTGTGGCTTCATTTCGTTTTCCCCTCCGTTCTGACGGCAGGCGCTTCCGTGAGAATCACATGCGCGTTGGTGCCGCCGATGCCGAACGAGCTGACGCCGGCGACCAGCGGTTGTCCGTTTTCCGCGACCCACGGGCGGCGCTGCTCATTGACATAAAAGGGGCTGTCCGCGAAGTTGATCTCCGGGTTCGGTGTCCGGTAATGCAAGCTTGGCGGGAGTTCCTTGTGCTTGAGCGCCAACGCCGTCTTGATCAGGCCGGCGATGCCGGCTGCGGAGCCGAGGTGCCCGATGTTGGTTTTGACCGAGCCGAGCGCACAGTAGCGGGTGCGGTCGGTCGTCGTGCGGAACACGCGGGTCAGTGCTTCCACTTCGATCGGGTCGCCGAGCTTGGTGCCGGTGCCGTGCGCTTCGATGTAGGAGATGCGGTCGGGCGTCAGGCCGGCTTTCGATTGGGCGCGGGCGATCACTTCCGCCTGCCCTTGCAGACTCGGGGCGGTGTAGCCGATCTTGGCGTGACCGTCGTTGTTGATCGCCGAGCCGCGGATCACCGCGTAGATCGGGTCTTGGTCGCGGCGAGCATCGGACAGGCGCTTGAGCAGGACGACGCCGCACCCGTTGCCTTCGACCGTCCCTTGCGCGTCTTGGTCAAACGCGCGGCAGTGACCGTCGGGCGACAGGATGAAGCTCGGTTCGTAGAGGTAGCCGGTCTTCTGCGGCACGCGAATCGACACGCCGCCCGCCAGCGCGTAGGACGATTGCCCCTGCAACAGGCTTTGGCAAGCCATGTGGACGGCGACCAGCGAGGTGGAGCAGGCGGTGTCGAGCATCAGGCTCTCTCCGGTCAGGTTCAGCTTGTAGGACACGCGGGTCGCCAAGAAGGTCGGCTGCGACATCAGATCCTGCTGGAACTCGTCGGCGACCGAACGGTTGGCGCTCTTGTGCGCGTGATAGGAGCTCGGCGCGGTGCCGGCGTAGAGCGCGACCGGCCCATGCAAGGTGTCGAGGTCATACCCCGCGTTTTCAATCGCTTCCCATGCACATTCGAGGAACAGGCGGTGCTGCGGGTCCATCAGCGTCGCTTCCCGCTCCGACATGCCGAAGAAGCTCGGGTCAAATCGGAACGGGTTGTCGACGAAGCCCCCGGCGCGTACAACACGTTGCGCCAACAGCGGGTCATGGTGGAACGGAGCGTCTTCCAACTCTTCGTCCGGGATGCGGGTGATCGATTCGCGCCCCGCGATCAGGTTCTCCCAGAATTCGTACACGTCGTTCGCTTGCGGGAAGCGCAGCGCCATGCCGACGATGGCGACGGCTTGGTCGTCTTCGTCCCCTTCGGCGACGTTCAAGGCAGCCGCCGTTTGAGCCTTCGTTTTTTCAACTTCCGTTTCCGCTTCTGTTTCTCCTTGCGACTTGGGCTTGGTGTCGTTCAAACGCTCGGCGATCGCATCGGCCAGCGCAGCCACGGTGGTGTACGTGAACAGATCCATCAGGCGCAGCGGCGCCTTCCACCGCTGTTTGATCCGATCATGCACCTTGACCACCAACAGCGAATGCCCGCCCAAGTCGAAAAAGTTATCGGTCAGCCCTACGCGTTCCAGGCCGAGCACCTCCGCCCAGATCGCCGCGACCTCTTGCTCGACTTCGTTGGTCGGCGCCAGATACTCGCGATCGCTTGACAGGTCGGTCGGCTCGGGCAGTTCCCGGCGGTTGACTTTGCCGTTCGGATTGAGCGGCAGGTCGGTCAGTGCGATCAGATGCGGCGGCACCATGTACTCGGGGAGCTGTTCGTGCAGGAACTTGCGCAACTCCGCCACTTTTTCGCTCGCCCATTGGATCACCTGTACGCGGTTGTCCGTGTGCTCCTCCTGTAGACCGGCGGGCACGAAGTAAGCGACCAACTGCTTGGCGTTGTTTCGGTCGAGCGTCGTGGTGACGAAGCATTCCTGCACCAGACGGTTGCGGCGCAGCGTGCTTTCCACCTCGCCGAGCTCGACCCGCTGGCTGCGGATCTTGACTTGGTTGTCTTTGCGCCCGATGAATTCAATCGTGCCGTCGGCGAGGCGGCGTGCGCGGTCGCCCGTCTTGTAAAGGCGCGCATCCGGCTGTTGAGAGAACGGATGCGGCAGGAACACGCTCGCGGTGCGTTTCGGGTCGTTCAGGTAGCCGCGAGCGAGACCGAGGCCGGACAGATAGACCTCGCCGATCACCCCATAGGGCACCGGCTGCAGGTGCTCGTCCAGCAGGTAGATCTCCGTGTTGGAGACCGGACGCCCGATCGGGATCGTCCAGACGCGGTCGTCCACTTCTCGAATCGGGAAATAGCAGGAGGTAAACGAGTTCTCCGTCGGGCCGTAGGTGTGGACGAGCGTACCCGGACGGCAGTAGTTCAGCGCCTTTTTGATATGCGGTTTGGAGATGACCTCGCCCCCGAAGATCAGGCGGCGCAGCGGAGTCAACGCTTCCGGCGCGTCCTCGATCAGGCGGTTGAGGAGCGGTGTGGTCACCAACAGCGTGGTCACCCCGTGGTGATGGATCGCGTTGGACAACTCCTTCGGCGCGAGCACCGTCTCTTTTTCCAAGATCACCAGCGTGCCGCCGTTGCACAGCGTCCCCCAGATCTCAAACGTCGCACCGTCAAAGTTCAACGGCGAGAGTTGCAGGACGACTTCCGTGCTGTTCATCTTGGCAAAATTGGCGTTGTTCACGAGGCGGATCACCCCGCGATGGGGGAGTGCCACGCCTTTGGGCATCCCGGTGGAGCCGGAGGTGTAGAGCACGTTCATCAGGTTCTCTCCGTCGGTCAACGGCTCCGGGTCGTGTGTTGGATGGGCGGAGAGGGGCGAAGTCGCTTCCGCATGATCGAGCGCGAACGTCGTGCCCGCATAGCCCTCCGCCTTGTCGAGATAACGGCTCTGGGTCAGGACGACCGGCGACTTGGAGTCTTCGATCATGTAGGTCAGTCGCTGTTGCGGATAGCTCGGGTCGAGCGGCATGTAAGCGCCGCCCGCCTTGAGAATCCCCAGCATTCCGACGATGATCTCCACGCTCTGGTCGCAGAGCAGCACGACGACCGTATCCGGTCCGACGCCTTGGGTGCGCAACCAGTGGGCGAGACGGTTGGCGCGGGCGTTGAGTTGTGCGTAGGTCAGCTCCTGCTCCTGCCAGCGCAGCGCCAGTTGCTCCGGTCGTTCGGCGGCTTGCTTCTCCACCAGTTGGTGAAGGCAAGCTTCCGGCGGCATCGGGTTGGCGCTTTGGTTGACCGTCACGGTCAGCTCCGCCAGCTCGTCCTGCGTCAACATCTCCAGCCGGTCGACCGTCTGCTCCGGGTTGGCGACGATCGCTTCCAGCAACCGGCGCAGGTGCCCCAGCAGGCGGTCGATCGTGTCGGCGCGATACAGGTCGGTGCGGTAGTCGATTGCCACCTGCAGCGAATCGGCATGCTCCAAGAAGCTGAAGCCGATGTCAAATTTCACCGTGTTGACCGGCACGGGCAACATCGTGACCTTCACATCGCCAAACAGCGGGTTCGCCGTCAGATCGGCATAGGTCATGATCGTTTGAAAAATCGGCGTGCGACTGGGGGTGCGCTCCGGATTGAGCGCCTCGACCAGCCGATGGAACGGGTATTCCTGATGTTGAAACGCCGTCAGCAGGTGTTCTTTGGTCGATGCGAGCAGCTCGGCGAACGAGAGGTCGCCTTTGACCTGCGTGCGCAGCGGCAACATGTTGACAAAATACCCGATCAGGTCGTGGAGTTCTTTTTTCGTCCGACAAGCGACCGGCGTGCCGATGATCGTGTCTTCCTGTCCGGTCATCCGCTTGAGCAGCACGTTGACGACGGTGAGCATCAGCATGTACAGCGTCACGCCTTGGCGCTTTGCGATCTCGCGCAGGCGCTCGGTCAACCCGTGCGCCAACGTCAGCTCGCGACAACTGCCTTCATGCGCTTGCACCGGCGGTCGTACATAGTCCGGCACCAGCTCCAGCGAAGGCAGTTCGCCTTGCAACTGCTCCAGCCAAAAGTCGCGCTGTCCGTCCAACTCGCCGCCTGCCAGCCGTTGGTTGAACCACGCGGCATAGTCGGTAAATTCGAGGGACGGTGCGGGCAAGTCGGGTTCGGTTCCGGCGGCATAGGCGCGGTACAGGGCGGCCAAATCCTGCAGGGCGACCTGTACGGACCAGCCGTCGAACACGATGTGGTGGACGTTGAGCAACAACACGGTGCTCCGTTCGCTTTCGATCAGCAGGCGAGCGCGCAGCAACGGGCCGTGCAGCAGGTCAAACCCGCGGCTCAGCTCATCCTCGATCAGCCGATCTCGCGCTGTCTCGCGTTCTTGCTCCTTCAGCGCAGAGAGGTCCTCGACCGTACAGGGCACTTCCACCCGCTCGGCGACCACTTGGACGGGCGACCCGTCCTGTTTGGGGAACGTGGAGCGCAAAGCGGCGTGGCGGTCGACCAGCGCCTGCAGCGCTTGGCGCAGGGCACTCAGGTCGAGCGCCCCCTCCAAACGGTACAAGAGCGGGATGTTGTACACCGCACTCCCCGGCTCCAACTGATCGAGAAACCAGAGTTGCTGCTGCCCCGGCGACAGCGG
>DASTWJ010000130.1:0-25029 GCA_035776695.1 Bacilli bacterium
TCAAGGTCAGCCTTGCGCCCATCAGCAGCGACAGGGTCATTTCCCAAACCGCCGCGTCAAAGACGTAGTTGGCAAACTGCAACACGTTGTCCTGCGCGGTGACTTGGTACAGTTCCTTCAGGTAGGCGCGCATGGCCACTACGCCTCGATGTTGCAACATGACGCCTTTGGGCTGGCCGGTGGTGCCCGACGTGTAGATGACGTACGCCAAATCATCGGGCTTGTTGACTTTGTCCGGATTGTCAGACAGGCCATCCCAGATCGCGCCATCCGCCAGATCGAGGATCGGCAATTCCGTTTCCGGTTCCGCTTGGTAGAGCAGCACCGCTCGGGCCCCGCAATCCTCCAGCATGAATCGAAGGCGATCTTCCGGGAAGGTCGGGTCGATCGGGACGTACGCGCCGCCCGCTTTGATGATGCCGTAGATGCCGGCCACCATCTCGATGCTGCGCTCAGCGATGATCGCCACCCGCTCATCCGGTTTGACTCCCATCTCGCGGAGCTTCCACGCGACTTGGTTCACTTTGCGGTTCAACTCCGCATAGGTCAGTTGCTCTCCCTGATCGACGACGGCGATCCGGTCGGGCGCCGTTCGGACCTGCTCCTCGAACAGGTCCACGACCGTTCGGTCTCTCGGATACTCCAGAGCCGTATCGTTGAACTCCTCGAGGATTCGGACTCGCTCCTGTGCCGTGACCGTTTCGATCGAGGAGACGTTTCCATCGGGGTTGGCTGCAAACGACAGCAAGACCGTTTCCATCCGGGACAGGATGCTCTCGATGTCGCCCTGCACGAACTCGTTGGGGTTGTACATGATCTTCAGGTTCAAGACTTCGTCTTCCAAGCTGGCGATCAGGTTGATCCCGTAGTTGGTCTGTTCTCTGGCCGACTCGGGTTTGAGTTGCAGCCCGTATTCCTCACCCGTCAAGACCGCTTGATCAAATTCGTAATTTTCAAAGACGTACAAGGTTTTGACCAAGTCGGCTTTTTGTTTCGTCAAGCCGAGAATTTGCGGAAAGGGGCAGTAGCAGTATTCGTTGCCCTTGGTTCCCTGCACTTGCAGCTCTTTGAGCAGTTCGGAGACGGTCGTCTCCTCTTCGCATCGGACGCGCGTGGGGATGGTCGCGATGAACAAGCCGACGATCTGCTCAATTCCTCGTACATCCGCCTGTCTGCCCGACACCGTTTTCCCGAAGACGACATCTCGGGTGCCGCTGTACGCTTGGAGGACGATGCCCCACGCGGCCTCGGTCACCGTATTGATCGTGACCCGACTGGAGGCGGCCAGATCGAGCAGGCTTTCCGTTTGTTCACGCGACAGTTTGATCCGGGTGTGGGCCATCTGTTCAACGACCGGTTCCGGCTTGCTCAGCGGCTTGATTTCAGCCGTTTCGTCATAGTCGGCCAGCAGCTCTCCCCAGTAAGACAGACCCAGTTCGAGGTCTTGCTGCTCCAGCCATTTGACGTACTCACCGTATTCTGCGGTCTGCTTCTTTTCGACGGCCACCATCCGCTCCATGTCGGCCATGCTGCGGCCGGATTGGAGCAGATCGTAGTAGCGCTTAAAATCGCCGTACAAGATCGGCAGGCACCAACCGTCCATGATGATGTGATGGTAGGTCCAGATCATTTTGTAGCAGGTTGGCCCCAGCACGACCAGCTTGATCCGCAGCAGGGAATCCTGCTGCAGATCAAAGCCGCGCTCGACGTCCAGGCGTTCGATTGCCTCCAATTGCTCGATCTGCTCCCTCTCGCTCCATCCGGACAGGTCGATGCGTTCGAATTCCGCTTCCCGGTTCTTCAGGATGACCTGTCTTGGAGTCGCCAGCTTCTCGTAGACAATCGACGTTCTCAAGACTTCATGCTTCAGGAAGAGAAGCTGCAAGCTCTGTTTGATGATGTCTTCGGAGATCTCTCCGCTCGCTTCAAATCGGTTTTGGATGACATAACTGGTAGATTCGGCGTTGGCCAACTTGTGGTACAGCATGCCTTCCTGCAACGATGTCAGCGAGTAGATATTGGCGATACCCCGATTTATGACGCTTTTTTGGCTCATGTCCTATCAGCCGCCTTCATCGTTTTTCGTTTCACTCGTTATCGAAAAGAGAGTTGATCATCTCCAGATCTTCCTCCGACAGATCCGATGCGTGCGTGTCCGAAATGGTCGCCGCCGCTTCCTCCATGCTCATGCAGTACAAGGTGATGGCATGCAGAGCTTCTTGGTACATCCGGGCAAAACGCTCCATCGTGTCGGCCGAGAATTTGCTGCGGTCATAGGTGATGGTGAATTTCAACACCCCTTGCATCACGCCGCCGCTGATGTTGAGCTTGCGGAACGTGGCGTTCTCCTCGGCCACGCTGAGGCCGGTCGCATCGAACTGGGTCTTGCGGTCTTTCGATTCAGCGTCCACCTGTCCCAAATAGTTGAAATAGATGTCGGTTGCGAGAGCCGGGAGCTCCTGTTGGAGCACACCGTATCCCAAACCGCGGTTGGGGACTTTGCGCAGCATTTCTTTGGTCGAGATGATCGCTTCTTGCGGATGCTCCCTGCACTCGATGACCACCGGATACAGGCTCGTGAACCAGCCGACCGTTCTGTCGATATCGATCTTCTTGTGAATATCCTCCCGACCGTGTCCCTCAAGACCTACCGTGACGCGCGACTGTCCGGTGAGTCCTTGGATCACCATGCCCAGTGCGCTCAACAGCAGGTCGTTGATTTCGGTCTGGAAGGCTTGGCTCGCGTGATGAATCAGGTTGTCCGTCTCTTCGGAACCCAGTTGGACGGTTGCGATTCCGTACCCGGTCTCGGTGCCGGTTTCAGGCAAGGCGAGTTCGCCTTCCTGCATCAGAGCGGTCACCTGCCGCCAGTAGTTCAGCTCCCTTGCGAGCTGGCGGCTGGTCTTGTAGTCCGCCAGCGCTTCCGCCCACTCCTTGAAGGAGGCGGTCTTGGCCGGGAAGCTGATCGGTTGGCCTTCTTTTACCTGCTTGATGGCGGTGTTCAAGTCTTCCAGCAAGATGCGCCAGGAGACGCCGTCCACCACCAGATGGTGCAGGCAGAGGAAGAGGAAGTTCCCTTCGGCGGTACGGAACAGTGCCGCTTTCATCAGCGGGCCTTGTTCCAGGTCGATGCTGCTTTGCAGGTCGGTGCAAGCCGCTTCGATGCGGGCCGATGCCTGTTCTTCCGCTCGCAGATCGAACGCCTTGAAGTCATACAGGTCGCTATCGCTGCTGCTGAGGATTTCGAGGCGGCCGTTGCGATAGACGGAACGGATGATGTCGTGATGCACGGCCAAGGCGGTGAGCACCGCTTGAATTTGCGCCTCGTCATCAAGTTCGACCTGCAGCATCATGTCTTGGTTGAAATGATGCGGCTTGGGCAACTGCCACGATGCGAACTCCTCGAGGATCGGGGTCGGAAGGACGGTTCCCGTCACTTCACCCTGCTCGTAGTGCGTACCGCCGGCGGTCACGACGGCGAACGCGATCGCTTCTACCGTATGTCTGCTCATGATCTCTTTGACCGAAAGGCTGTACCCCTCACTTCTCATCTTCGAGACGATGCGGATCGCCTTGATCGAATCGCCGCCGAGTTCGAAGAAGCTGTCGGTCGCGCCGACGGTTTCAGCCCCCAGCGTCTCGCTGAAGATTCGGCACAGCGTGGCTTCGACGTCGTTTCGCGGCGCCACATAGTCGCGGTCGCTGCTCGCTTCGATCTCCGGCAGTGCTCTTCTGTCCAGCTTGCCGTTGCGGGTGACCGGAAGGCTCTCGATCTGCATCATGTGAGCCGGGATCATGTAGTCCGGCAACGAGCGGTTCAGAGCCGCCCGGATGTCGGACAATTGAATCGGCTCATCGGATACGAGGTAGGCACAGATCGCCTTATCCCCCGCCTCATCCACTCGTGCGATGACGGCTGCGTCCCGAATCTGCTCGATCTTCAGCAACGCCGTTTCGATTTCACCCAACTCGATCCGGAAGCCTCTGATTTTCACCTGCTCGTCGATGCGTCCGAGGTATTCGATCGTGCCGTCGGGTCGCCATTGGGCCAGGTCGCCCGAGCGATACAACTTGCCGGCTCCAAACGGGTTGTCCTTGAATTTCTCGTCCGTCAGTTCGGGGCGGTTCAGGTAACCTCGTGCCAAGCCGTCCCCTGCGATGCAAAGCTCGCCGGGGATGCCGATGCCGCACAGCTTGTCTCCGTTGAGGATATAGACTTGCGTGTTGGCAATCGGTCGGCCGATCGGGATCAGTTCGAACTGCTCGGGAATTTCATAGGTGGCCGTAAAGGTCGTGTTCTCCGTCGGGCCGTAGCCGTTGATCAGCTTGACGTTGTTCCGGCGGCTCTTCAGCATCCGAACGTGTTCTTCCGAAAGCTTTTCGCCGCCGATCAGCAATTCGGTCAGGCTGTCGAACATCCCGGCATCCGTTTGGATCATCAGGTTGTACAAGGAAGCCGTCAGCCACATCGTGGTCACTTCGTAGCGGAGCAGGTGCTCTTTCAGGACACTGTGATTCGTCAGCACCTCTTCGTCGGCCAGAATCAGCTTGCCGCCCTGCAGCAGCGCGCCCCAGACCTCGAACGTAGAGGCGTCAAACGACATCGAGCCCGTTTGCAAGATGACGCTCGTGTCATCGAGCTCCACGTAGTTGGTGTCGATCACCAAGCGGATGATGCTCTTGTGCTCGATCAGGCTGCCCTTGGGCTGACCGGTTGTGCCGGAGGTGTACATGCAGTACGCCAGATCTGTGGGCTTGTTCACCCGTTCCGGGTTGTCGGACGGGCCCTCCCAGATCGTGCCATCCGTCAGGTCGAGCACAGGCAGGTCCGCTTCGAGTTCCGAGTTGCTGATGAGCACCGCCTTCGGTCGGCAGTCGTCCAGAATGAACCGAATTCGATCTTCCGGGTACATCGGATCGATCGGAACATAGGCGCCTCCCGCTTTGAGGATGCCGTAGATGCCGACGATCGTCTCGATCTTGCGCTCCGTCAAAATGGCGACAAAGTCGTCCGGCTTGACGCCCAAGTCGCGCAACTTGGCGGCCAACCGGTTGGCTTTTCGGTTCAACTCGGCGTAGGTCAGTTGCTCCTCACCCAAGACGACCGCTGTCTTCTCGGGGGATCGGCGCACCTGCTCCTCCAACAACTCCACGACCGTGCGATCGCTCGGATAGTCGGTCGTCGTCGCGTTGAACTCGCCGAGGATTTGCACCTGCTCCGATTCGGTGATTCTGTCGATCCCGGAGACGAGTCCGGCGGGGTCGGCAGCAAACGACTGCAAGACGGCTTCCACGCGGGACAGGAGGCGTTGGACTTCCTCCAAACCGAAGTGATTCGGGTTGTAGAGGACATCGAAGACCAAGCGTTCACCGAGGAAGAACGCTTTCAAGGTGATGGCGTAGTTGGTCTGCTCGCGACCCGACTCCATGACGATCTGAAGTCCGCCTGCTTCGCCTTGCTGTTTCTCTTCATCGACATAGTAGTTGTCAAACGCGTACAGCACCTTGATCAGGTCGCCTTTTTGCTCGGTCAATCCCTGAATGTCCGCCAAGGAACAATAGCCGTACTGATCGCTCTCGGTTCCTTGTTCCTGCAGGTTTTTCCAAAGGTCCGACACTGTCGTCTCCGCAGCGGTTCTGACGCGGACCGGGATCGTATTGACGAACAGTCCGCCGATCTTCTCGATGCCGCGTACGTCCGCATTCCGACCCGAAACCACCTTGCCGAATACAACGTCGTCGATGCCGTTGTATTGCCGGAGCACAACTCCCCATGCGGCTTCGGCCACGGTGTTGATCGTGATCCGATGGGAGGCGGCCGTCTGCAGAAGCTGTCGGGTGGTTTCCTCGGACAGGTGCATCCCGACGCGCTCCATCTGCCGCTCCGTAGGTTCCGGCTTCGTCAACGGCTTGATCTCAGCCGACTCCCGATAATCGGAGAGCAGGTCGTTCCAGTAGGACAGCCCCAGTTCCTGATCCTGCTTCTCGATCCAGTTGACGTAGTCGCCGTAGGTGGCGGTTTGCGCCTTTTCTTCCTTGACCATCCGCTCCAGCTCCGACAGGCTTCTGCCGTTCTGCAACTGCTTGCAGGCTTCAACGAAATCGCCAAACATCAGGTTGGAGGACCAGCCGTCAAAGACGATATGATGATAGCTCCAGATCAGCTTGCCTTCGGTTTCATCGAGGACGATGTGTTTGACGCGCAGCAGGGAATCCTGCTGCAAATCGAATCCTCGGCGGAGGTTTTGGTCTGTCAGCTCGGCGACCTTTTGCTCCTGCTCCGGCTTGCTGAGCCCGGTCAGATCGACTTTCTCATACTCCACATCCCGGTTGTGCAACAGGACCTGTCGCGGTTTGGACAGTTGTTCATGCACGATCGCCGCACGCAAGACGTCATGCCGCATGACAAGCAATTTCAGCGCCTGTTGGATGGTGGCGTCCGTCGCTCCGTTGAAGGCGTACACGATCTGGGTGCAATAGCTGGTCGATTCCGGCTCCGCGATGTGGTGATAGAGGATGCCTTCCTGCAACGGGGTGAGCGAGAAGATCTGATCGACCTCGGCAGATTCCCCCACTTCGGCGTAGAGGACGGACAAGTCCTTGCTCGTCAGATCGCCGGCCGCGTAGTCCGAAGCCGTCTTGACCGTTTGTTCCTGTGCGCTGCAGTAGGCGATGCTCTCCGTCAAATGGCGCTGGTACAGTTCGCCGAAGCGTTCGACCGTTTCGGCGGCCCATCTGCTTCTGTCGTAGCGGATCAGGAAGCGCAGTTTGCCCTCTGCGATGTATCCGTTCATGTCGAGGGTGCCGGAAATGCCGTTCGCTTCGTCTACGCTTTGGCCGCTGGAGAACAGGGTGGCTTTCGCATCGTTGTCCAGTTGTCCCAAATAGTTGAAGTACAGGTCGGCGGCAATCTCCGGGAGATGATCTTGTAACAGCCCGTAGCCCAATCCGTGTGCGGGCACTTGCCGCAACATGTCCTTGGTCGAGACGATGCTGTCTCGAATCTCCTCCCGGCAGTCGACGACGATCGGATATTTGATGGTGAACCATCCGACGGTGCGGGTGATGTCCACCTGCTTGTGGATGTCTTCCCGACCGTGGCCTTCCAGACCGACGGTGACTTTGGCTTGTCCCGTCCACTCGTTGACCGCCAAGCCGATCGCGCTGATCAGCAAGTCGTTGATCTCCGTATTGAACGCTTTTCCCGCACGACGCAACAGTTGTTCCGTCTGCTCCTCCGTGAAGGTGACCGTCACATCGGCATGGCCGGTTTCTTGCGCGTCGTCTTCCAGAGCGATTCGACCGTTTTGCATGTCGGCCGTAACCGTTTCCCAATAGGGAAGCTCTTGTTGCAACTGCCGGCTGGCTTTGTATTCCTCCAGCGCTTGTGCCCACTCCTTGAAGGAAGCGGTCTTCGGCGGCAGGCTGATCGTCTTTCCTTCTTTCACCTGCCCCAGTGCGGTCTGCAAGTCCTCGGACAGAATGTGCCACGAAACGGCGTCCACGACGAGATGGTGCAAGCAGAGGAACAGGAAGTTCCCGTGCTGCGTTTGGAACAGGGCGGCTTTCATCAGCGGTCCGTGTTCCAAATCGATGCTGCCGTGGAGCTTGTTGCAAACGGCCTCCATCCGACCGGTAGCCTCCGCTTCGTCCCGGAGATCCAGCCTTTCGAAATCGTACAGCTTGCTTTCGTCGCGGCTGACAATCTCCAAGCTGCCCTCGCGATAGACGGAGCGAATGATGTCATGGTGAACAGCCAACGCATCGAGCGCGGTTCTGATCTCCGCTTCCTCGTCCGAATCGATTTCCAAGATCACATCTTGGTTGTAGTGATTCGGGTTCGGGTAGTTGCGAGCCGCGAAGTTCTTGATGATCGGGGTCGGGATGACGCGTCCGGTCACTTCCCCCTGCTCGTAGCGGTTCTCTAGGGTGACAACCGCCGTTTGCGCGATCGCTTCGACGATGTATCGGCCCATGATGTCGCGGACGGACAGTTCATAGCCCGCGCTGCGCATTCTCGACACGATGCGGATCGCCTTGATCGAATCCCCGCCAAGTTCGAAGAAGCTGTCTTTTACGCTGACCGTTTCCACGCCCAGAATCTCGCTGAAGATCCGGCAGAGCAGTTCTTCCGTCCGCGTGCTCGGTGCGACAAATTCGTTCGTGCCTTCGATGACGATCTGCGGCAGCGCCCGTCGGTCAAGCTTGCCGTTCGGCGTGACCGGCAACTTGTCGATCTGCATGAAATGAAGCGGAATCATATATTCCGGGAGGCTCTTTCTGAGCTCTTCACGCACAGCGGATACGCTGACCTCATGGTCGGACACATAGTAGGCCAGAATGGTTTTGTCGCCGGATTCGTCTTCGCGTACGATCACGGCGGTGTCTTTGATCGGTTCGATGCTGCGAATCGCTTGGCTGATCTCGCCGAGCTCGATCCGGAAACCTCTGACCTTGACCTGCTCGTCGATCCGTCCCAGGCAGTCGATGTTCCCGTCAGGCAACCATCTTGCCAAGTCGCCGGTGCGATACAGCTTCCCTTCGCCAAACGGGTTGTCGATGAACTTCTCAGCGGTCATCTCCGGCTTGTTCAAGTAGCCGCGAGCGATCTGTTCGCCTGCGATGCACAGTTCGCCCGGGACACCGACGCCGCACAGCTTCGTCCCGTTCAGGATGTAGATCTGCGTGTTGGCGAACGGCTTGCCGATCGGCACGAAGGTCCGGTCGTCCGTCACGGAATACGGGTACAGCGTGCTTCCGACCGTCGCTTCGGTCGGGCCGTATTCATTCAGGAAGACGATATGCTGACCGTAGAGTTCCAAGATGGAACGCGCCGTAGAGCTTTCCAACAGCTCGCCGCCGACCACCAGACAACGCAGTTTCTCAAGCGGTTGGCTGTTTTTTGCGTCGAGGAGCGTCTTCAACTGCGAAGGCGTCATCTTGATAAACGTGTACGGTTTGTTTTGCATGATGAACTCGATGTCCATCTCTTTTTCCTTGGCGATCAGATCGAGCGTACCGCCGAAGCAGAGCGGCAGGTAGATCGACGGAACCGTCAAGTCAAAGCAATAGTTGGTGAACAAAGGCACCAGTATGTCATCCCCCAGCAGGAAGCGTTGGGCCGAATAGCACATGTTCGTCGTCAGGGAATGATGTTCGATCATGACGCCCTTGGGCTTGCCCGTCGTGCCGGAGGTGTAGATGCAGTACGCCAGATGACGGGAGGTGACGACCTTGTCCGGATTCTCCGTCGAGCCCGTGTAGATGTCCTCGGCGCAAAGGTCGAACACCGGGATGTCCGTTGCAAACGGCACCTCGGCCCTTGCTGTCAGGATCGCTTTGGGGCGGCAGTCGTCGATCATATAGTCGATGCGCTCGATCGGGTACGTCGGATCGATCGGCACATACGCGCCGCCCGCCTTCAGGATGCCGAGAATCGCCACAATCATCTCCGGGCAGCGTTGTGCGATGATCGCCACACGATCGTCGGGCTGAATTCCCTGCGCCCGAAGCCGTCTCGCCAGTTGGTTGGCTTTCCGGTTCAATTCGGTGCGCGTGAGCAGTTCGTCTCCGAAGAGGACGGCCGGTTGGTCCGGTCTCTCTGCAACCTGTTCTTCAAACAGATCGACGACCGTCTTGTCCAGCGGGAACGCCTGATCGGTGTCGTTGAAGCTCTGATGGATCAGCGCCGCCTCTTCCTCGGTGATCGCTTCGACCTCGCTGATCAACAGGTCTACATTTTCAACGATCTGTTCCAGCACGACGAGGAAGTGGGCCAGCATCCGCTTGATCGTTTCTTCCTTAAACAGGTCCGTGCAGTATTCCAAATCGATGCAGAAATCGGCATCGTTCTCTACGATGTCGAACTTGAGGTCAAACTTGGAAATCGTGCTTTCCTGCTTGATCGGCTCCACGGTGGTTCCGTTCAGCTTGAATTCCTGTTGCTCGTTGTCTTGCATGACGAGCAGCACATCGAACAGCGGGTTTCTCGCCATATCGCGTCTGACTTGCACCGCTTCCACCAGTTCCTCAAACGGGTACTCCTGGTTGTCGTAGGCGTTGAGGCATTTGGTTTTCATTTCGCTCAAGAATTCGGCAAACGTTTTCGTGCTCTCGGGTCTTCCGCGCATCGCCAAGGTGTTGACGAACATCCCGAGCATGTTCTCCGTGTCCTTGTGCGTTCGCCCGCTGATCAGACTGCCGACGACAATGTCATCCTGTCTGCTGTATTTGCTCAGCAAGATCATGGCAGCCGACAGGAACACCATGTATTCGGTCGCATCGGTCTTGCGGGAGATCTCCTTGATCTTCTCCGCCAGCGCTTGGCCGGTCGTGCACTCGATGATGGTGCCCTTGTTGCTCTGCATCTGCGGCCGTCTGTAATCGAGGGGCAGATCGAGCACCGGAATTTCGCCGCTGAACTCGTTGACCCAGTATTCTTTTGGCGCGGTAAAATCTTTCTTGCCGATCCACTCGCTGTAATCTTTGTACTGGAGCGTCAACGGTTCGAGGGACTCGCCGTTGTAAAGCGCGGTGAATTCGCGGATGAACGTTTGCAGGCTCATGCCGTCGCCGACGATATGATGCATGTCCAACATCAGCAAGCTTTCTTCGTCTCGCTGCACGAGCTTCATGCGCAGCAGCGGAGCTTTGCTCAGGTCAAACGGTTGGACGAACGACCGGAGCAACTCCGCTTCCGGCGTCTCGCTGCCTGCCACATACGCAAAGTCAGCTCGTGCCGTCTTGTTTACTTTCTGGACGGGTTCTCCGTCGATCAGCAGAAACTCCGTGCGCAAGATTTCGTGGCGGTCGATCATCTTCTGCAAAGCCGTTTCGATGGAAGCCGGGTTCGCCTGTCCCTTGATCTTGAAGCTTTGCGGGATGTTGTAGGCGATGCCGTCGATCCCCATCTGGCTCACGAGGTACACCCGCTTTTGCGCGGAGGACATCGGATAGAAGTCTTTTTCCGCTGCGGCTTCGATCGGCGCGTAGGACTCGATCTCTTTGCCGGCGAGGTGTTCCGCCAACCGCTCCGGTGTCGGATGAGCAAAAATCTCCTGCAGCATCACCCGGTAGCCGGTCTTGGTTTCGATCTGGTTGATCAGGCGGATCGCTCGCAGCGAATGCCCGCCGAGTTCGAAGAAGTTGGCGGTCACGCTGATCTGCGGGACGCCCAGCACATCGCCGAAGGTTTGGCACAAGATCTCTTCCGCTTCGCTTCGCGGTGCGACATATTCTTGCTCGCGGTCGGTCGCGATCTCCGGCAGTGCCGCTTTGTCCAGCTTGCCGTTGCGCGTGAACGGAAGACGCTCGATCTGCATCATGTGGGCGGGGATCATGTAGCCGGGCAGTGACCGCCCCAGGATCTCCCGAACGGACGAGAGGTCGATCTCTTCGTCCGCGACCAGATAGGCCAAAAGTTCGCTATCACCGGCTGCGTCTTGCTTGGCGATGACGGCTGCATCGTTCACGTTGTCGATGTCGCGGATCGCGTTTTCGATCTCGCCAAGCTCGATGCGGAAGCCTCTGATCTTGACCTGCTCATCGATGCGTCCGAGGTATTCGATGGTGCCGTCCGGCAGCCAGCGGGCCAAGTCGCCCGTCCGGTACAGCTTGCCGTCCCCATAGGGGTTGGCGATGAATTTCTCGGCGGTCAGTTCCGGCTTGTTCAAGTAGCCGCGGGCTACCCCGTCCCCGGCGATGCACAACTCGCCCGGGATGCCAATCCCGCACAGGTTCATGTCGTTCATGATGTAAGCCTTCACGTTCGGCAGCGGTCGGCCGATCGGGATGTTGCCGGAGATGTCGCTCACGCCGTCATATTCCCAAGCCGTACAACCGACCGTGATCTCCGTCGGGCCATACGCGTTCACATACTTGTAGCGAGCGGATGCTTTTTCTACGACTTCCGGGTTCGAGGCGGAACCGGCGGTGATCAGCGCTCGCAAGCTCGTGAGGTCCGTCTGCAGGTAGAACTGCGGCGGCAGAGTCGCGAGCGTCACACCGCCCTCATTCACCAGCGCATTGAATCGGCCGATGTCGGACACGATCTCTTTCGGGATCAGGGTCATCCTCGCGCCGTTTAACAACCCAAGCGCCATCTCCCAGACCGTCGCGTCAAAGACGTAGTTGGCAAATTGCAACAC
Source organism: Bacilli bacterium (assembly GCA_035776695.1). Taxonomy (GTDB): domain Bacteria; phylum Bacillota; class Bacilli; order Tumebacillales; family Tumebacillaceae; genus Tumebacillus. The sequence continues at coordinate 12,147 of DASTWJ010000130.1, forward strand.
GTTGTCATGCTCGGTGACTTGGAACAATTCCTTCAGGTAGGCACGCATCGCCACAACGCCTTGGTGCTGCAGCATGACGCCTTTGGGCAGGCCGGTTGTGCCCGACGTGTAGATGACATAGGCCAGATCATCGGGCTTGTTGACTTTGTCCGGATTGTCAGACGGACCTTGCCAGATCGTGCCGTCCGCCAGATCGAGGACCGGTCGTTCCGTTTCCGGCACTGTTTCCAATTCCGCTTGGTAGAGCAGCACCGCTCGGGGCTGGCAATCTTCCAGCAGGAAGCGAATGCGGTCTTCCGGGAAGGTCGGGTCGATCGGAACATAGGCGCCGCCCGCTTTGATGATGCCGTAGATGCCGACGATCATCTCGAGGCTGCGCTCAGCCATGATCGCCACACGATCATCCGGCCGTACGCCCAACTCGCGGAGCTTCCATGCCACTTGGTTCACCTTGCGATTCAGCTCCGCAAAGGTCAGTTGCTCCTCTTGGAAGACCACCGCGATCCGGTCGGGGTGGTTGCTGACCTGCTCCTCGAACATGTCCACGACCGTCCGATCCTTGGCATAGTCGAGCGCCGTATCGTTGAACTCGTCGAGGATTTGCACGCGTTCCTGTTCGGTGATCGCTTCGATCGCCGCCAGCTTCCCATCGGGGTTGGCCGCAAATGCCTCCAAGACGACTTCGATCTTGGCCAAGATGCTTTGGACTTCGTGTTGGGTAAACACGTTGGGGTTGTACATGATCTCAAACCGCAGAACCCCGTCTTCCAGCCCGGAAATGACGGTGATCGCATAGTTGGTCTGCTCTCGTGCCGTCTGCAGCGTCAACTGAAGGCCGTCATCGCCGTTCTTCGCTTCGTTCTGATCCAAGTAGTTCTCCGAGACGAACAACGTCTTGATCAGGTCGGACTTCAGTTGCGTGACTTCCTGTATTTCCGCGAGAGAGCAATAGGAGTATTGATCATTGTCGGCGCCCTGTTTTTGCAGGTTGGCCAGCAGCTGCGGAACGGTCGTCTGCTCATCGGTTTCGACTCGCGTAGGGATCGTGTTGATGAAGATCCCGACGAGATTCTCAATTCCTCGAATCGGAGCGTTTCGACCCGATACCACCTTGCCGAACACCACATCTCGGCTATGGCTGTACTGTTGCAGCACGATGCCCCAAGCCGCCTCGGCCACCGTATTGAGGGTGACTTGGTGCCGGGTCGCCAGTCCGAGCAGACGTTGGCTGGTTTCCTTGGCCAGCAAGACTTTCGCTTGCTCGGTCTGCACGTCGGACGGCTCCGGCTGCACCATCGGTTTGATCTCCGCGACGGAATCGTAACCCGAGAGCATCTCCCGCCAGTAGGAAAGCCCGCTTTCCTTGTCCTGCTTTTCCATCCAGTTGATGTATTCACCGTAGGAGCCGGTCTGGTTCTTTTCCTTCAAGACAAGCTGCTCCATGTCGGACAGGCTTGTGCCCTTGTCCAGCAGGTGATAGAAACGCTTGAAATCTTCATAGATCAACGGGCCGCACCAGCCGTCGACGATGATGTGGTGGTAGCTCCAGATCATCGTGCAACGAGTTTCATCGAGCAGGACGTACGTGACCCGAATCAGCGGATCCTGCTGCAAGTCGAATCCACGTTGGACATCGAGCGCAGCCAGTTCCGCCACCCGTTCGCTCTGCTCGGTTTCGCTGAGCGTGGACAGGTCAACTTGTACAAACTCCGCTTCCCGGTTCTTGAGAACCACTTGCCTTGGCACCGCCACTTTTTCAAACGCAACGGCCGTCTGCAAGACCTCGTGCTTCATGACCAGAAGCTTCAGCGCCTGCCGGATCGTCTGCTCGTTCAGGCGGGCGGTGACTTCAAAGACGTTCTGAACAAAATACTCGGTGGTATCGCTGTTCACCAAGTAGTGATAAAGCATGCCCTCCTGCAAAGGCACGAGCGAATAGATGTCCGCCATTTCCTCTTGGCCGCCGTACCGGTCGGTCAAGCCGGCCAAATCGGCACTCGTCAACCCCGCCGCCGAGTAGTCCGAGGCGGTCTTGACCGATTGCTCCTGGGACAGGCAGTACTCGATGATTTCAACCAGACTGCTTTGATACAGCGCGGCCAGCTTCTCGATCGTTTCGGTTGAAAATTGGCTTTTGTCGTATTTGATCAGGAACCACAGTTTGCCCTCTGTGATCTTCCCGCTAAAAGCGATGTTGGTAAAAGATTGGTTTTCATCAGCCGAGCGTTTCCCCGCGGAGTTGATCGCCGCTTTCGATTCGGCGTCCATCTGCCCCAAATAGTTGAAGGAAATGTCGGTCGAAATCTCGCCGAGCTCTTCCTTTAAGAGCCCGAATCCGAGACCTTGGTTCGGGAGTTGACGCAGCTTCTCCTTGGTCGAGACGATACTTGCCCGAACATCGGCCAAGCAGTCGACAACGACGGGGTAGATGGTGGTGAACCAGCCGACCGTTCGGGTGATGTCGATCTTCTTATGAATGTCTTCCCGTCCGTGACCTTCCATGCCGACGGTGACCAAGCGTTGTCCCGTCAGACGATTGACCGACAGACCGAGGGCGCTCAAGAGCAGGTCATTGATTTTGGTGTTGAACGCTTTGCCCGCTTTTTGGACGAGCTGTTCCGTTTCTTCTTCCGTGAACGTGAGGAACACATCCGCATAGCCCGTTTCATCCGTTGTTTCTTGAACGGCAAGTCGGCCTTCTTGCATTTCGGCCATCACCGTGTCCCAATACCCTTTTTCTTTGCGTAATTGTCTGCTATTCTTATACTCTGCCAGCGCTTCCGCCCATTCTTTGAAAGAAGCGGTTTTCGCGGCCAGCTTGATCGGCTTGCCTGCCTGCGCCTGCTTCATCGCGGAGTGGAAGTCTTCAATGAGTACGCGCCACGAGATGCCGTCCACCACCACATGATGAAGGCAGACCATCAGGTGGTTGGTGTCTGCCGTTTGGAACAGCAGGGCTTTCATCAGCGGCCCGTTTTCCAAATCGATGCTCGCCTGCGCCTCTGTGCAAGCGACCATGATCTGGTCGGTGACATCATCCGTTTCCGTGCGCAAGTCGATCACTTTGTACTCGTAGAGTTTGCTAGTTTCGCTATCGAGCATCTCAAGCACGCCGTCTTTGTAAACCGAACGGATCGCATCGTGGTGGATGCACAACGCGTCAAGCACCGTTTGGATCTGTTCGACTTGATCGTTGTCGATCTCCAGCATGATGTCCTGATTGAAATGATGCGGCTTGGCCAGTTTCCAAGCCTCGAATTCCTCTAACATCGGGGTCGGGAGCACGCGGCCCGTCACTTCGTTTTGCTCATAGGTGTTCTCATCCGTGGAAGTCGTGACCACAAAGGCGATCGCTTCGACGACCTTTTTGTCCATGATTTCCTTGACGGAAATCTCATACCCTGCGTTTCGCACTTTCGATACGATGCGGATCGCTTTGATCGAATCCCCGCCAAGCTCGAAGAAGTTGTCGGTGACGCTGACTTGCGGCACGCCCAGCACTTCGCCGAACGTTTGGCACAAAACCGCTTCCGTTTCGCTTCTCGGCGCGACATATTCCTGCTCGCTGCTCGTATCGAACTCCGGCAGCGCCGCTTTGTCCAACTTGCCGTTGCGCGTGAACGGAAGGCGCTCGATCTGCATCATGTGAGGGGGGATCATGTAGCCGGGCAGTGAACGCCCCAAGATCTCCCGGATAGTTGCGAGGTTGACCTCTTCGTCCGCGACCAGATAGGCATAAAGTGCCATGTCACCGGCCGCGTCTTGCTTGGCGATGACGGCTGCATCGTTGACGTTGTCGATGTTGCGAAGGGCGTTTTCGATCTCGCCAAGCTCAATGCGGAAGCCTCTGACCTTGACCTGCTCGTCGATGCGCCCGAGGTATTCGATGGTGCCGTCCGGCAGCCATCGTGCCAAGTCGCCCGTGCGATACAGCTTGCCGTCCCCATAAGGGTTGGCGATGAACTTCTCGGCGGTCAGTTCCGGCTTGTTCAGGTAGCCGCGGGCCACGCCGTCTCCGGCGATGCACAGCTCGCCCGGGATGCCGATCCCGCACAGGTTCATGTCGTTCATGATGTAAGCCTTCACGTTGGGCAGCGGTCGGCCGATCGGGATGTTGCCGGAAATGTCGCTCATGCCGTCGTATTCCCAAGCCGTACAACCCACCGTGATCTCCGTCGGGCCATAAGCGTTCACATACCGGTAGCGAGCGGATGCTTTTTCCACGACTTCCGGGTTCGAAGCGGAGCCGGCGGTGATCAGCACGCGCAAGCTCGTGAGGTCCGTTTGGAGGTAGAACTGCGGCGGCAGAGTCGCGAGCGTCACGCCGCTCTCGTTCACCAACGCGTTGAATTGATCGACATCCGACGTCAGCTCTTTCGGCATCAAGGTCATCCTCGCGCCGTTCAACAACCCGAGGGCCAGCTCCCAGACCGTCGCGTCAAAGACATAGTTGGCAAATTGCAACACGTTGTCTTGTTCGGTGACTTGGAACAGTTCCTTCAGATAGGCACGCATCGCCACAACGCCCTGATGTTGCAGCATGACGCCTTTGGGCTGGCCGGTGGTGCCCGACGTGTAGATGACATACGCCAAATCTTCGGGCTTGTTGACCTTTTCGGGATTTTCAGACGACGATTGACAGATCGTTCCATCCGCCAGGTCGAGGACAGGCAGTTCCGTTTCCAGTTCCGCTTGGTAGAGCAGCACCGCTTGGGGTTTTGCGTCTTCCAGTATGTAGCGGATGCGGTCTTCCGGGAAGGTCGGGTCGATCGGCACATAGGCGCCGCCCGCTTTGATGATGCCGTAGATGCCGATGATCATCTCAAGGCTGCGCTCGGTCATGAGCGCCACCCGATCATCAGGTTTGACCCCCAGCTCGCGGAGCTTCGAAGCCACTTGATTCACCCGGCTGTTCAACTGGGCAAAGGTCAGTTGCTCCTCTTGGTAGACGACCGCGATCCTGTCGGGATGCGTGCTGACCTGCTCTTCCAACAAGTCCACGACCGTTTGTTTCTTGTCATAGTCGAGGGCCGTCTCGTTGAACGAGCCGAGGATTTGCGCTCGCTCTTGTTCGGTGCTCGCTTCGATCTCCGACAGTTTCGCTTCGGGATTCTCCGCCATGGTTTGGAAAATGGTCTCAAGTCGAGCCAAGAGGCTCTGGATGTCGTCATCGTTGTACACGTTCGGGTTGTAGATCAGGTTGAAGGTCAACGCACCACCGTCCAGGCTGGCGGTGGCCCCCATCGCATAGTTGGTCTGTTTTCGTTCGGAAGAAAAGGCGATCCGGAAACCTTCGGCGTGCTCCTGCATTTGTTCACGGAAAGCGTTGTAGGCTTCGAAAGCAAACAGGGTCTTGATGAGATCGCCTTTTTGCTTCGACAAAGCCTGAACTTCAGCAAGTGAGCAATAGGAATGTTCGTGGCTCGCCTGCTCCTGCTGCTTCACGGCTGCCAACAGTTCCAAAATCGTCATCTCATCCGTGGAACGAATCCGTGCGGGGATCGTATGAATAAACAGACCTACGATCGTTTGACTGCCTTCGATCTCCGCAGGTCGACCGGGCAAGACTTTGCCGAACACAACATCTCGACTTCGGTTGTACTGCTGCAGGACAAGAGCCCATGCGGCTTCTGTGATCGTAGCGATCGAGATCTCGTGGGTCTGGGCAAACTTAATCAAACGTTCCGTTACTCCATGAGACAACTGGGTCGCAACCTTGCTCATTTGAACATCGGTGGGCTCCGGTTTTCGCATCGGTTTCAGTTCGGCCGTTTCCTCATAATCCGCGAGCAAGTCTCTCCAGTAGGACAGTCCGCGTTCTTTGTCCTGCTTTTCGAGCCACTGCACGTACTCGCTGTATTCGGCTGTTTGATGTTTCTCCTCCAGAACAATACGCTCCGCTTCCGACGTACTTTCGACATGCCGGAGCAAGCTCATGTAGCGGACGAAGTCTTTGAGGATGACCGCCAAGGACCAACCATCCATGATGATATGGTGGTAACTCAGGATCATCTTGCAGCAGTCGTCTCGGAGGAAGACGAACTTGGCGCGAAACAGGTAATCGCGTTGGAAGTCAAATCCGCGTTTGACGTCCGAGTCGGCGATCTCCGCCAGTTTTTGCTCCTGCTCCGCCACATCGAGTCCTCTCAGATCAAAGACTTCCGATTCCAAACTCTTCTCGGTCGAGATGGTCTGTTTCGGGTTGGCCATCTTTTCCTGAAGGAAGACCGTTCGTAACGCATCGTGGCGCATCCCGAGCAAGTTCAACGCTTGCACGAACCGCTCCTCGCTGATGTCGCCCTCGAAGGTAAAGATTTGCTGAAAGACATAACCGGTCGACTCACTGTCGACTATATGGTGAAAGAGCATCCCTTCCTGCAAAGGCGTGAGAGGGTATGCCTCTTTGGTCATTTGATTCTGTTTCCCCTTTTCGATGTTCATTTCCACCTGAACCCCCGTTCCCCATTGTAAGGTAGCATCATTGTATGATGATTAAATGGAAAGGAATTACATTAAAACCCTTAAAGAAAGCCCCCTAAACGTTGGTGCCCCCATCAGGAAGATCATGGGGGCACGTTGCATTCTCTCTATAACTTCCTCGGTGGCTTACGCTTGCTTCTTTCTTTTGACGTAATTTGCGACCCCGGCAATCAGCACGAACAACCCATACAAATACAGAATCGTAGAAATTCCGACACAAATACCTTGTGTAAGGGTCATCGGGAAGACGTCATCAAAAGAAGTGATTGATTTAGAAAATCCCAAGGAGGTGGTGACATAGTCAAACAAATTAGCACCCACGATGATAAAAATACCCTTCTTGATCGTGTATCTCACTTCACAACACTCCTTTACTCAGAGTTAAGTATCAGACCGATTCAATTTAGGTCTGCAGTCACTTAAAATATATACCCTTAGACCTAGAGTGTCAATGTAAAATCCCAGAATTACCAAATTTAATTATCTGCGACATACCAATCATTCTATGGAAATCTTTATCTCTGCCCGGACAAATAACAAAAACATTTTCCTCATTTTTTATCGCATGTATAATAGTAGATATGTTTCCAGTAAACCGAAGGAGTCTACAGGGCCCGCTCTCTTCGTGCTCAAGGACTTTCATATCTTCTTCGGCGCCAAACGCCCCTGGCCAAAGCAGCGCTCGGCCAGACCCTGCACGAAGCGGAGAATGCGTTCGCCCGCGCCGTGACGGCACACCGATCGAAGATCGCCGGGAGTACGCCCGCGAAATATCTAGGCAGCCGAAAACACCGAAGTCAACGCCAGTGGATGTCGTCGCCTCTCGTGGCGGGCGCGCGGTCGACTTTTATACAGACTACAAACACTGTGTACAGGAAATCGTGTACCAAAAACTAAAAGAGCGGGTGACCGCTCGTGCGAAGAGGAGATACGAATGCAAGATCCGGAGAAATCATTTCTATGGAAACTTGGGCAATCTTGGTACCTATTATTCGCTCTGACTCTCATCTTCAACTGGGTGGCCTTTTTCTACACCGGGCAACGCGCTCGTAACACTCGCTGGATCGTGTGGGGAGGCGTGTATGCCGTTCCTTTTACGATTGGAATGTTCACGGCGAATCATGGGCCATTCCTGATCGGGTTGTACTGGATCAGTTATGTGGCCTCTGTGATTCATTTGTTCACGGTCCGCAAGGAATACCTCATGCGCTTGCAGATGTTAGAAAACAGTGGGCAAGACACAGCGAAACTTTTGAAAAGAAGATTGGAAAGCGAGTTCAAGGCGATTGCCCAAGACTTGGCCGCACAGGAAAGCATCGTGCCGCAAGAGCCTCCCCAAGCGCAGCAAACACATTCGGAGCACCAACCTCCCCATCGTACCAACGGCACCTCGACCATCATTCCGCAGGTGCCACCGCTTGGGCCAGATGCGCCACCGGTCGACTTGAACAACGCGCCGGAGGAACAACTGGCTCTGTTGCCGGGGGTGAGCCCGACTCTCGCGAAAAAAGCGGTGACGGAGCGCGAGCAACGCGGCGGCTTCGAGTCGTTGGAGGCGTTTTGTGACGTGCTCGGCATCAAGCCGCCTCACATGGAGCGAATCCGTGCTCATACCACGGTTAAACCGCTGGAAAAGCAGCAGCACGATGCGCCGGGCGGACGTCTGGTGGATTAGGAGGAACGCTTTCTATGGCAAATGAGCTACGGGAGATCTGTCTATGGCAATAAGAAACGCACGCGAGACTGACTTGTCCATGATTCTATCGATTTATAACCAAGGGATTGAAGACAGAATCGCAACGCTCGAATCAGAACCAAAGGACCTTGCGTTTATCACCAACTGGTTCGAAGCCAGACAGGGGCGTTACTTCGTCATCGTTGCCGAAGAAAACGACAACCTTGTAGGCTGGGCATCCGTCAACCCTTATCACAACAGGTCCGCCTATCAGGGAGTCGGTGACATCTCGGTATATATTCACCGCGATCATCGTGGGAAAGGCATCGGTCAAGGTCTGTACCTGAAGCGAGGGTTTCGTGAAGTGGGGGTTTTCAAAAACCATGGCATTCTTGACGGTCGTTTCGTCGATGTTCTGGCGATGGAGAAGGTTTTGATCAAGAAGTTGATGTAAGCCCTCGACTTGAGGGCTCTTTTTGTCTCCAGATCGATCCTCCGAAAAGACTACAAACACAAAAAGACTGTGTGCCGTGAATATCCAAGGCACACAGCCAAATTGAAGGAACGTTCTTGGATCAATCTTACAGGCTTACTTGGTTACAACCGGCAAGTTCAAGCTGCTGTCAAATATTAGTGTCGGCCGGCTAGCAATTCACCCGTCCTATAGATTACAAACCGTCCATCATCCTCTAAAACAAGAGAATACGTGGTACGGAACGTGCTACCATTGCTGTACGTAGCCCACGACGGATGTGTTCCTTGCAGATAACCACCCTCATTTTCGAAGGCGGTGTAGAGAACAAAGTTTCCATCCACTTGCATGATGGCCCGCCATACACCTACGCATCCGACCCACGGGGTGTTCTTCCAAATCAATTGTCCTTGCTTGTATAGCTCCAAAAAGCCATCCTTTGAATAGATGAGTGTAAATAAGCCATTGGAAGATGCAAGATACTCTTCCGGAGCGAGATACTCATTCATTTTCAGGGTATTTCCGTGCACTTACAACGGGGAAGGTTTGGTTTATTCCTCCTTCTGTCCGCTTTAAAAAAAGACTGCTCACCATGATTGTCTCATGGTGAGCAGTCCGACAACATCCATATCATAGTTCCGCTTCTTCCCTTACTCCACCGTCACCGACTTCGCCAGATTCCGCGGATTATCCACATCATTCCCTCTCGCCACCGACGCATAATACGCCAGCAACTGCAGCGGAATCACCGTCAACACCGGAGCCAAGAACGAATTCACTCGCGGAATGCGAATCACCTGATTCACATACTTCTCGATCTCCTTGTCATCCTCCCACGCAAGCCCCAGCACAAACGCATCGCGTGCCTTGACCTCCGTGATGTTCGACACGGTCTTCTCCCACAGCTGATCTTGCGTCACCAGCGCGATCACCGGCACATCCTCCACGATCAGCGCCAGGGTCCCGTGCTTCAACTCACCCGCCGGATACGCCTCCGCGTGCATGTAGGAGATCTCCTTCAGCTTCAGAGAGCCCTCCAGCGACACCGCATAGTCCAACGAACGACCGATGAAGAACGCGTTCTCCTTATCCGCCCAGCTACGTGCAAACGCCTCGATCTCGCCTTGAGAATTCGCCAGCACCTGCTCCGCCAACTCCGGCATCTGACGCAACCCCTCAATCATCGCCGGCACTTCCTTTACTCCAACCGCCTCACGCTCTTGCGCCAACCAGCCTGCGAACAGGTACAGCGCCGTCAACTGGGTGGTGTACGCCTTCGTCGACGCGACCGAGATCTCCGGCCCCGCCCACGTGAAAATCACATCATCCGCCTCACGCGCAGCCGAGGAGCCGACCACGTTGGTGATCGCCAGCACGCGGGTGCCTTTCGCCTTGCCCTCGCGCAGCGCCGCCAAGGTATCCATCGTCTCGCCGGACTGGGTGATGACGATGATCAGCGTGTTCTCCGTCACGATCGGGTCGCGGTACCGATACTCCGATGCGATCTCACAGGACACCGGAATCCGCGTCAGACGCTCCAGCGCCTCCGCTCCGACCATACCTGCGTGCCACGAAGTGCCGCACGCCACGATGTGAATGCGATCCAGCTTCTTGGCAAAGCCCTCCGGCCATTGCAGCTCATCGAACAACACGCGCTCGCCGCCTTCCGAAACGCGACCGGTCAACGTATCGCGCAACGCTTGCGGCTGGTCGTGGATCTCTTTCAGCATGAAGTGGTCGTAGCCGCCTTTTTCCGCAGCGGAGGCGGACCAGTTCACTTCATAGACGTCCTTGGAAGTCGGGTTGCCTTCCACGTCGTAGGTCTTCACGCCTTCCGCCGTCAGCACCGCCATCTCACCGTCATCCAAGATGTACACATTGCGGGTGTACTCCAAGATCGCCGGAATGTCCGACGCGATGAAGTTCTCATTCTCGCCCAGACCGATCACCAACGGCGACTGACGACGAACCGCGATCAGCTTGCCCGGTTCCTGCTTGCACATGATGCCCAACGCAAACGCGCCATGCAGTCGCTTGTTCACCGCTACGACCGTCTCAAACAGATCACCCGTCCACATGTCTTCCAACAGGTGTGCGACCACTTCCGAGTCCGTTTCCGACTTGAACTCATGGCCTTTTGCCACCAACTCATCGCGCAGCTTCATGTAGTTCTCGATGATGCCGTTATGCACGATGGTGAACAAACCCGATTCCCCGGTATGCGGGTGGGCGTTCGGCTCCGACGGACGACCGTGCGTCGCCCAACGGGTATGCCCGATGCCTTGCGAACCGCTCATGCGATCCGGGCCATCCACCAACTCCGCCAGTTTCGCCAGACGACCGACCGACTTCTTGATGCCGACTTCGCCTTGCTCCATCACCGCGATGCCCGCCGAGTCATACCCGCGATATTCCAATTTCGACAGACCGTGCAACAGCACGTCCTGCGCTTGACGATTGCCAATATAGCCGACGATTCCACACATAATAAAGTATCCTCCTAATGGGGTCCGGACAACGAGAAGGAAATCAGACAATAAGAAACCAGACCTCCACCCTACCGGTGCACGTGTCTTGCTCTATCCTTCCTTCCGCGATCCGTCCGCTCTCTCATAATGTTGCATGCCTCACAAACGCCTTCCGTTTGGCGTTCAAAGGGCATACCGATCCTGTTGAGCCTGAGCGTCCTCTTGTCCCGCCGGTCACCCGTCGGATTTCAAGGATCATTCGTTTCGGTGCAGCTCCGGCACCGGGAGGCATCCGCCGAACAATCGATACTCCTCCACCTCGTCAACTGACACGCGCATCTTCTCCGTTCGCTTACGTGGCAGTTCAGGCGCTTAGATAATTCCTTTTTTTTGCAAAATAGTTCCTGTACAACTCCGCTTCTCTCCTGCTCCCTGCGCACCACCTCCTTGACAGATATCCTATGCTCGCTTTCTTGAAGAGGGCAGGGCGTGCATCCTATATATGCACACCCGCCTCCTAAAGTTCCACTACTGTCCGAGTTCTTGCTTCACAACGTCCGCAATCTCGTTCACATACTGACGCAGCGCATCCTCCTCCGGCCCTTCCGCCATCACGCGGATCAGCGGTTCGGTGCCGGACGGACGCACCAGCACGCGGCCGTCTGCGCCCAAGCGGTCTTCCACGGCGCGAATCGCCTCGGTGATCGCCTGGTTTTCCTTCCAGCCGTCCTTGGTCTTCACGCGCACGTTGACCATGATCTGCGGGAAACTTTGCATCACGCCGCGCAGCTCGCTGAGTGCGCGTTTCGATTCTACCATAGTATCTACGAGTTGCAACGCTGTCAAGAGTCCGTCGCCCGTCGTATTGTGCTCCAACAAAATAATGTGCCCCGACTGCTCGCCACCCAGCACGAAACCGCCTTGGCGCATCGCTTCCATCACGTAGCGGTCGCCGACAGCCGTCTTGACCACCTCGACGCCCACTTCGCGCATCGCCTTCAGAAAGCCGATGTTCGACATCACCGTCGCGACGACGGTGTTGCCTGCGAGCACGCCGCGCGCCTTCATGTCCTGCGCCATGATCGCCATGATGAAGTCGCCATCGACGATTTTGCCTTGGTCATCCACCGCGATCAGGCGGTCGGCGTCGCCGTCAAACGACAGCCCGACAGCCGCCCCGTGCTCCAACACGGCCGCCCGCACCACGTCCGGGTGCGTCGAGCCGCAGCCGACGTTGATGTTCGTGCCGGTCGGTTCCGCATGGATCGCGACCACATCAGCCCCCAGCGAACGGAACACCTCCGGCGCCAGATAGGACGCCGCCCCGTTGCCGCAGTCGAGCACGACTTTCACGCCTTCGAAGCGGTTGCGGATCGTCGAGATCTGGTACTCGGTGAACATCGCCCCCGCGTCCTCCTGCTCGACGATGCGACCGACGTCCTCACCGGTCGGACGGGGCAGTTCATCCACCGCCGCATCGAGCAGGCGCTCAAACTCCGCCTCCTGCGCGTCCGTCAGCTTAAACCCGTCCCCGCCAAAAAACTTAATGCCGTTGTCCGGCACCGGGTTGTGCGACGCGGAGATCATCACGCCCGCATCCGCACCCAAACGGCGGGTCAGATACGCCACACCGGGCGTCGGAATCACGCCGAGGCGCACAACGTCCACACCGACCGACAGGATGCCTGCGACCAACGCCGCCTCCAGCATGTCGCCGGAGATGCGGGTGTCTTTACCGACTACGATCTTCGCGCGGCCATCCGTCTTGCCATGCGTCAACACATGAGC
>DASTWJ010000131.1:0-13065 GCA_035776695.1 Bacilli bacterium
TCCATGCGGTTGATCATCCGATGCCAGCCGCCATGCGAGCCGACCTCATGCCCGCGCCGTGCGATCTCCTCGACCAGCTCGGGATGCTGCCGAGCGACACAACCCAGCACGAAGAACGTCCCCTGCGCCCCGTAGCGATCGAACAACTCGAGCAATTCCCGCGTCGAGCCGACGACCCGGTCTTCGCAACTCCCCCACTGCTCGACCGGAATATCCAATCCGTTGGTGTGGTACCAATCCTCCACATCCACGGTCAATGCGTTTCTTCTCATGACCCTTCCCCCTTGGCGCCCGCCTTCGCCGTCAGCGCCGAAACATCATCCGCCACAACCGACGGTCAAACAGATACCGCAGACACCCCGCCGCAAACCCGACAGCCGCCAGCGGGTCCTCCCGCGAGAGGATGTCGTCCGACACCTTCAAGCCCCCTTTTGCAAAAAGGGGCGGTGCCATCTCCCTGCGCTGCGGGTTCGACAGACAGTGCAGCAGATCCCCCGGCAGCAGGTTGCGGCAGAGGCGACCGACTTCGTACGCGTGAACGGGCTCCGCATCGCCCGTCATCGCCACCTGATAGAGCAACTGCGGAAAATCCACCCCGCTCTGCACGGCCAACGCCAGCGAGTTCCAGAAGCGCGGGTTGATCTCCATCAGCTTGTACACCCCGTCGCGCGGGTCGCGCATGTATTCGATCTCGACGACCCCGTGCCACGACAACGTTTCCAACAGGCGGGTCGTCTGCTCGATCAACTCGGGCAGGTGGACGCTTTCCTGCACGGTGCTCGGGCCGATCGGCAGTGGAAAATGCCGGACTTCCCGTTGCACGAAGGAGGCACGCACCTCGCCGTCCCGGTTGTAGAGCAGGCAGACGTCGAAGCGGTCGCCAAGCGGAATGCAGGCTTGGATCATCGGTTGCGGGTACGTTTGCACCGCTTCGGCGTAGAGCCGCAACAGTTCGTCCCGATCCTTTGCGATGCGGATGCCGCGCGAGCCGGACGAGCGGCGGGGCTTGACCACTACGGGGTAGGTCAGGTCGCTCACCAAGGCAGCCAACTCCTCGCGGCTTTCAGGACACCAGGCGTCCGGCACGGGTACACCCGCCTGTTGCGCCAATTGCACCGTCTCCCATTTGTCAGAGGCGATGCGGTAAGCGCGTTCCGGCGGCAACGGACAAGCGCAAAGGCTGTCCACCTCGCCGTGATGGGCGTACACGGCATCGAGTGCGCCGTCGTCCATCGGGAAGAGGACTTGGTAGCCGCCTGTCCGCAACGTGTGCAAGAGCCAGTCGGCATATCTCTCGGTCTCTGTGACCGAATCTGGAGAGAGCAACGCCTTGCGACTGTGCTTGGAAAAAGCAGACGGCGTACAGCGCGTCTTATCAGCCGTATGAACAACGAGCCCTAGCTGTCCCAAGGAACGGGTCGCCGCCAGCGATTTGCGTAAAAGCCCGTCTGTGACCAACACGTTTGCCATATGGTTGGCCTCCTTCTATCCGGCCACACGCGACCGATTGTGAAGATTCGTTACAGTCAAGGCACCGTGCGAACAGTTAACGCTTGATTTGTCTATCTTGCGGGATTCTTTGTCAACCAAAAGCGAAAATGTGACGTCTGACGAACGAATCCGCTCGACGTATCTTTCTTAGTCGTCGCCCCAGATCGTCGCCTGCTCCTCATCGACTTGATCTTCCCGGTGCAAGTGATACACCACCAAATGCTCGTCTTCATAAAAGACTTCCGGTTGTCCGTTTGCATTCTCATAAGCTCGCAACCAGTCATCGAGCAAGCGAATGTCTTCCACTTTCTCCTCACCCGTCAGATCGCCGCTGTTGACGATCTCTCCGTTCACATCGCGATAGAGCTCTTTCTCCCGATAGATATACACATCCGGCGGGATGTTGAGGTCCGGTGTCGCCGCGCCTTGAAGCGTGAGCGGCGGCTTGGCCGGATCATACGTCTCCACGAGATAGCGCAGGTTGTTGTGATACCCGTTGCCATACGCCAGCGCATACCCGCCGTTGGCATCCGAGAATAGGATCCACGTCTGCGGACGGTTCACCTGCGTGATATGCAGATATTGCTCGACCCCGCTGTCCCACTCCATCTTGTAAGGCATAGCGGGCGCAAACCCCGTCTCCGCCCCCAACCCGACGAACAGCGCGAGGCACGCCATCCCCGGCACCACCGCCTGCAGAAAACGCGGACGCAACCACTGCCAGACGACGGCCGCCCCCATGCCGAGGCAAGCGGGCAGCATCAGCACCCAAAGACTGCCGGTGCGCGATTCGAGGAACACGCTCTGCGTCACGACCGCCCCGTACTCATACAGAGCAAACGTGCCGAGCCCAAGCCCCGCTACAAACCACTCCGGCAACCGTTCCACCTGCCTTTTTCCAAACAGAGAGACCAGCGCGGACACCAACACCAGCCCCAGCGCCCCCAACGCCGCATAGTCCCACAGTTGCAACTCAGGAGCAGTCACAACGGCAGTCGCCGTCAGAAACTCCTCCGACGACTCATGAAACGACCGCCCGAGCAACAACCCGAGACCGGCCGGCAGCACGGAAACCACCACGCCGCCGACCGCCGCCACAGCCAGCCACCACGCCCGCTTCGCCGTCAGACGAGGTTTCAGCGTCACCCCGAGCAGGAGCAGACCGCCAACCCCTATCCCGACAAAGCCGAACGCCAGCGAATGCACCAGCCCGACGATCGCACAAGCGGCCGCCGCCGTGAGCAGATCCTGCCGTCGCCCGTGCTGCAAATACCGCACCATATAATAAAACGCCGGAAACACCCACACATACGCAAACTCCTGCGAGTTGGTCGCCGCCTGTCGCTCCCAGTCCCCGCCGTGCAGGAACGCCCCGCCCAGCCCGTAGACCGCACAGGCGAGGATGCCCGCATAGCGGTTGCCGCTCCACCGCGAAACGGCGAAGTACAACCCCCACGAGATCAGCACCCCGTTGAGCGGCCCCGTGTATTTCAAAATGTAGAGCTGGTCGATCGCCGCAAACTTGTGCAGGTAGGACAGGAAGATATGAAAGCCTTGCGGGTAGATGTCGTCATGGAACAACGCCCGCGCCGAGATGTACTTCATCCACGCAAGCGTCACCACCCCGTCCGACATCCCCGGTGCGGGCGACGTCCATGGGTCGTAGAAGCGCAGATACACCGTGCCGCCAATCACCAGCCCGAGCAGCGAGTCCGGCCACCACTTGCCCGACCGCACCCACTCCCGCAAGCGGCGGCGGGCGGTCGCGTAGGCTTGCACGCGCCACTCCTGCCAGCGCCGTTTCGCTTGCATGCCGGAGTCGAGCAGGCCATAGAACCTTTTGCCCGTCTGTTCCTGCCACAGCTCGCGGGCTTGCTTGCCTTTGCCGCGCCAGAAGCGCCACCCGGCGAGAAGAGCGAAGACGCCGATCAGCGCCAACGCCTCATACAAGCGAATCACCACGAGCACATACCCGAGCAGGATATAGAAGAAAAGCGTCTGCAAAAACCGCGCCAACCGTCGCTCCACCGCATCCTCGCTCGGATACGCGGTCAACAGGCGCGGCACGACCCACATCAGAAACAGGAGTGCGAAAAAATAATGTGCCAAATGATACAACTGATTGCCCCAAGAGGAGTACATCGATCGTCCTCCCCTCTATGAAATCGCGTACAAATAATAATCGACGTTCTTGAGCACCCGCCGCACTTCCCTCGTGGACAAGTAGACAAATACGAGCGTGCCGACCAACAGCCCCGCCGCCGCATAGCCATACTCGATCCAGCGCGTCAGCACGAACCCGACGATCACGTCGGCGATCACCGCCGGCCAGATCGCTCGGTTGACCAAGCGCGGCTGGGAGAGCGAGAACAGCACGACGGCGTTCATCAAGGCGACCGCCAGCACGGCGTAGGCGAGGATCGAGCAGATAAACACCGCTACCGTCACCTCGCTGCCGAGCAAGGGATGCCCTGTCGCCGCCTCATACTTCCCATCGGCGAACGTGATGCCGACATACACGACCACGCCGGAGAAAAGCGAGGTGCCCGAGATGATCCACAACATCCGTTGGTACTCGCGCACGAACTTCTGCCCCATCTTCGCGGTTTCGAAGCCCCAGAAGCTTTTCTGGCTGGCTTCCAAGCTGACCATCAACTGATGCACCAGCACCTCGCTGACCCCGAGCGGGATCATCAGTACGAGCAGGGCGAAGTCGAGGCCCAGCTCATACTCCCCGCGAAACCAGATCAGATACGGCATGAACTCTCCGTTGGTCGACCACGCCATCACGCGGTCGACGTAGAGGAGCAGAAAATAGAGAAAGCCGTAGAGGAAGTACGGCAACACCGAGTAGATCGTCACGCCGAGCCGCGGCATGCGCGGGGCGATGCCTTTTTCCTCTTTGCGCTCCTCCTGTTTGAAGAAATACAGGACGAGCACCAGACCGACGAGCGCCACGAGTGTCATCGAGATCAACTGGGCGAACAGGATGTCCAGCCCGAAGACCCGAAACAGCAGGTAGACCAAGGCGATCCCGAGCACGATCAGGCCGGTGAACGTCAGCTCTTTGCGCAGGATGTACATGACGGTCACGGACAGCCAGATCGAGTTCAGGAAGAAGAAGTACAAGAGCACGACGAGCATCATCTCATGCGAGAAGATCAGGAACACCAGATTGAACAGATACACCGCGAGAAATACGACGATGCTCGTCAGATAACCCATGCGGATAAAAGAGAACGTCATTTTCCGGCCCATGTTGTAGTAGCCGAGTTGGAGGTAGAAATACCCCCGCCTGGCGATCGCCTGCGTGAAACCGCCGACGGTCAGGAAGCTCAAGATCGTGCCGATGGCAATACATGTCGCCAATTCGACCGACAGATGTTCGTAGGACCACAACGAAAACTTTAGAGTCAGCATGGAGAGGACGGAGATCGCCATCGGCAGGGCGTAGATCAGCCCGCGCAGGAACTGGCGCACCATCTCCCAGAGCAAGACCAAAGCGTGCGGCTTGGTCGGTTTGGCGAACGTGGCGAAGAGGATCTTCTGCTCGATGACTGACCACATCTCCTCCGCCAGCGCGAACACGTCCTCCGTGCCGAACATCTCGTAGACGCGTTGGTCGTTCCAGCCCATCGACTCGATCGTCGCCGCGATCTCGTAGCGACCCTGCGGGTGACGGTTGCGTTCGAGCACGTCGTTTAGCAGGCGTTGAAACGTGGCGTTGCGATCGGGTAAGACGAGCGGAACGACGTTGCTCCCCCGCTTCATGCGCTCGCTTCATCTCCGAGCGCACCGGGGATCGTCATGTGCAGGATCAACTCCGGCAACTTGCCGGCACGGTCCGCCTCCTCGACCAGATCGGGCGTGATTTCGGCGTTCTTCTCCGCCAACAGCAGGCCGTCCGTGTCGTAGAGGTCGTTCCCGACCCGCTTGCCGACGAGATAGCGGTTGCGGATCGACTGAATCTCGCCGGAGAGAGACGCGCTTTCTTGGGAAAGCGTGGGGACAGGGTGCGAGTCTTGTTCGGAGACGAGAGGCTCGTCCTGATCGGTTGCGCCTTGTTGGACAAACACTTGATCCACTTCATCCGCACTCATTTCGCTAGAAGATTCACCCGAGCCGCCTTCCACAAGAGAGTCCGTCAACTCGCCCCAGAAAAGGGAAGGTTCAGCCGTTACAGTCGAAGTCGAACTCATCGCCTCAGCTCTTTCAGCAACATCCACCGCCGCACTCGCCGTCTCCCGGTACACAGACGCCCGCTCCATACGCTCTAGCTCCGACCACGACCCGTCCGGCAGGTTCAAGTCCTGCAAGACCTCTTCAAACTCCGAAAGCAACCCATGCAGCGTCTGCTCATACTGATGCAATTGCTGCTCCACATGCGCTCTCTTGCGCACTTGCTCCTGCCGTTTCTGCTCGGCCAACTCGCGCAGGGCGGCGATCTCCTCTTCGCCATGCCGTTGCAGCGCCAACACCGCACCTTCGGCCCGTTCCAGCAAAAAGCTTTTTTGCCCGTCCTCCATCTGCCTCTCCGTGACCTGTGCGGCCAAGCGGTCGCGTTCCGCCAGCAATTGCGCCTGCTCCTTGCGCAGGACTTCCAACTGCTCCTCCCACTCCCGCTCTTCCCGATCCTGCAAGTGTTGCAACTGCCGCAGATAGGTCGAGACTTTGCGCGTGTTCAACCCGAACAGCCGCCGTTTGAACGTCATCCCGTCACGCATCGTCTCCCACCTCTTCCTCGTCTTGGTCATCCGTCTGATTCTGCCGCTCGATGTGCCGCAACTTCCCCAGCACCTGCTCGACCAGCGACTTGCGATGCTCCAACCCTTGTTGCAGCACGTGGACATCCTCTTCCTCGATCTGCGCCAATTCGCGCGTCACATCGAGCACCGCTTTCGACTGTTGCAAAAAGGTGCGATACAACTGCCCCGACACTTGCGCCTCCACCTGATCGACCGGCGACGTTTGCTGCTCCTCCAACGACGCGATCTCGCGACGCAGACTTTCATTGCGCTCGCGAAGTGTAGCCGCTTCCTGCTGCAGCTCCGCTATGCGTTGCCGGTGCTTCTCCTGCCGAGCCGACACCGTGCTCTCGACCGATTCCGGTGCGTACCCCCACAGTGCGCGTTTGGTGATTTTGCTCATCGGCCAATCCCCCGCTTTCCATCGGCCCTTTTCCTTAGGCCGTCACTTGTCCGCGCATCGCCAATGCGTCCATCAGCGCGGCGCTTCGTTCCAACTCCAACAGCGATCGGTCGTACTGCCCCAAGTGGTTGTACGCTTTCGACAACTCCCCGAGCAGCACGGGGGCAAGCGGCGAGTCGGGCTTTTCCCGCAACGCGGCTTGGAACTGCTCCACCGCCTGTTGGTACAGCCCGTGCTCCATCAACAGCACCCCTTTTTCCATGAGGAATTTCTGACGGGTGATGCCTTGGTGGTCGCGGTCGCCGAGCGGCAGGCGTTCCTCCGCCCCGGACGCCAACTGAATGTAGCTGCGCAGATGCAAGTCGATCATCCGCTCCAGCGTGAAATAGTTCAGCGCCCGTTGCCGCGCCTCGCTCCCCAACTCCTCGCGCAGCTCCTGATCTTGCAACAGCTTGATCAACTCCCGCGCCAACTCGTCCGGCGAGCGGGGCGTGACCAGAAGCCCGGTATCGCCCAGCGCCTCGCGCACGCCGCCGACGTCTGTCGAGACGACCGGCTTGCCGCTCATCATCGCCTCGACCACCGTATAGGGAAACGCCTCCGAGATCGACGACAGCGCGATGATGTCGCCTGAGCGATAGGCGGCCGCCATGTTGCTCGTATGTCCGGCAAATACAACCGTGTCCCCAAGCGACAGGCGGTCTTTTTCCTGCAAGCATTCCTCATAGTAACTCTGCACCCCGACCGACCCGTAGAGCACGAACTTGACGTTCGGGATCTGCTGCCTGACCAGCGCGGCGGAACGGATGAACGTCAGCACGTCCTTGACCGGCATGATTCGCGCGACCATCACGACGGTCGGTTGGGTTTGGGCGACGCGCGGGGCTTCCGTGAACACCCCTTGGTCGACCCCGTTGTAAATCACTTCGATCCGCTTGCGAGGCACGCCGAAGCGCGTCTCCCAGCGGGTGTTATAGTGGCAAACAGGCGAGACCTGATCGGCATACGCGTAGCTGAGACCCGAGATCGAATGGATGAAGCGCATCAGAAACGCGCTGAGAAACGACGAATATTGCCGTTGCCCCAGCGACAGATACTGCTCCCGCAGATACACCCCATGCTCTGTCAGCATGAAAGGCGTCTGACGCTTGATCTTGGCGATCACGCAGGGAATCGAACAAAACGCGGCGGCCGACGAATGGGTGACATGCGTCTCCGGGACTTCGGTGTTGACGATGTTCAGGAAGCGATAGACCCAGCCGAGGCTCTGAATCAGCCCGTAGACGTCCGGCTGGCTGAGGCCGAAGTGATTCTGCGCGGCTCGCTTCAACACCAGTTCCTTGTACATCTCCCACGTCGCTTCCGACTTGAAGCTCGCCTTGTAATCATAGTGTTGGAAAAAGTCATACAGCTGCACCAGAATCGCGCCGAAGCGCTGGTGGTCTTTGACCGGCGAGAGGATCTCCTCGATCAAGGCGGTGAACAACGGCACGAACTCCCGGCGCACCGCCTCCTCATCCGTGCGCCGCTTGGCCGCATAGATGGTGGCAAACGGCGTGCTCAGATGCTCGCTCGGCTCCTCCGTCCCCCACAGCGGCACAGACACCAACTTCGTGCCGGCGGGCAGCTTGAACTTCTGGGTGACAAACGGGTTCATGATCACGCTGTACACCACATAGTCCACCTGCTCGACCTTGTTGACCAGCGTTTCGCACCACGTCGAGACGCCCCCTTGGTGAAAAGGGTAGGTGCCCTCGGTGGCTAAAAGTACCGAAATTTTTTGTGAATTCATTTCTTTCACCCGTTGCTCTTATTGGAAAAGCTAGTTTCATTGTAAGGGACAGTGGGGGGTGCTAGATAGCCTTTTTTCCTGATTTTCATAGGAAAATTGTGAATAAAGAGGGGCGAAACTCCTGTTTTCAGGGGTCTTCAACTTTATCAATAGCAGGAACTAATTTTAACGAATGGGGATAAGGAAATGAGCTACAAGTTCAGCGAGGAATCTCTAACTTTCTATACAATCAAGTGTCGATTTATGGAAAACGTTTTCATCAAAAATAATTGTCGGACTTTTACAATGTCCCTTGCAGGTGGACATACACCTGTGGTATTCTCTTCTCAAGAAATGGAAGGGTGTCTAGGGAGCCGACGAAGCCGACCCGCTTCGGATCGAACCAAGCGACACTAGGCGTTCCGCTATGAACGCTACACCGTAGGGATAAAAGACCTCGGAAAGTTCCATCGCGAAGTCCCTGTGCGCGATGAACTCGTCCGAGGTTTTTCTATACCCTCTGGCAGTCGCAGGGAAACAATTGTCCTTATACGGTGTACAAATTGCAACAAATACTCTGACAAAAGAAAGGGTGAAACCGACATGTCTTTCCGATCTCTCCATCTGAACCTGAAAGTCCGCCTGATCGACTCGTTTCTCTCGATGATCCTCGGCAACATGCTCTGGCCGTTTATGACGATCTACCTCGCCGTGCAGTTTGGGGCGAAGTTGGCGGGCGTGCTGATGATCGTCAACATCGTCGTCGGACTGTTTGCCAACTTCTACGGCGGCTACGTGTCCGACAAATTCGGGCGACGCAAAGTTCTGCTGCTCGGCGAGTTGCTACGCTTCCTCGCCTTCGCCGTGATGGCGGGCGCCAACTCGCCGCTCGGGGAGTACCCGACCGTGACCTTCCTGATGATGGTCGTCAACTCGATCTGCTGGGGGTTGTCCGGTCCGGCGAACGAAGCGATGATGATCGACGTCTCGACGCCGGAGAACCGCAAGTTTCTGTTCTCCCTGCAATACTGGGCGGCAAACTTCTCGCTGGTCGTCGGCGGGGTGGCCGGCGGGTTCTTCTACGACTCGCACCGCTTCGAACTGTTCTGCGCAGTCGCGCTCGGCTCGCTGATCTCGCTGCTCTTGATCTACTTCTTCATCCAAGAAACCTATGTGCCGACAGAAGAGGCTGAGGCGACGGAGGGAGAGGGGAAAGACAAGCGAGGCGTCTTGCGCGAGATGTGGGGCAACTACAAGCTCGTGTTGCAAGACAAGACGTTTATCGTCTTCACCCTCGCGTCGGTCTTCATCCTCGCCGTCGAGAAGATGGGCATGAGCTACACCGGCGTGCGGTTGGCGGAAGAGTTCGTGACACAGCGGCTTTTCGCTTACGAGTTCACCGGGGTGAACATCTTCGGGATCATCTCGGCGGAGAATTCGGTGATCGTCGTGCTGCTCACCGCGTTCGTCACCCGCTGGCTGGCGAAGATCAACGAGATCAAGGCGCTGACGATCGGGATGTTGCTCTACGGAACGGGGTTCTTCGTCCTCGGCTTCTCGAACTCGCTGCTTCTGCTCTTGGTCTCGATGGTGGTGCTCACCGTCGGGGAGTTGATCTGGGTGCCGATCAAGCAGTCGATGCTCGCCGACATGGCCCCTGAGAAAAATCGCTCCGCCTACATGGCGGTCAACGGCCTCGTGTTTCGCGGGGCGATGGTGCTCGGTTCCCTGGCCGTCACCCTCGGGGCATACCTGCCTTCCGCGGCGATGGGCGCGATCTTCTTCCTGAGTGCCCTGCTCGGCTTGAACCTGTTGGTCGCGTCGATCAAGGCGAAGGCAAAAGCGCGGCCACAAGTGATGATGAGCGTGCAAACGGCGGTTCCCCCCACCACAACCACCGCCGTGAAGCTCGCTGTCAAATAAGGGCCCGTGGAATTCTCCCCTCGTGGTAGACAGGAAAATCTGTCGACCAGGAGGGGATTTTTATGCGCGTATCCACTCAATTGCACACGATATATCGAACTCGTCCTGTGTTGGGATAGACGAGTAGGTCTATTTCCTCGTATCGAGAAACCAGCATGGAAATGAGTTCGTTCGGAACATCAAGGTCTGCAAGATACAGACCGCCGATCTGAAGAGTCGTGATTTTATCCGGCCAACTTGCGGCGGTAACAAAATCGCAGATCAGTTCAAGGTCAGGGTGCATCTTCTTTGGGGTGACAGCGTCAGGGTGGATTCGAAAGCGCTTCATCGGCCTTGCAGGTTTGTCGTCGTTGATTTGCGGGAGGGAAAGCAAATGTAGGGCAGGACTGATCGAATTTGTCTCCGTTTTGTTTTGGAGAGCTTGTAGAGCATCAGGAGTGAACTCTTGACTATTCAACAAAACTGGAAAATCCCCATGCAACCAGACCTTCCCTTTCTTTGTCATACCAGTAAGCCTTCGAAGTGTATCCGTAACCGTATCGCTTGTTCCGTCGTTTAGGAAAGCGGCGCCGGTTCCTAAAAAATGAGCGAAGCCAAGAACGTATTGCTCGATCACGTTCAACTCACTGAGTGAAACCGTGGAGCTAGGATGATATAGTCTTGTCGCTCGTAGTCCATCTATGGGACTTTGGTGTGAAAGCGGGGGGGATTGGTTTAATGAACGTAGGTGGAGGACTTCTGAAAACCATTGTCTCATCATGTCACCTCGATTTCTCCTAAAAGCAAACCCGAAGAGTAGCCTGCTCTTCGGGTTTTTCATGCTATTGAAGTGTCATGGCCTCAAGTTCGGACCAGTATCCGGTAGAGTAGGTGCTCTCGAAACCACCTTCTATTGTAACAGAATGGTAGCCGCCGGAGCTAAAGGAATGTTCCACTTCCAAAAATGCTTGTGACGCTGTTCCTCCGACAATGATGTAGTCACTATCGAGTGAGCCATCGTCATAAGTGGCTAAAGCATTAGCAGAAGTCAGAAGGTCCCCTGCGATGAGCGTGTAAATTCTCATTTGTGTGATCATCGTATGATAGCCAGCGTCAAAAGAACATGTTTGCAAGATAGACGTACGGTCTCTTGAGTAATGATTGGTCCAGCCAGTGTTTGTAGCCCCACCTCCGCAACCCCCACCACTGCCAATCACTACTTGATTGGGGCCCTCAGATGAAAGGAGGTTCGCGGTTCCCTCTTCAAATTTCTTCGAATGGGTGACATCGAAGTGAACTGGGGTCGGTGTGCTCATTTGTTCAGCATGTACGGCTGAGTTTGAAGGGAGCATGAACAATGCAAAGGCGAAAATCAACAAACTAAAAAACCTCTTCATAATAGAACTCCTCCTTATTTAAAAAACAAGATAACAACAACGAAACAATAAAACAATATAGCAATTTTGTCAATGGCCGTTTATTGATTTTATACTCATCCAATAAAAAACGATCGAAAAGCGCGAGAAAGCGGTGTTTCATACCAGGGTGTTAAAATATATAGGTGTAGAAATTCACCATAACTAAACTTATTCCTTGTAGTAAATCATGCGTAAAGAACATGAGACAAAAACTTATGGAATTCCCACTCTGTTAATTATCTTTCTGCTATAATAATTCGCATATCGTTTACTTTTGGAGGTTTCAGCATGTCTGTTCAGGATAATGTTAAGAAAATCGGTCAGAAGCTACGCGAATTACGCAAGCAAAAGGGCTTCTCCCAACGCGAAGTCGCCGCCGGTGTCTGCTCGGAATCGGCGGTCAGTCAGATTGAGAACGGAACGTATCCCAGCATGCCGTCGGCGACGTTGTTGCAGGGGATATGCGATAAATTGGGCGTGACGCTGGGGAACCTGCTGTCAGAAGTGCACGTGGATCGAGAGAGCATGGAGAATGATGTGCTGATCGACATTGTGAAAGTGCTGATTCATCGCGGGGAGTATGATCATGCTCTTTTGATGATCAAAGAGGTACAAGGCAGAGACTCGCTACTTAAGTATCAAAGGATAGAAATAGGGATAAGCTTAGGTGACTGTTTTTTGAAAATGGGTGATTTCAAACAGTCGATTCAAGTACTTACAGATCTACAGCAGGAGGTTGAGGCAGATCGGGAAACCGATGACCGTGTACTTGCAACACTGCATAATAAACTAGGTAACGCATGGTACTTTGCTTCGGATATGATCAATGCACACAATTATTACAAGAGAGCTTTTCAAGCTAGCCAAAGATTTCCTCAGTCTGATCAACTTAGCGCTCTCATCTTATATAATCTCGGACATGTTTGTATGTGGCTTCGAATTGATCATGAGGCACAGACATATTTAGAACAAGCTGTGGTCTTATTTGAACAGTTCTCGGACTACAAAGATCTAGCGGATGCCCTATATGTGCTCGGTGTTCTCTATAAAAATATGGGAGATTTCATGAACGCAGGAATTTTTATAAAAAAATCACTTGCTTTGTTCGAATCCTTGGAAGTTCGTGATTGGGCTTTATTGGCTAAACACCAATACGCATTTTATATATTGGCTGAGGAGGACCCGAGGGAAGCCATTTCTGAGTTGTTAAGAACGGTATCTGAGTATCAGCAATTAGGTGAGATACAGAAAATTCCCTATCTTAGAGCGAGGATATCATTTCTATATTTGGGGCTGGGAGAAGTCTATAAAGCAAAATCATTTATCGAATCCGCG
>DASTWJ010000132.1:0-4883 GCA_035776695.1 Bacilli bacterium
TTTGTCCGATACCAGCTTCACATTTGGGTTTTCTTCAAGCAGTCTGATCTCATGTTCCGTGAAACGATTGTTTTTGCCCATGTGCGTTACCTCGCTCTTATTCGTTAGTTTGATTATAAACAGAAATGACCCGCAAGAAGGTCACTTTTTTCAAAGTGTCCATCTTACGGGTCATAGTTCATTTCCTACGCGGTGGAGGTCTTTTTCCATCAGGGACTCACCTGAACCCTTCATTAAACTTCTGCAACAGCTCGCCAAACGTCGCCCGTTCTTCCTCCGTCCAGCCTTTCAGCCGCTGGGCGATGCGCCGCATGCGCTCCTCTTGGCTGCGGTCCAATTCCTGCCGACCCAACTCCGTGATCTGAAACAGGTTGGCACGACCGTCCTCCGGGTCGGGCATTCGCAATACGTAGCCTTTTTGCTCCAGCGCGGACACTTGCCGGCTGACCGTCGAAATATCCAAATGAAACTCACCCGCCAACGCTTTCACCCCCGCCGAACCGTGGGCGGTCATCTGGTGCAGCAACAGATAGGCGGATCGGTCGAGATTGCCAAATTTCTTCGTGGTCGCCATCGAGGTCAACTGGCGAATCAGGATCGCCATCTCCATCTCGATAGTGGCCAGCGCTTGCTTGTCCATCCCTTGATCACCTCGAGTACTTGCTGATTTTCGGGCATACTACCTTCATCTTACTGGAAACCGCTCTTGACATCCACAGGCGTACTAGTTGTATAATGCAATTATATACTTGTATGATACAACCTTTTGTGCGGGGGAGGCAACTCGACAGGCAGCCGACCCTGCTCTTATTTTCGTAAGGAGGAGTTTTTTCATGTCATCATCGGAGATTTCGATCGACAAGCAGGAAGCGAGCCTGTTGAAGCAACCGAAAGCGGTCTGGGCGGTCTTTTTCGCAGGGATCATCGCGTTTATGGGCATCGGGTTGGTCGACCCGATCCTGCCGGCGATCGCGTCGAAGCTGAACGCCACGGAAAGTCAGGTCACCCTGCTGTTCACCAGTTACAACGCCGTCATGGCGGTCGCGATGCTGATCACCGGGGTCGTGTCCTCCCGTTTGGGGCTAAAAGGCACGCTGTTAGCCGGGATCGTCACGATCGCGCTGTTCTCCGCGCTCGGCGGTCTATCGAACAGCATCGGCTCGCTGGTGGCGTTGCGTGGCGGCTGGGGTTTAGGCAACGCGTTGTTCGTCGCGACGGCGTTGTCGGCGATCGTCTCGCTCTCCAACGGGGGGCCGGCGAAAGCGATTATTTTGTACGAAGCGGCGATCGGTCTTGGCATTTCCGTCGGGCCGCTGCTCGGCGGCTGGCTGGGCGGGATCTCCTGGCGCGGTCCGTTCCTCGGCGTAGCGACGCTGATGGCGGTGGCGTTTATCTCCCTGATCTTCATGATGCCGAGCAACCGCAACGCCAAAGCGGCGCGCCCGCGTTCTTCGCTGGCCGACCCGTTCCGGGCGATGAAGCACCGTTCGCTCGTCGTGTTCGGGTTGACCGCTTGCTTGTACAACATCGGGTTTTTCACCTTGTTGGCGTATGCGCCGTTCGTGTTGGGATTGGATGAGCACGGACTCGGCTTCGTCTTCCTCGGCTGGGGGATCTTGTTGGCGGTCACGTCCGTCTTCATGGCGCCGAAGCTGCAACAGCGGTACGGCACCGTCAAGTCGATGTGCGCGATGCTGGGTCTGTTCGCACTGGTGCTGTTCGTGATGGGCATCTGGACGGATACTCAGTGGGTGACGATCTCCTGCGTCATCATCGCCGGCGCGATGCTCGGGAACAACAACACCCTGATCACCACCGCCGTGATGAACGCCGCGCCGGTCGAGCGTCCGACCGCTTCGGCGGCGTACAGCTTCCTGCGCTTCATCGGCGGAGCGATCGCGCCGTTCATGGCCGGCAAGTTGGCGGAGTGGTTCAACCCGCATGTGCCGTTCATCGTCGGTGCGGTGTTCGTCGGTCTGTCGGTCGTGTTTATCGCGAGGAACATCAAGCATGTCCAGCACGTGGATGCGGTCGGGGCGGGGCATTAAGCTGCAACGAACCGCGACTGAAACAGAAAAAGCGAGGGAGCCGTGAGCGGCTCTCTCGCTTTTTGCTTTATATTGACCTGTTGTCTTACAAGGGCGCGGAGGTGGAAGTGCCATTCTCCGGCAGTCTGTCGAAGAGCGACTTCGCCTTAAACAGGAACACCACAGCCGCGATACCTGCCAGCCACACGATCACTTCGGTAAGCGCGAGGTACCCGTAGGCTTGTGCAAAAAGGGCTGCACAGAAGTCGAGCGCCGCATGCAGCAGGATCGCCAACCCGAGGAAGCGAATCTGCCCGCGGCGAATGCCGTAGAGCACGAGCAACGACAGGGCGATGTGGAAGAAGACGGCCGGCACGCGCTCCAACCCGCCGACAAGCGACAGGAAAAAGTTGGCGTCGGTCAGGTTGTGCGTCAGTTGATTGATCGTCTCCTCCGGGACTTTGCCGCGGAGTGTCGATTCGAGCGTGCCTGCGTTGTACAACGCCATGTAGACAAAATTGGTGATGCCGCCGATCACGCCGATGAAGACCGCTTCGAAGCCGCCATGACCGATCCCGTATGAGATGCCGTCGAGGTAGTCGCGACGCTTTTTCAACCAGAAGCGAAACGCGATGTAGCGACCGAACTCCTCAAACAACCCGGCCGCCAGCCCGCCATAGATCGCGAACCAGACGGGGTAGCTTTGCAGATCGGTGGAGAGCAGCACGCCGGCGTGCATCGCTTTCTCCAACACCTGCGTGAACACAAACCAAACCAACGCCCCGATGCCGATCGCCTGCCACGAGATGCGGTGGTTGCGGCGGTAGTAGATCAGCAACAGGATCGGGAACAAGACCGCGATCAGCATGCTGACAACCATTCCGATTATCGTACTGGTGGGAACCATGGGAGAGATGCCTCCTCGAGAGAATAAGATAGTTAGAGAATTAGACGCCTTTCTAAATAAAAGGTACTGTGATTTCCTGATCCTGTCAAGAGGGAGAAGGGGAGGCGCGAGCATTGGAATGGCGCGGCTTCTTTTATGCGGTGATCTACCTCGACTGTCCGCGAGCGACAAGGTTCGAGCGCGTGACAGGGCGTGGGAAGCAAGACATACGGGATCAAGAACGCATAACCCGCAACGAGAGAAGGTATTGGGCAGCGGAGGACTACTATCTGCAGACGGAGCGACCGCTGGAGCGAGCGGACGTCGTGTGGGAGTCCAAACCATAAAAATACCCCTCCTCTATCAAGGAGGGGTGTCCCCTATCTCTTGCTCTTACCGCCCGTCTCCCCCGACATTCAACACGCCATACCCCTTATCCAGCACCGCCTGCTTGATCTGCTCATACGACGCGGCGTTCTCGTCATAAGACAAGCGGACCTCCGCCGTATCCTGCTGGATCGACAGCCCTTGGACGCCGGGCATTTGGCTTAAAATGCTGTCGACGTACACGGCATCTTCCGTCGTGTTCATGCCCTGCACGACAAATCTGCGTTCGGTCATACGATTCACTCCTGCTCGAAGGCGATTTTATACGGAGTGTAGTATGCCCGAATCATTCTTCGAAATACAAAGGCGCATGCAACCGGCACCCCGGATTGAACCCCGCCTCACAGCTGGGACACTTCGACTCACACGCCTTGTATGCCTCAACGGTCATCTCATGCCCGCAGACTCCGCACAGTACGCACGGCTCGTCAAAACGCGATTTCGGCCACGGCTTCGGCGGGTGGTCGGCGACTTCCCGATGGCATTCGTAGCACGGGTAATACCGCTCACAACACCCGAACTTCAATGCGATCACATCCACTTCGGTGTGATAATGCTTGCATCGGGTCTCCTCATCTACCTCAACCCCATACACCTTCGGGCGTACCTTAGGCAGCTTTTCCCCAGCCACCACCAACCCGATCCCTTCCTGACACACGCCATACGGCAGCCACGGGCAGGTCGAGCAGATCTGCAACAGGTCATCCGGCCGCATCTTGTCCGCCACGCGAGCGAGCACATCCGACCACGCGACCACCTGTCCGCCGACCAGCCCCAACCGCTCCAGAATCAGCGCATCCCGCTC
This sequence comes from Bacilli bacterium, assembly GCA_035776695.1. GTDB lineage: Bacteria > Bacillota > Bacilli > Tumebacillales > Tumebacillaceae > Tumebacillus. The sequence continues at coordinate 4,106 of DASTWJ010000132.1, forward strand.
CGCCACATTTCGATTCTCACAATGATAGTCCCCGTCCGCCGGAAAACAAGCGCACAACTGGTCCGGCCCCGACACGATCTCGCATTCCGTCTCCGGCTCGTCCCACAACTTCCGATACACCCGCGTCATGTTGTCCGCATACGCCTCCGAATACCCCATCCCGCGATACCCGAGCAGGCAGAGCAAATGATGGCCACGCAATTTGATCGTCATGTCTGTACACTCCCTTGCCGAATCTAGTCGTCTCTGATTCTTTTACTATAGCACAAGCCCGGCGGCATTCGTCCCGGTAATTGGAGGATCATGGTAAAATAGACCTCGTGTTTATATTCCGTTTACACAAGCGCGATACAGTAGAGGCATCCAAGACGTACCCGACAGGAGTGATTTCCACATGAAACGTTTCACCCGCCTCATTCTCGATACCCACCCGCCCAAAGGGCTTTTGTCTCTCGCCGTGATCCTCAGCCTGATCAACACGCTGGTCGGCCTGACGATCCCGCTTTTCACGAAAAACCTCGTCAACGGCTTCTCCCTCGGCTCGCTCAGTGCCGCCCAGATGATCGGCATGGGCGGGGCGTTGCTCGCCCAAGTGGTAGCGGGCGGCATCTCCGTGTATCTGCTGCACTTCGGCGGCAACAAGATCGTCTCCGCCATCCGCGACCGCCTGTGGAGCAAGCTGCTCCGCCTGCCCGTCCCCTACTACGACAGCAAGGAAACGGGCGACACGATCTCCCGCCTGACCAACGATACCGCCGTGATCAAAGGGCTGATCACC
>DASTWJ010000133.1:0-14548 GCA_035776695.1 Bacilli bacterium
GCATCGGCCGTCAACTTGGGCAACTCCCTGCAGGTCGATTTTAAGAACAACAAGAAGCACAACCAAGGATTCGGCACGGTCGACGGCGACCACAACAAAGTCGACGGTCTGCGCTCGGTGCTCCACGACCCCGATGTGATCGACATGCTCAATCTGGACAACAGCGAGATCCCCGACTGGATGCGCGACCTGTTGGCCGGTGCGATGCGCAAGATGGCCGAGGAGCGGGAAGAGGAGTCGTGCGGGGAGGAAACGAGTGAAAAGAAGAGCTGTCGAGACGATCGGGATGCGCCTCTCGGATCGGAGGAAGCCGAGGCGGAGGATGAAGCCGACCTGGCAGAGGACACTCGGCATGAGGTGCCACCGGTGGTGCCGGAAGAACTGGCTCACCACGAGTGGGGGTCTGACGAGACCGACTGGCTGCTGCAAGACTCGGACTGGGTGATCGAAACCAACGCGGGTCGGGAACGGGGGGGCGCGCCGGATGAAACCGAATGAGCAAGGGAGCCAACAAGACATGAGCCAGTTGCGGGCTCATCTGGAGAAAGCGTTCGGCCCCGACTTTTTCAAAAGCCTGTCGCCCGTGTTTCGAGAAGGTGGTGTCGGAGCGGGCTTCTGGGAGGAGGGGGCGCGTCCGAAAGTCGATCTCTACCACACCCCGCAGGAAGTGATCGCCGTGATCGAAGCGCCCGGCATCGAGCGCAAAGAGGACATCCGGCTCCATGTGGAGCCGCAACGCCTGTTGATTCAAGGGGTGCAGCAAAACCGCTATGCTCAGATCGCCAAGGAGCAATATCTGCTGTCGGAGCGGGACAGAGGCCCTTTTGAACGGGAAGTGGTGTTGCCGGTGCCGGTGGTGCCCGAGCAGGTGCAAGCGCTGTACCGCCTCGGGTTGCTGGAAGTCCATATGCGCAAGGCGCATCAGAGAAAAGAGCCACAGCACCCCGAGTAACGGGTGTCTGCGGCTCTTTTGTTATGCTTAGAGATACCCCATCTTCTGCGCTTGAAACGTCAGCTCCTCGCGAAACTTCGGGTGGGCGATCGCGATCAGGGCGCGAGTGCGCTCGCGGATCGTCTTGCCTTTCAATTGGGCGAGGCCGTATTCGGTGACGATCATGTCGACGTCGTTCTTGGAGGTGGAGACGGTGGCACCCGGTGGCAGGACAGGAACGATTTTGGAAATGGTGTCCTGTTTCGCCGTTGCGTGCAGGCAGATGATACCGCGCCCGTTTTTCGCCAGCCGCACGCCTTTGGCGAAGTCGGACTGGCCGCCGGTGGAGGAGTAGTATTTGCCCGCGACCGTCTCGGAGTTGCATTGCCCTAGAAAATCGACTTCGACGGTGGCGTTGATCGAGACGATGTTGTCGACTTGCCCGATCACCCGCAGGTCGTTCGATTCGTCGACGGGGAGCATCAGCAGGTCGGGGTTGTGGTTCATGAAATGGTACAAGCGCTCGTCGCCGAGGGCGAAGGTGGTCGTTATCTTGCCGGGGTGGAGCGTTTTCTTCGCGTTGGTGATCACGCCCGACTCGACGAGGTCGACGACGCGAGAGGGCAACATTTCGGTGAAGATGCCGAGGTCCTTGTGGTCTTTGAGACAGTCCATCACGGCGTTGGGGATCGCGCCGAAGCCGATCTGCAACGTGTCCCCGTCTCGGATGATCTCGGCAATCCGCTTGGAGATCCGCGTGTCTTTGTCCGTGATCGTCGGTTCGGGTAGCGAGGGGAGCGGCACGTGGTTCTCGATCAGAGCGGTCACTTGGGAGATGTGGATGCGGTTCGTGCCGTACGTGTAGGGCATGTTCTCGTTGACCTCAAGCAGGATCGCTTTGGCGTCGGCGAGCAGGGTCGAGGTGTAGTCGGAGTTGGTGCCCAGCGAGAAGTAGCCTTTGTCGTCAATCGACGAAACGGTCGCCATGATCACGCGGTTCTCGGTGATCTGCCGCAACAGGGCGGGCAGGTCGGAGAAGTGATTTGGCAGCAGGTCGAGTCGGCCTTCGTGAAAGCCGGGGCGGTCGCCTGCGCCGAGAAACAGGGAGACCAGCCGGATTCGTTCCGGGTCGACGTGGATCGCGGGGCGCAGGGAGAGCATCTGGTACAAGCGGTTGCCGCGCAGACCGGTGTGCGTGGGCAACGCGTCGAGTAGCGCGGGCGGTTCGCCGGCCGACAGCGGGACGATGATGTCGTCGCCGGGCTCGATCACCCGCACCGCTTCTTCGGGTGTGCGCCGTTTGTCGCGGTAGGATGGTTGGTGGCTCATGTCTGATCGCTCCTTGGTCGCTCTTCTGTCTCTAGCATGTGAGCGGGGGAGAGGGGCTAGTCCAGACAAAATTCCCCTCCCGTGTTGCATTCCGGGAGCGAATGGCGTATAGTTTGAGTAATGACTCAATTTGAGTAAGCACTCAATCATGGAGGAAAACATGAAGGATGAAATGAAAGACGACATGAGTTTTGCCGGCGAAGAGCAGTTGACCGACAAGCATTGGAAGATCCTCGAAGCGGCGGTGAAAGTCTTTTCGGAGAAAGGATTTAGCGCCTCTCGCACCTCGGAGGTGGCGAAGGAGGCGGGGGTGTCGGAAGGGACGATTTTCAACTACTTCAAGACGAAAAAAGACCTGCTGACTTCGATGGTGATCCCCTTGGTCGTCCGCTTTTTCCGGCCGCTGATCATCTCCTCGGTGGAGAAGATCTTTCGCACGCGCAAGGATCGGCCGATCGAAGAGGTGCTGTTCGATGTGATGCAAGACCGCGTGCATCTGGTGGAGAAGAACCTGCCCTTGATCAAGACGGTGGCGGCGGAGGCGGCGTTTCATCCCGAACTGCTCAACCCCGTTCGCGAGCAGTTGGCGCCGAAGTTGGTCGAGATCGCCTCGCGCTTTTTTCAGGAAGAGGTGGAAAAGGGGACGTTGCGCGAGGAGGTCGATCCGGTGGTCGCTCTGCGCTCGCTGATGAGCTTGATCGGCGGATACATGTTGATGCGCAACGTCGCGCCGGAAGCGCTGCAGATCGAGGATGAAGAGTCGGAGCTGCGGCGGTTGTTGGACGTGTATCTGCACGGGGTGAAGAAGCAGGGATCGGCGGAATAGCGGTCGACAGGACAAAGGAGGAGAGACGAAGATGGCAAACATCCGGGAGCAGGAAGCGGTGGTGGAGATCCGCCACTTGGTGCAGCAATTCGGCAAGCGGGTCGTGCTCGACGACATCTCGTTCACGGTGGGACGCGGCGAGATTCTCGGGCTGCTCGGGCCGTCCGGTTCGGGCAAGACGACGCTGGTGAAGACGATCGCCGCCGTCGGCGATTACGCGGGCGGCGAGGTGCGCGTGCTCGGGCGCAAGATGCCCGACTATGCGACGATCTCGAAGATCGGGTACATGGCGCAGGCGGATGCGCTGTATCACGACTTGACGGGCTACGACAATCTGGTGTTCTTCGCCGAATTGTTCGGCGTGCCGCGTGGGAAGCGCAAGGCGCGGATCGCCGAGTTGTTGGAGCTGGTGCAGTTGAGTGAACACGCCAAGCGTCTTGTCCAGAACTATTCGGGCGGTATGAAGCGGCGGTTGTCGCTGGCGGTCGCGCTGTTGCACGAGCCGCAAGTGTTGATCCTCGACGAGCCGACGGTCGGCATCGACCCGGTGTTGCGGCAGGATTTCTGGCGGGAGTTTCTGCGGTTGAAGGAGCAGGGGACGTCGATTCTGATCACGACGCACGTGATGGACGAGGCGGAGCATTGCGACCGCTTGGGGCTGATTCGCGACGGGAAGCTGATCGCGTTGGGATCGCCTGAGCAGTTGAAGCAGGAAGCGGAGGCGGAGACGATCGAAGAGGCGTTTCTGCGGTTTGGAGGTGTGCGCGGATGAGAACCTGGGCGCTGACGAAGCGATTGTTGAAGCAGATCATTCGAGACAAACGGTCGGTGGCGATGTTGTTTGTCGCTCCGCTGCTCGTGTTGTGGCTGTTGTCGGTGGTGCTGACCACCTCGACGACGCAGGCGGATATCGATGTGGTCGATCTGTCGACGCCGTTTGTGGAGCAGTTGGAGAAGACCGATGCGACAGTAAGGGAAGTCTCGTTGGAGGAAGCCAAGCAGGACTTGGCGGATCGCGAGGCGGACGGGTATCTGCAACTGAAAGACGGTACGTTGCACATCGTGCTGGAAGGCTCTGATCCGGCGGTGAATGGCGCCGTCCAAAAGGCGGTGCAAGAAGCATCAAAGGGCTACGCGCAAGAGCAGGCGGAGAAGCTGAAGAACAGAAGGGAGCAGGCAGGGGCATCGAGCGGTACCGGAATGCCGACCGGTGTTGGAGCGCCGAATGCTCCGCAGGTGCCGGATGATCGCCTCCTCGATGGCGCTCCGGTTTCCCAATTGCCGCTGACTACGGAGGTTGAGTTCCTGCATGGCGGTACCGATCTAACCAAGATGGACTACATGGCCCCGGTCCTGATCGGCTTTTTCATCTTTTTCTTCGTGTTCCTGATCTCCGGTGTCTCGTTCTTGCGGGAACGTACGGGGGGCACGTTGGAGCGGGTGTTGGCGACGCCGATCAAGCGGTTTGAGATCGTCTTGGGCTACTTCTTCGGCTTCGGCGTGTTTGCCGTCTTGCAGACGGCGCTCGTGCAGTGGTTCACGTTGAACATCCTCGACGTGCAATCGGTCGGCGCGTTCGGTGCGGTGCTCGTCATCAACATCCTGCTGGCGACCGTCGCCCTCTCCTTGGGCACGTTGCTCTCCGCGTTCGCCCGCAACGAGTTTCAGATGGTGCAGTTCATTCCGCTGGTCGTCGTGCCTCAGATCTTCCTGAGCGGCTTGTTCGACCTGCGCAACATGCCCGAGTGGCTGAGGAAGCTCTCCGAAATTCTGCCGCTCACCCACGCCGCCGACGCGTTGCGCGGCGTGATGATCCGCGGCGAATCGCTCGGCGACATCCAAGTCTCGCTCTGGGTGCTGCTCGGCTACTGCGTGCTGTTTCTCACCTTGAACATCCTCGCCCTGCGCCGCTATCGGAAAGTTTGATTTCGAAAAGGAAGCATGAGCGTTTTCCTCGCTAGGCAAGCTATTCGTAGGAATCGGTTTGTCTACTCATGAGGAGGACGTAAGATGAAAGCTGTCACCTTTCAAGGCATCAAGGACGTCAAAGTCAAGGAAGTGAAAGACCCCAAGATCGAAAAGCGCGACGACGTGATCGTCAAGATCACCTCGACCGCGATCTGCGGCTCCGACCTGCATCTGCTGCACGGCAACGTCCCAAATACGCCGGAAGACTTTATCATCGGCCATGAACCGATGGGCATCGTCGAAGAAGTCGGGCCGGAAGTCGCCCATCTGAAAAAAGGCGACCGCGTCATCGTCCCGTTCACCCTCGCCTGCGGGCAGTGCTGGTATTGCGAGCACCACTTGGAGAGCCAATGCGACAACTCCAACCCGCACGGCGACGCGGGCGGCTACTTCGGCTACTCCGAGACGTACGGCGGGATCGCCGGCGGGCAGGCGGAATATTTGCGCGTCCCCTTCGGCAACTTCACGCCGTTCAAAGTACCGGAAGACTGCGAGCTGGAGGATGAGAAGATCCTCTTCCTCTCCGACATCGTGCCGACCGCCTACTGGGGCGTGGACAATGCGGGGGTGAAGCCGGGGGATACGGTGATCGTGCTCGGCTGCGGCCCCGTCGGGCTGTTGACGCAGAAGTTCGCGTGGCTCAAAGGGGCGAAGCGCGTGATCGCCGTCGACTACATCGACTACCGCCTCGCCCACGCCAAGCGGACGAACAACGTCGAGACGTACGAATTCACCCAAGGCGAACACCCCGGACCGGCGTTGAAGGAGCTGACCCAAGGCGGGGCAGACGTGGTGATCGACTGCGTGGGCATGGACGGCAAGATGACCACGTTGGAGAAGATCGAAACGGCGCTCAAGCTCCAAGGCGGCACCCTCAGCGCGATCAACCTCGCCGCCCAAGCGGTGCGCAAAGGCGGCACGATCCAACTGGTCGGCGTTTACGGAGCTCGCTACAACGCCTTCCCGCTCGGCGACCTGTTCGCCCGCAACATCACGGTCAAGATGGGGCAGGCACCCGTGATCCACTACATCCCGGAGCTCTACCGCCAGATCAAAGAAAACGTGTTCGACCCGACCGACATCATCACCCATCACATGGGGCTGTCGGAAGCGGAACGGGCGTACACGCTGTTCGATGAGAAAGCGGATGAGTGCATCAAAGTGGTGCTCAAGCCGTAGGCCATTAGAACAAGCGGCAGACAGCCGAAAGCCTCCTGCTCAAGTTGCTGAGCAGGAGGCTTTTTGTTGGCACGGTCTCATTTTGTGAAAAAGGTTCGTGGTTAGGACGCGTTGAGCCCGCCTTGGACCTCTTCTTCCGCCGTGGGGGTGGCGCTGTAGATCTTCCAGTCCCCGTTCGGCAGTTTGCGCAGGTAGAGGATCGCGCCTGCATCAAACTTGGTTTCTTCGCCTTGCAGGTTGGGGGCATTCAGCGTGGCGGTGTAGTTCGCATTCTTCAACTGGACGACGGCGAACTGATCCGACTTGGAGAGGATGGCGGCGGTCGGTTCCGTGTCGCGCGTGATCTGCATCGTCGCGCCGCGAGCCGCCTGCTGCTGGATGAAGTGGACGTTGAAGTCGGCACGACGCTTCGCTTCGCCCGTCATGTACTGCGCTTGAGCGGTCAGTTGCTTCGCCCAGTCGTTCGCTTTGTAGTTGTTGTAGAACGCGTCTTCGTTGGCGAGGACGAGGTTTTTCAAGGCGATGTCGTTTGGCAACGCGTAGGACTGCTTCTTCAACGCCCGTTGGAGCATCGTCATCGCTTCGGCGCGGGAGGCGTTTTTCGCCGGGCGAAACGCTTGTCCGCCGCTTGCATCGTACCCGTTGACGATGCCGGCTGCGCTGACTTGGTTGATGTAGGGACGCGCCCAATAGGTGCCCACGTCTTGAAACGGGGTGGACGGTCCGTTGAAGTTGACCGACTGGGCAAACGCGACGGCGAGGATCTTGGCGATCTCGTCGCGGCGGATGTTCTTCGTCGGCGCGAATCGGTTGCTCGACACGCCGTTGACGATCCCGAGCGAGGAAGCGGTGGAGATCACGTCATAGTACCAGGAAGTCGCCGGAACATCGACAAACGATTGCGCGTTGGCCGCTTTTTGCAGATGTAACGCCCGCACGAGCAGTGCGACAAATTCGGCGCGGGTGATCGTCGCATTCGGATGGACGGCGACCCGCCCGTCGGCGATGTCATACCCCTTCACGATGTCGGCGTGCACGAGGTCGAGAATCGTATCTTCCGCCCACGGGACGGTGGCGATATCCTCCGGGTAGTAAGCGGCCATCTCGGCATCCACCTGCTGGTCATAGGGGGGGGTATCGGTTTGCGCAGCCGCCGGCGTCGTCCCCAGCAGAAGCAGACAGAGCAAGGCGGCGAACGGTCGTTTCCAAGCATACATGGTTGCGGTTCCTCCTTATCGGCACGTACTTTTTTTCAAAATAAGGCAGTCGGATAGGGGTAGGTTGCCCGCTTTCGCTTGCTCTTACCAGCGCGTTGGGTCGATCTTCCCTTTTCCTTTTATTGTTTCATCTGGTATCTTTATAGGAAGAGAAGTAATTTTATACTTGATAGGTTGTGGGGATCAAGTTTGGATAAGTGAGGATTCACATCGTGATTGAGGTGGGGGAATTTTGGACGTTGTCAAAGATCTGGTGTTTCAGATAGTGATCGTGGTGCTCCCGATCCTGTTCTATCAGGTGCTCTGGGTGGATCGGATGCGGGAGAAGGAGGCGGAAGAGCACAACCGCTTTCTGCTGGGGCTGTTGTTTACAGGGGCGATCGTCGTTTCGATGCTGTTTGCGAACGAGATGTTCCCCGGGCATTACTACGACTTGCGCACGGTGTTGATCGTGTTGACGGTCTGGTATGGAGGCTTGCCGGCGAGTCTGATCGCGCTGGCGATGCTGGTCGGGTTTCGTCTGTATCTGGGCGGCGAAGGGCTGGCGATCTTCCTGACGAACAGCGCGATCTGGCTGACGATCGCCTACTGGGTCGCCAAACGATTTCAGACTTATCGTCGGCAGAAAAAGGTGTGGTTTGCCGCGCTGTTCGTGCTGCTGAAATCGAGCACGATCATCGGGTTCACGATGATTCGCGTGCTGGAGCACGGATGGGTGCCGATCGACGGGTATTGGCTGTCTTGCTTGCTGTTCCCGCTGTTGCATGTGTTTGCGATGATCGTGGCCGTGAGCCTGCTGGAGAATTTGCAGGAGGCGATCGCCATGCGGATCGAACGCCAGCGTCAACAGGTGGTGATCGGTCAGTTGGCGGCGGCGGTGACGCATGAGGTGCGCAACCCGATGACAGTCGCTCGCGGCTTCATGCAACTGCTCAACGAGAAGGAGATTCCGCAAGACTCCAAGCCGTATGTCCAACTGGTGATCTCCGAGCTCGACCGGGCGCATACGATCATCAGTGATTTTCTGACGTTTGCCAAGCCGCAGCAGGAGTCGGAGCAGGTGATCGATGTGGCGGAGCGGGTCCAGCAGGTGGTCGATGTGATCTCCTCCTACTCGACGCTGCAAAATGTGGAGATCGTTCACAACTTGGAAGCCGGGCTGACGGTCATAGGCGATGCGGAGAAGCTGAACCAAGTCCTGATGAACGTGATGAAAAACGGCATCGAGGCGATGGAGCGCGGCGGGTGCTTGGTTGTGCAGGCGTTTCGCCGTCGAGAGCTGGTGGTGATCAAAGTGATCGACAACGGGGCGGGGATGAGCCCCGAGGAGATCCGCAAGCTGGGCACGCCCTATTATTCGACGAAAGCGAAAGGGACGGGGCTTGGCATGATGGTCTGCCATCGCATCATCGACACGATGCACGGCAAGATCGAGATCGAAAGCGAAAAAGGCGTCGGCACGCAGTTTTCGGTGCTGTTGCCGTTGCATCGGGCGTAACAGGGAACTTTTTGATAAGAAAGGCTGTGTGGACGTGAGCATCATCAAGTTGAAAGGCAACCACGTCATTCTGCGCGACCTGACGGAGCAGGATGTGGAGGTGCTGTATCATCGGACGTATGAGGCGGAGGATCGGGAGTATCAGAAGTGGAACGGGCCGTATTTCACGATCGAGCCGAAGACGCGGGAAGCGTTTCGGGAGCAGTTGCAGCCGCGGTTGGACGCGGTGGGGACGGAGGAGACGCGGCGGGCCTTGGTGATCGAGGCGGACGGGAAGCTGATCGGCCAGGTCTCGTGGTATTGGGTAAGCGAAGTCACCAACTGGATGGAAGCGGGCATCGTGATCATGGACTCGCGCTATTGGTCGGGCGGGTATGGCACGGAAGCGTTTCGGATGTGGGTGGATTATCTGTTTGCGCACATGGACATCGTGCGGCTGGGCTTGGCTACATGGTCAGGCAACGAACGGATGATCGGGCTGGCCCGCAAGCTGGGGATGATCGAAGAGGCGCGGATTCGCAAGGCGCGAATCGTCGACGGCGAGTACTACGACTCGGTGAAGATGGGAATTTTGCGCGAGGAATGGGAGGCGCTGTAAGGCGTTGTGCAGAGTTTTACGAATTTTGGAAAAAGGGTTGTGTTGTCGGAGGAATACGATAGAATGAATAGAGATACACTCTACTAGAACTATTTTCACTACATAGGAAGAAATGAGGGTTCTTATATGAAAACACCTTTGTCCGAAACTTGGAATCTGGAAACGATCTTCCCGGGCGGCAGCGAATCGGCGGAGTTCGCTTCGTTCCTGAACGAATTGGAGCAAGACGTCAACAGCTATGCCGAGCGTCTGGGTGCGCTGTCGGCGGCCGACCTGACTGTTGACCAGTGGGGGGCGCTGTTTGACACGGTGCAGGACATCTACGCACGCCTGCGCCAAGCGTCTGCTTTCATCTCTTGCCTGAATGCGCAAAACGTCAAGGACAACAAAGCGAAACTGCTGACCGGTCGTTTGCAAAGCCTGTCTGCGAAGTATACGTCTGCGGGCACGCTGCTCGACAAATTGCTGCTCGACGTGTCGGATCAACAATGGGCGACGCTGTTGGAATCGCCGAACATCGCGCCGATCGCCTTCCCGGTCGACGAGCGTCGTCGTCGTGCGGCGAACAAGCTGGCACCCGAGCAGGAAGCGCTGATCACCGACCTGTCCGTGGACGGCTATCATGCGTGGGGCACGTTGTACGGCAACATCATCGGTCGGATGACGATCCCGTTTGAGAAAAACGGCGAGACGGTCGAGCTGTCGGTCGGTCAAGCGCAAAACACCTACTCGTCTTCGGCTGACCGCGATGTGCGCCAACGCGCGTTCGCCGCTTGGGAGGAGGCGTTCTCCAAGGAAGCGGAGATGATCGCGTCCTGCCTGAACCACCTCGGCGGGTTCCGCCTGCAGATGTACAAACACCGCGGCTGGGATTCGATCCTCGGCGAGCCGCTGGACATCAACCGCATGACGCGCGAAACGCTCGACACGATGTGGGCGGTGATCGAGAAGAACAAAGCGCCGCTGGTTCAGTTCTTGAACCGCAAAGCAAAGCTGTTGGGGCAGGAGAAGTCCACGTGGTACGATATGTACGCGCCGATCGGCGAAGCGTCGACGACGATGACGTACGAGGAAGGCGCAAACTTTATCGTCGAGCAGTTCCGTCACTTCGACCCGAACTTGGCGACTTTTGCCGAACGTGCGTTTGAAAACGCGTGGATCGAAGCGGAAGACCGTGCGGGCAAGCGTCCGGGCGGGTTCTGTACCTCGTTGCCGCTGACCAAGGAGACGCGGATCTTCATGACCTATAACGGCTCGGCGTCGACCAACGCGACGCTGGCGCATGAACTGGGTCACGCGTATCACAGCGACGTGCTGAAAGACCATCCGACGATGACGCAGAGCTACGCGATGAACGTCGCGGAAACGGCGTCGACCTTCGCGGAGCAGATCGTCTCCGATGCGTCGATCAAGAACGCATCGAGCGAGGAAGAGCGTCTGGCGATGCTGGAAGACAAAGTACAGCGCGCCGTGGCGTTGCTGATGGACATCCACGCGCGCTTTATCTTCGAACAGAACTTCTATGCGGAACGCGAGAAGGGTCTGGTCTCCGTTGAACGTCTCAACGAACTGATGGTCGACGCGCAAAAAGTGGCGTTCCAAGGGGCGCTCGACGAGTACCACCCGCACTTCTGGGCGTCGAAGCTGCACTTCTATTCCACGGGCGTGCCGTTCTACAACTTCCCGTACACCTTCGGCTTTCTATTCTCGACCGGCGTGTACGCACAGGCGTTGCAGGAAGGCCCGACGTTTGCCGCGAAGTATGTGGCGCTGCTGCAAGACACCGGTCGGATGACGGTGGAAGACTTGGCGCAGAAGCACCTCGGGGCGGACCTGACCAAGCCGGACTTCTGGCAGGCGGCGATGGACGTCGTGCTGGCGGACGTGGAAGAGTTCATGCGTTTGACGGAGAAGAAATAAGTTTTTGCGAGCAGGAGAGAGCCTTGTGTTCACGTTGCGGCGTGAGCACAGGGCTTTTTTTGTATAAAAATCGGGTGTATAAAGGGGCGGCTGAGAAGTCATTCTATGTGAGGGATGTGTGAGTGACTTACATAGCAGGTAAGGGAGGGAATGAGATGAACGGTATGTATCCTTTCGGTACGATGGGTGGCGGTACGGCGACGATGCAGCCGCCGAGCCAAGGTCAGGGGCTTCGTTTCGGGGCTCATGAGTTTTTGGAGACCAATGAAGCGCTGCGCAGCAAAGCGTCGATCATCGAGCTCAACGGCGTGTTGATCAACCAAGCGCAAGACCCGCATCTGCGCGATATTCTGTCCAATCAACAGCGGCGGATGGTGCAGGCGTATCAGATGGGTGTGGGCCTGTTGAACAACCAAGGCATGGCGCAGATGAACATGCCGCACACGCCGCAGATGAACGTCTACGAGCGACCGCAGATCGGCCTGAACCACCCGCAATCGCCCGCACCGAACCCGAACGCTCGTCAGTTGAGTGATCGCACGATCGCCGAAGTGGCGCTCGGGTTGCACAAGTCGAGTGCCGTGATGTCGATGAACTGGGCGTTGGAGTGCGTCCAGCCGAACATCCGCACCTACCATGCGACCGGCGCGAACTTGTGTCAGGAGATGGCGTATGAGTGCTGGCAGTACCTGAACTACAACGGGTATTACCAAGTGCCGCAACTGGCGGACCACACGATGAATACGATGATCGAGTCGTATTCGTACTGAGTGATTGGTTGGGCGTCGTAGTAAGTGAGTTGGAGTGAGTTTCGCTGGTAGACTTTCTTTCTTGAGTGCGATGTTTTTTCTTGAGTGGAGTGTAGTTTGTGCGTTAGGATCAAAAATATCCCCTCTTTTCGGTGGTTGGACCGGAGAGAGGGGATTTTTGCGTGAAGAAAACATAAATCAACTCATTTACCACGAATTCATTTTCGAGTAGGATAGGGTTATTATAAATCCTCTTGGCGGTGGTAGAATGCTGCTCCATGCTCGCACGAATGAAGAGTATCCAACTGTGTATGACGTGCTTACCCTTGAAGATGTAGAGGCGATGAAACGGGACGAGGGTTGGGAGAAAAGCTTTGATTGGAGGTGCTATTTTCAGGGGGCTCCCGATGTTGAAGTGTACAAGCTGATGGTGCGGGGGGGTTCTGACAGAATTGAGGGCGTTGTGGCGATTCAGTTGATGACTGACCATGTATTTGTCTTGCTGGCGGAAAGTGCTCCGCACAATCGCGGGGAGCGTCGTGAGTTTTTCCGTGTTGGTGGGCATTTGTTTGCCATCGCGTGTCAGAGAAGCGTTGAGCAAGGATATGATGGGTTCACGGCCTTGGATGCAAAGACAGGGTTGATCGCCTACTATCAAATGGAATATGGCATGATCGCTTACGGGCAGCGCATGATCCTCGATGATGTTGCGGCCAAAGACTTGATTCGGGTATACTTAACGTAGGAGGTGTGTTTGATGGAAAAGCTTATTGACAGACTTGCTGATCAAAGCAACGGACAATATGTGGTTCCCAAAGCACCGATGGATCGGGAAGCGGATGCTTCGACGTCCGCGTACATCAAGATGTTGAAGAAAAAGTCGGAGACTCACCGAGTCAAATAGTTCGGATATAAGAAAAGAGGCGGTTCTTCTCAGTGTTGAGAAGAACCGCCTTTTCGATGTGAATAGACATTTAGGCGTTGAAGTACCGCGCTTGCTGGTGCGAGAACACCAGGGCGGAGACGGAGGCTTCGGGGTCCATCATGGAGCCGTCGGTGAGCTGGACGCCGATGTCAGCAGGGGTCAGCAGGCGGAACAGTTGTTGTTGGTCGTCGAGGTTCGGGCAGGCCGGGTAGCCGAAGGAGACGCGGATGCCTTGGTAGCGGGCACCGAAGCGCTCTTGCATCGTGAAGTCGGCCGGGTCGGGGAAGCCCCACGCGTCGCGCATGATGTGGTGGACGCGCTCGGCGAACGCTTCCGCCAGCTCCAACGCCAACGCTTGCAGGGCGTGGGAGCGCAAGTAGTGACCTTCTTCCTTCCAGCGGTTCGCCAACTCGGTTACGCCTTGCCCCGCCGTGACGACGAGGAACCCGACGGTATCCATGATTCCGCTTTCGACCGGGCGCAGGAAGTCGCTCAGGCAGAGGTATGGCTCCACTTGCTGGCGGGGAAAATCAAACGTTTCCAACACGCGCGAGTGGTCTTGCGGGTCGTAGATCAGAATCTTGTTGCCATCCGACTGGGCGGGGAAGAAGCGGTACATCCCCTGCGGGCGGATGATCTTGTCGCGGTTGCCGAGGGCGAGCAGTTCGTCGATCACCGCCTTCAATTCGGTCGCTTTCTCGTCGCCGGATGCGAGCAGCGCTTCGACGTTGCCTTTCAGACCCAAGTGCTTGCCGAGCAGCATCCGCAGGTTGAGATACGGTTGCAGATGACCCAACGGGTAGTCGCGCAGGATGTGGCGGTCGCAGTCGGGCGGGGGGAGCACGGTGTCATTTTCAAACGTGATCTCGGGCGAGCGACTCGGGATCGCCTTGGCTTCGGTGGCGGCGACTTCCTGCTGCGGGGTGAGCAGCGCTTGCTGTTCCTGTTGCACTTTCAGGCGCAGTTTCTCCGCTTGCTCGGGGTGGCTCAGTTTGTTGGCGAGTTCCAAGCCGTCCATCGCGTCTTTGGCATAGAGGACGAGACCGTCGTACTCCGGCGCGATGCGGGTGGCGGTGAATTTGCGGGTCAGAGCGGCCCCGCCGACGAGCAGCGGTTTGTCGATGCCGGCCGCCCGCAGGTCTTGGGCGGTGATCACCATCTGTTGCGCGGACTTGACGAGCAGGCCGGATAAGCCGATCAGGTCGGGGTTGTGCTCGCGGCAGGCTTGCACCAGTTGCTCGGGTGTGACCTTGATCCCGAGGTTGATCACGTCAAATCCGTTGTTGCCCAAGATGATCTCGACGAGGTTCTTGCCGATGTCGTGGACGTCGCCTTTGACGGTGGCGAGCAGGATCTTGCCTTTGCGGGACTCCTCCGTCTTCTCCATGAACTGTTCAAGGTGGGCGAC
>DASTWJ010000134.1:0-10851 GCA_035776695.1 Bacilli bacterium
CTGTGACCGTCCGATTAACAGTCGGGCGCTCTACCAGCTGAGCTATCGAGGAACAGTGATGAAAATGGTGGAGATAAGCGGATTCGAACCGCTGACCCCCTGCTTGCAAGGCAGGTGCTCTACCAACTGAGCTATATCCCCGAAATGGCGTGCCCTAAGAGATTCGAACTCCTGGCCTTTTGATTCGTAGTCAAACGCTCTATCCAGCTGAGCTAAGGGCACGTATGAAATTCACCAACAACGCGTGATGGGTATGGTGCGGATGAAGGGACTCGAACCCCCACGGTCTCCCGCTGGAACCTAAATCCAGTGCGTCTGCCAATTCCGCCACATCCGCGCATCGTAACGTCGATACAACGTGTTCGGTTGTTAGTATCGCAGGTTTCACATCGAAAGTCAAGCACTCAGAAGCGCGTGTCTCGTGTGCCCTGCGAGATCTAATATACAGGATTTTCGCGGGAGATGCAAGGGGTAATTTAGAATAATTTTTTCTTTACGCATTCGTCCTATACGCTCAGCGCAACATCCCTCGCCACTCACTGCTCGCTCGATGCCGTCCGATCGGGACGTAGATCTGCGTGCTTCTGCCTTGTGACGTGGCGTCGTAGAGGTAATCCATCTTGCCCGCATCAAAACCGAGCAGCGGGTGCCCACCCAGATCCAGCGCAGTGGCCGCAATCAACAGTCTCTGCACCATCAGGCCGGCTTCCATCTGCGCGATGCGATACCCCCTCTTCCCGAGCGCCTTCGTCAAATGATGGCGATCACCCGCCACATGCAGATGCAAGGGGATCTGCGCCAGATTGAGGTTGTGCACCATCAGACTCGTTTGCAGCCACCCGCCAAGGTCACCGGACTGCAGCCTGCGCAAGCCATGACGAACACGATCATACGCATACGCCCCATCCGGGATGCCCTTCACCTTGCGAACACATCCGTACAAATTGACACGTGGAGCCTCCGGGGTCTTATCCGCATCGTCAAGATCGTTGCAGTAGTTGAAGGAACTCACCGCATCGCGTAGAAGAGCACCGACCTGCAGCCTCCCCACCTCTCGCGCCGCAAAACTCTCTCCCGGCGAGAAGCGCTTGCGGCAGACCTCGGCCAAATCATAACCGAGCAATCTCACATCGGGCAAATGGAGGTCAAGTTCCCCCTCTGCCCCATGTGTCTCCCCTCCGCCGATCTGCTGAAATGCCTGCGTAGACTCCAGCAGGGACGCTTCGTTCATACGGGTCAGCATCGAATAGTCCCGAATCACCTTTGACCGCTGAACCTGTTCCGTTCGGATGACAGGCAACTCCTGACACAATTCCCCCGAAGTGACAGCCTCCCTCTGAAATGTCCCAGCAAAAAGCCTAACCTGCGGCTTCACCGACAAAGGCAGAATCGCATACACGCTCTCTTCCTGTTCCGCCAGCCCGAGCAGATGATTGACGGCGCGATCAAGGAATTGAAAGTAGACGCCCGTTTCAAAACCAAACCGTTTCGCCACTTCCAACAGCTGGCCGATCAGCACCCCCGCGTCCGCCCCCTGCAAGCGATAGGCGAAATTGTTGTATTTGAAAAAGTTCTTCCAGAACACCGTCGACACAAATGCCACACCGAAGCAATCCGACAACTCACAGCGTTCCCCAAGCGCTCGCCCGAGATATCCATCAAAATTCCCTTCTCGCAACAACACCAACCGGTGATGCGCCGCATCATAGTGATAGACACCGTGCGGTGCATTTGCCAGCTTCAGATACACATACACTTCACTCGGGAACAACCCGCCACCCGATGGAACATAGCGCCTTGGCAATGGCGACCCTTGTGTACAGTGAATCCGCGTAACGCCATACGAATACGCAAGAAAATGACCCAGTGCCTCCAACTCAGGCTGTCCCGACACCCGCTGCCCTTCAAGCGTCAACGGGACTTCCGCAGACAAGGGAATCACGGGCAAATGACGATAGAGCTTATACGACAGCGGCGCATCGCTCCAGTCCACCTCCCAATCCGATGAACCGCTCCTATGCGGGGCATAATGCAACAGGTACAAAAACGAATCAAGACTCATCCTCCCACTTCCTCTCGCAACACCACACCGTACACCCCGGCCAACACACCTTGCAGAAATGGTTCCAGTGCCAGATCGAATACGTCCAGACGCTTTCCCTGCCCTTGCAGCACCCCCATAGCGGTCAATACCACCTCAGACCAGCCAACAAGGCTGCTGTCAGGGATTTGCAAGGAATACGGGTCACCTTCCGTGATCACAGACAGCTGTTCCAGTACCGGTTGGCGCAAAGAAGTGGTAGAAGACGGATGCTGCACGTCCGCAAGCGCTTTTTGCAACGCTTTTCCCAAGGCCCATTCCACAGTCGCGCCGATCCCGCCATACCATCGGCCTCCCGCTCCCACCCACAAGACCGGGAATCCGCAAACGTCCGCTCCCCGCCCGATTGCCGGCGGTCCCTTCCTCGTCGCCAACGTTTCAAGAGCAAATCGGCTGAATTCGTCTTCCACCGCCTCCAACTTCACGGCCCGAATCGTGAGGGGCGCTCCGGTCAATTGCCGGAAAAGTTCATGTTCCAGACAAGCTTGCAACCCGCGACCGATCGCCTCTGCCACCGTGCCACCCGTCCCTACGCCCACGTAGCATGACGGCACTGCCGCCTGTTTCCACGGTGTCTTTTCGATCAAGCGAGACACATAGGACTCGATTCCTGCAAATCCGGCCTGCATCCGTGCCTCCAGGTGTGTCACAGCAGAACTCACAACCTTCGGAAGCAGGTCGGCCACTCCTATTGATAGAGGGTCGGCGACCTGCACAGCACACAACGCCAATGGCTGTTGTGTCAGATCCTCCTCATCCCACACATGAAAAATCCCGGATGTTGCAGAGGTCAGCCATTGAAAATAGCTGTAGTACCGCTCCGCCGCCTGACGTCCGGGGCCGTTGTCCAGCTTCGACTCGAATCGATCTACCCGCTGCACATCGGCAAGACCGATCACATCGGGATGCGGCAGGAATTCATGCCAGTTCCCTTCGAGCGTTTCCAGATCAAGTAGGAAACACGCATTCTGCAACGGAGAAGCGCCGGTGATCGCCTTGAACAGTTCGAACACCGCGACGTTTGCCAGCATCGCTCCGGCTGTCATCGAGAAGCTGTGCGTCAATGGTGAGCCACTCCCCAGAGCGGTTCGATGCAGCCTGCGCCACATCGACAGCCAGCACCCATCCGCGTCCGGGTGGATCAGCGGCCCTGCGAGACCCGTCTGCTTCAGGCAGACGGCCGGGAGCAACGCCTTGGCTCCTTGACGGCAAGCCGCTTGTAGCGACAGCAGCTCCTCGACATCCGCCTCCTGCGAAACATGGATGAGCCAGTCATACGGTTGGACGACCTCCTGCCACGAACGCTGACCATTCCGGGCAGGGTCCAGCTCCGTCAATTTCACTTCAGCATCCGACCGTCTCGCATATGCCTCCAATTCGGTCAGACGCTCACGATTCGTCGACACCTCATCGTTTATCAAAAAATCAAACTTGGACAGGCCGGATTCGAGCAACGCCGACACCAGCGACACGAAGAAAGGACCGGAGCCGATGGCCAGCACCTTCGCCCGGCGATAGACTTCCAGACGATGAGCCCCCGAACCGACAACTCGATCCAAGAACTCGATCTGAGCCGCTTGACGTTGCAACACCTCATCAGTCAACTGATGCGGCAAATCCTCCGAGAGATCGCGCAGATAACCGTTGTCCAGCAGCACCCGAGCGATCTCGTACACTTGATCCCGATGCGAGTCGGACAGTCCTTCCGTCAGTTCCTCCAGCGTGCGGGTGCCGTCAAACATCGGGAGCAGTTTCTCCACCCACTGCGCGATCGAATGCCCTTTCATTTGAAAAGAACCTTCGTTGTTTCGAAAATACACATCGTCATCCGAACCTGTCAGAAAAAACGTATCCCCCTTGACTTTTGGACGCATCGAAGGATGTACTTGTGACATGATCGTTCCTCCTCGCCCACTGACTCTGCCCGCACGGACATTCACGTTCCCGATATCCTACACGAAGACGTGTTCCCTGTTGCCTGTTCAAACAAGAAAACCCCTGCATCTTCATGTAAGGGTCGCACTTTGCATCTGTGAGCGACAACTGATGGCGACAATAAAAATAAGAGCCGCACTTACACGCGACTCCACCTTCCTCTGTCTACTTCAAAGCACTTACTTCAACACATACGCCGCGAGAATAAGAACTATCTCACAAACCCGCCTTCCGAATGCATCACCTGACCCGTGATCCACCCGGCCTCCTCACTCGCCAAGAAGGCAACCAACCGCGCCACATCCTGGGGCTTGCCTACCCGACCAAACGGAAAGCTCGGCAACAGCGCCTGCTCGATCTCAGACGTCATCCACCCCGTATCGGTCGCCCCCGGGTTCACCGCATTCACCGTGATCCCCTTCGTCGCGACTTCCGCAGCCAAGGTGACGGTCATGGCGTCGATCGCGCCTTTCGTCGTGGCATACGCGATCTCCCCGACCATCGGCCCTTTGGACTGGCCGGAGGTGATGTTGATCACGCGACCGCCGCTCCCCTGCGAAAAACGCCGCGCAAATTCCACGCTCATCATCGTCGTCGCCCGCACGTTGATCTCATAATGCCGATCCAGCAAGCTCGCCTCGATCGCCTCATACCCGTCATTCACCGAATAGCAAGCATTGTTGACCAGCACCGAAGGGCTGCCCAGCGTTTTTTCTACCAGTTCGAACAACTCACCCGGTGTCTTGGGATCGGCCAGATCTACCTCCACGCTCTCACACCGCACCCCAAGCGCTCGGATCTCCTCCTGCAAGGTGTGCGGTTCCGCCTGATCTGACCCCCACGGCATCTGCTTGTCGTAGTCCGTCCAATACGTAAAAAAGATATCTGCTCCTTCAGCAGCCAGCGCCTTACAGATCGCAGCCCCGATCCCTTTTAATCGACTTGCCCCGGTCACGATCGCGATTTTCCCAGTCCATTTCCGTCCCATCTTCTCCCCCCGATGTCCCAAATCGATTCGCTTCTGCTTTCTTTCCGATTTCTGATTCTGTGAACTTCCCCACCACGCCCTCCATTTCCTGCCTTTTCCCATAAAATTGTCCAAGTTGCCACTCCCCCGCCTCGCGCATAGCCTGTAACGGAAGGAAGGTGATCGGTGCATGAACTGGGATTGGAACGGCATGGGCAACGGCGACGCAGGCGGCAAAGGCAATCCGTTCGCCAACCTCGGCAACATGAACGAGCAGTTGCGCCGCATGTTCGGGCCGCAGTTTCTCCAAAACATCATGAAACAAATGCCGATGCAAGAACTGAACAAACTACAAAACATGCCCGATTGGCAACAGATGTTCGGCGGCGAAGGCGGTATGCACGGCGCAGATCCTTTTACCGGCACGCGAACGGGCGACGGCTACCCCGCCGTCGACATTTACCAAACGCGGCAGGAAGTCGTCGCCGTCGCCGAGGTACCCGGTTTGCAAGCTCCCAACGATGTGGAGATCAAAGTCACGGCCGACACGCTGACGATGCGCGGTTCGGCGTCCGGTCGCTTCGCCCAGTTTCGCGACGACCGCTGGGATCGCAACGAGCGGTATCGCGGCGACTTCGAACGCTCGATCTCACTCCCCGTCCGCGTCAAGCCGAACCAAGTCCGCGCCGCCTACAAAAACGGGCTCCTCGAAATCCGCATGACCAAAGACCCGCGCAACGGCCCGACCCGCCGCGGTCAATCGGTCCCCGTGATCTTCCGATGAGCCCCTAGCAAAAGACCGCTGCCCCTCATAGGCAACGGTCTTTTTTTGCAAAAAAAGTCCTGTCCTTACGTCCACATGTCGCCTCCGTCCACCATCTCCGCCTGCCCATCCGGCTGCTCGACCTGAATATCCCCATGCTCGAACGCCTCATTGTACCAATACGCCAGCGAGTCGACCGCATCGGACACGGGCAACCCGTTCGCTTTCACATCATTGAGAATCTCGAAAATATGCTCGACGCTGCCCGGCTGCGGGCCTTCGTTTTCACGCTTCATGATCATCGCGACACCCCTCCTCTCCCACTCTGAACTTTCGCTTGCTTCCCTCAGTTTTCCCCGATTTCCATAAAAAAAGAAGCGTTCCGTCAAGAACAGAACACTTCTTTGCAAGTCAGGCATCTATGACTCGGTTGTTACGCTTGTTGTTCCGGGTTGGCGTGGAAAGACACGTTCTTCATCGGGGTAAACGTCGAGATGGCGTGCTTGTACACCATCTGTTGCTTGCCTTCCGATTCCACGATGATGGTGAAGTTGTCGAAAGCCTTGACGAGGCCACGAATTTGGAAGCCGTTCACGAGGTAAATGATCACGGGGATGTTGTCGCGGCGGATTTGGTTCAAGAAATGGTCTTGGATGTTGATCTGTTGCTTGTTCAATGGATTTACCCCCAAGTCTCTTTTTATATATCAGTACTATTCGGAGACCCCTCGTGAAATTCCTTCTAGGATTTGGTTGATTTCTTGTAAACGCAAAGGAATCGACACCTGTTCAGGGTCGTACCAGCGGACGAGCTCTTCCCGTCGCCACCATGAGAGCTGGCGTTTGGCGTAGCGTCGCGACCCCTGCTTGATCGCGTCCACCGCCTCTTCGAGCGTCATCCGCCCTTCGTAATAGTCGATGATCTCCTTGTAGCCGATCGCCGCCATGCTTTGCAGGTCGCGGTGGTACCCGCTGTCGAGCAGCCGCCTGACTTCCTCCAGCAGCCCCTGCTCCATCATGATGTCGACGCGCCGGTTGATCCGTTCGTAGAGGTGTGCGCGGTCTTCGAGGTTCAGACCGACGAGGATCACATCGTATTTCGGCTCGGGCGGTGCTTCTTTGTAGGCTTGGGACATCGGCACGCCGGTGACGCGATGGACTTCCAAGGCACGGATCACCCGTTTGACGTCGTTCGGGTGCAGACGAGACGCCGATTCGGGGTCGACCTCCTGCAAGCGGGCATAGACGACGTCCGCCCCTTCCTGCTCAGCCAACTGATACATCTCGTCGCGAAACGCAGGGTCTTCCTTCGCCTCGGTGAAATCGAGATGATCGGTCAGGGATTTGACATAGAGCATCGTGCCGCCGACGACGACCGGCAGTTTGCCGCGGTTCCAGATGTCGCGAATCACGCGGTCGGCGTACGCTTGGAACTCCACGACGGTGTAGGACTCGTCCGGGTCGATCAAGTCCAGCCCATAGTGCGGGATGCCTTCCATCTCCTCGGGCGTCACCTTCGCCGTGCCGATGTCCATGCCCCGGTAGATCTGCATCGAATCGGCCGAGAGGATCTCGCCATCGAACCTTTTCGCCGCCGCGATGGAAAAAGCGGTCTTGCCCACGGCGGTCGGGCCGACGATGATCAGGACGGTCGGCTTGGCTTGGCGCGGGGTTATGTTGTCGGTCATGCGTCTGTCCCTCCTTCCACGTCGATCCAGCCGTAATGCACGGAGCCGGATGCGCGCTTGGCGGGCAGTTGAAACCCTAAGCGAGCGAACTCTTGGGAGTACCAGCGCTCCTTGAGCACGATACGGCGGCGGCAGACGCGCTTCGCTTCCTGAATCGCCTCTTCCGTCAGCGGCGAGTCGTCGCCGAGGATGCGCAGCGGCTCGATCGGGACCGAGTCTTCCACCGTCTTGCGAAACATCGGGTCAAAATAGACGATGTCGACCGACTTGTCCGGCAGCGAACGCAGATAGGTCAGATGATCGGCGCAGACGACTTCGACGCGGCGCATGGCGGCGGTGACCTCCTTGATGTCGGACACCAGCTCCTGCAAGCCCCGGCGAACGAGAGTGGCGATGATCGGCGAGGCTTCCGTGCCTATCACGCGGCCGCTGTCGCCGACGACGTGCGCGAACACGATCGAGTCGGAACCAAGGCCGAGGGTGCAGTCGAGGACGGTGTCGCCGGGACGTGCGCCCGTGCGGTCGATCACGATGTCATTTTCGCCTTTACGCAAGCGTTTGATTCTCGTATTCGCCATACTGGGGTGAAAAAAGAAGTCCGCATCGCCGATGGAGAGCTTGGCTTTGTCCGTGCAGACGAGCACGATGTCGGCGCCGGTGTCGTGGCGCAGCATCTCCAGCGAGCGGTCTTTGCGTTGTATGTAGGCCGCCCCGAGTTCGGCGGCGTATTCGTGAGCGAGCTTGACGTGCTCATAGCGTTCTTTGTGGCCGGTGGTGACGATCAGCACCGGATTTTTTTTAGTCGGAACGGTTGGCTTGGTCATCACATCACCCTTTTGAACTGCTTTTCCAAGTCGTAGTTGGACATGTGTATGATGATCGGGCGGCCGTGCGGGCAGTTGAACGGGTTGTCCAACTCGCGCAGTTGGTCGCACAGCGCCGCCATCTCGGGCATCGAGAGCCATTGGTTGGCTTTGATCGCCGATTTGCAGGCTTTGGTGATCACGCGCGCTTCGATCAAGGCGCGCGGGTTGCGGACGTTGCCTTCCTGCAGCAGTTCGTCGATCAGCTCTTGAAGCAGTTCCTGCATGTTCAGCCCTTCCCAGATATCCGGCACGGTGCGGATCAGGAAGGTCGTGCCGCCGAAGCGTTCGATCTCGATCTGGCATTCGATCAGGTCGGGCATGCGCTGTTCGAGCAGGGCCGCTTCGGAGGCGGTCAGTTCCAACGTCAGCGGGACGAGCAGGGAGAGCGGTTGGATCGTGCGCTCTTCGAGGCGGCGGGTGAACTTTTCATAGAGCACTTTTTCATGCGCCGCGTGCTGGTCGATGATGTACATCCCCGTGTCGTCCTGCGCGATCACGTACATGCCGAGGACTTGGGCGACGGGGCGAAACTGCGGGACGTTGGGCCGGGGCGGTTCGTTTGTGGGGGCGGAGGCGTGCGCAAGCGCGGCACCTTCGAGCTCGGCAGGCTGACCTGTACCTTCGTTCTCGGCATGAGGCGTTTGGCTGGTCGCTTCTGCGGGAACACCGTCCCTCTCTTGACTCCCCTGCTGTTGAGTGGCAGAGGAATCCTGTCTTCCTTGCTCAGAAACGTAATTAGATGTTGCTTCCAAAGAAGAAGTCTCTCGATGCTGCTGTGACGCCTCGCCGGACACCTCTTCTTTTTTGCCAAAAGATTCCGTTGCCTTGTACGCCCCGAGTGCCGCTTCCACTTGGTCGCGATGAGGTGCGTCACGTCGCGTTTGATACGACTTCGGCAAGGGCGTTTCCCTGACGATGGAGCCGCCGTTGGGCAGCGTGTCACGGTACTTCGGGCCGTTGGTGCCTTGGCCCTGCGGCGAGTGTTCGCCGTAAGCGGATGTTTCAGCCCCGTTCCGCTCGGCTCCTGCTGCCCCGCTTCCGGCCCCGCGTGCGTCAAACCCTTGTGGCAGGTTGAGTTGGGTTTGCTCCGACTTTTCCTTCGCTCCACGGTCTGCTACCGACTTCGCCGTTGCCTTCGGGATGAAGGTCTGCCTGCGAAGCGCCTGCTCCACCGCCTGTTGTACGGCACGCGTCACGTCCTTCTCCTCCGAAAAGCGAACCTCCAACTTGTTCGGGTGCACGTTGACGTCGACCAAGCTCGGGTCGAGCTCCAGCGTGATCACGCACACGGGATAACGGTTGATCGGCAACCGCGTATGATACGCCGCCTGCACCGCATTCAACAGCTGATAACTCTTCACATACCGACCGTTCACGATGAACGAACAGTGGTTGCGGTTTGCCCGATTCAACTCGGGAAAACCAACCGCCCCTACGATCTTATAATCATAGTCTTCCCATTCGATCGGCAACATTTGCCGCGCCATGTCATTCCCATAAATCGCCGCCACCGCGTGCAACAGCTTCCCGTCGCCGGGCGTTTGTAGCAACTGCCGCCCGTTGTGGTACACGCGGAACGAGATGTCGGGATGCGCCAGCGACAAGCGGTTGACATAATCGACCATGTGCCCCAATTCCGTCTGAATCGAGCGCAGGTACTTCAACCGTGCCGGCGTGTTGTAAAACAGGTCGCGGACGCTAAACTCCGTGCCTTTTTTCGCGGCGACGACATCGTGGGCGATCAACTTCCCGCCTTCGATCTTCACCAGCGTGCCTTCGTTCGCTTCGGCGGAGCGGGTTTTCACTTCGACTTTCGCGACCGACCCGATCGACGGCAGCGCCTCGCCGCGAAAACCCAACGTCCGAATGCGATAAAGGTCCTTGTCCGTCCGAATCTTACTGGTCGCATGCCGCTCAAACGCCAACAGCGCGTCCTCCCGCTCCATCCCGATGCCGTTGTCCGACACCTTGATCAAATCGAGACCGCCCTGTTCGATCTCGACGACGATCTCCGTGCTTTCGGCGTCGATGGCGTTTTCCAGCAGCTCTTTGATCACCGACGCGGGGCGTTCGACGACTTCCCCCGCGGCGATCTTGTTGGCGAGCAGGTCGCTCAGGACTTGAATTTTAGCCATGCTTACTCACTTCCCCGCGCTTTTTGGTGCAGTTTGTACAGGTAGTTCATCGCATCGAGCGGTGTCAGTCTCATCACGTCCAGCTTGCGCAGCTCGTCGATGATCGGGTTCTCCTCGGTGGCGAAAAGGGACAGTTGCCCGGTTGGGGCAGCCGCTTTCTTGGACTTGGAGGATTTCGCAGGTTGCTGCTCCGCCACGGCCACCGCCTCATACGTCGCCGCTGCCTCGCGCACCACTTCCGGTGCGCCCATCGAACCTTTTCCACCTTCCAGCTCTTGCAGGATCTCTCGCGCCCGGGCCAGCACCTCCTGCGGCAACCCGGCCAGCTTCGCGACCTGAATGCCGTAGGAGCGATCCGCCGCCTGCGGAAGAATCTTGCGCAGAAACACGATGGTGT
>DASTWJ010000135.1:0-8030 GCA_035776695.1 Bacilli bacterium
GTCGGTCAGGAAGGTGAACAGGATCTCCGGACGCAGGTGCGGGACGAGGTGGCGAAACACGAGCCGCGTGTTCGACGCCCCCAGCGAGCGCGAGGCGGTGATGTACAACTTCCCGCTGTAGAAAACGGCTCGTTCCGCAAACTGTTGCGCCGGTTGGAAAACCCCGAGCAGCACGAGGGCGCCGAACAGGAGCTGTGTGAACAGCAAGAGCCGCGGATCATCCGCGTTGAGCCCGTTGTTGATCTGAAGTGCGCGCGTGATGCCGAAGAACATCGGGAACAGGATCAGGAGCAGCGGCACGGAGGAGAACAGGGAGCCGAGCGTGTCGAGCAGCCCGCGCCCTCGTCCGGTCGTGCCGACGTACAACCCGAGCGGCACGGCGATCAGGAAGCGGGTCAGCGTGACAACGAGGGCAAATCCCAGCGTGTACCGCCCGCCGTTGAGCAGCAGGCTCAACACGTCCAAGCCGCGGTGGTCGGTGCCGAACCAATGGTCGGCGCTAGGCGGGAACGGCGCGTTGATCATCTTGCTGACGCCGTGGTCTTGCACGACGAGGTACGGCGTTTTCTGCGACGCATCGATCTGGTGCGGCATCAGGTAGGGGCCGAAGACGGCGACGAACGCGAGGAGCCAGAACAGGGCCCACGCGAGATGGTATTGCAAGCGTTCGCGAGAGGTCAGGCGCATGTTACGCTCCCTCCTTTGTGTCGACGATGATCGTGCGGCGGGAGAAGAGAACCAGCCAGCGGGCGATCAGGACGAACCCGGCGAGGATCGCGCAGGTGGTCGGAATCGCCGAGGTGGTGATGATGCTCGAGTTGATCCCGAAGCCGCCGAGGGCGAAGATGCCGCAGAGCACTTCGGCGATGACCATCGCGGTGATTCCGACGGCGAGAGCGCGAGGGATCACGGTCAGCAGGTCTTCCCATGTGTTGCGGATCATGTGCCGGACGATGACCATCGGGCGGGAGAGACCCTTGGCATAGGCCGTTTTGATATACCCTTCCTCCCATTCGCGCTCGATGGCGAGGCGCAAGGTTCCGTAGATCAGCGTGCCCGGCATGACCGCGATGGCGAGCAGGGGGATCAGATAGGGGACATGGTCTTGGAACTGCATGATCAGAAAAACGGTCTTGCCCGCCATCCTCGCCAGCAGAATGGCGATAAACTGCAGGAACACGACGACGAAAAAGTCGGGCAGCCCCATCAGCAGCGAATGGAGCCAATCGAAGACGCGACCGACCCGCGGTTTCAGCACGGCGATCAGGGCGCAGGCGAACCCGCCGACCAGACCGAGCAAAAGGCCGGGAATCAGGTAGGTCAGCGAGCGCAACGTCATCTCGCCGAGGTGTTCGGTGATCGGGCGCGGCTTGTCGGGGGCGGAGGAGTAGAGGATCGTGCCCCAGTCGCCGTCGAGGTATTGGTCAGCTTGTTTCTTCAGCGCCTCCCGGTAGGTGCCCCACTGGAAGGTGGGCGGGATGACGACGTTTTCGATCAGGCGGACTTGCGGGTCGCCAAGCAGCGCTTTGTTGATCGCTTGTTGCTTGGCGGCCGGGTAGGAGACGATGTCGTCTTGTGCATCGACGATTTGCACATCGGGGTGCTTGGCGACGACATGTTCGAGGTCGGTCGTGGGATAGACGATGACCCGCGTCTGGTCGGTCGCATAGACTTGCACACCTTGGTCCAAGTTGCTGACGGCGAGGATGCCGAGCAGGAGGAAGCAGGCGATGAGCAGTTCTTTGAGGAAACGCAAGGTTAAGACCCCCTTCGATGGATGAGTGCGGATGAGCTGATATAGATAGAGACACTATTGTGTCGGAAATGTTACAAACTTGGCAGGGGTAAATGTTGGCTGCGTAGAATTTTTTGGTAAAAAGGGGGAGTTGTGAGTGACAAGTCCGATTCGTAAGAAAGTGAAGGCGTTGTTCGTACATACCGATGACCTGCAGCGTTCCGTCGAGTGGCACGCGAAGGTGTTGGGGTTTGTCCTGCCGCCTGAGCAGAAGGTGGAGGGGCCGGTGTTCATGGTGAATCTGGAGGACAACTTTTCGCTGATCCTCGATTCGAATGTGAACAACCCGAAAGAAGAGCTGCGACCCGCCGCGATGTTCGATACGCATGACATTGAAGCGGCGTATCAGTTTTTGCAGGAGCAGGGCGTGGAGATCCTGTCGGAGATCCAGAAGTATCCGGATGTGTGCTTCTTCCATTTTAGAGACCCGGATGGCCATGTGTCGATGGTGTGTGAGGAGAAGAAGTAGCGATCTTGTAGATGCGTTTGACAAGTTCAGGTGTGACGAGGGGGAGGGTGCCGATGCGGTGCTCTCTTCTTTTTACACGAATGATCGCGGGGGGCTATGCTATAATAGAAGGAGAACCTTATACAAAACTTCAGAAGGAGGCAACACATGGGCAATCTGCAAGTTCCTATGGATCAACCGCCTAAGGCGAAAACGATGGCGATTTTACAATTGATCAAACGCATTGTCTTAATCACCCTCGGGGCCGGATTGGTGGCCGTCGGTCTTGAGATCTTCTTGGTTCCCAACCATATTATCGACGGCGGGGTCGTCGGCATCTCCATCATCACCGCGTACCTGACCGGATGGCCGATCGGCATGTTCCTCTTCCTCTTAAACCTTCCTTTTCTCATTCTCGGATACAAGCAAATCGGCAAGACGTTCGCCATCTCGACGTTGTTGGGCGTTACCGTCATGTCGGTCTGCACCACGTTTTTGCATCCGGTTCCCGAATTGACAGATGACAAACTGCTGGCGGCCGTGTTTGGCGGCATCATCCTCGGCGTCGGCGTCGGGCTGGTGATTCGCAACGGCGGCTCTTTGGACGGAACCGAGATCATCGCGATTCTGTTCAACAAGAAATCACCTTTCTCCGTAGGTGAGACGGTGATGTTTTTCAATGTTTTCATCTTGGCCAGCGCCGGATTTGTCTTCGGGTGGGATCGGGCGATGTATTCGCTGATCGCCTATTATATTGCGTTTAAGGTGATCGACATCACCATCGACGGATTTGAAGAATCCAAGTCCGTGTGGATTATCTCGGAGAAGCACCAAGAGATCGGGGAAGTGCTGTTGGCCCGTCTGGGTCGCGGAGTGACGTACTTAAACGGCGAAGGCGGGTACTCCGGTGAGGAGAAAAAGGTCGTCTTCTGCGTCGTGACGCGACTGGAAGAGGCCAAACTGAAGCTGATCGTCGAAGAGATCGATGAAAACGCGTTCTTGGCCGTCGGCAATGTAGCGGAAGTGAAAGGCGGCCGCTTTAAGAAGCGTGACATTCACTAACCGCGGGCCGACAGACGACCGTCTTCAAACCTGTCCCGCCTGCAACGGAACCGGTCGGCTGAAAGTCACCCTTCCCCTTCCGATGACCGTCATCTGCACCACCTGCGAAGGTCGCGGACTGATCGAAATCGAAAAGCCGAGTAAACGTCCGCTGTGGCAGCGCCTCTTTATTTGGTTGCAAAGAATTTTCCGGTTCTTCCGTAGGAAGCGGGCCGAGCAAGATCAACAACGTGAAAAAGACCGCTGATCCGTGTCGATCAGCGGTCTTTTCTTTCTCCCCCCTTCACGCTCCACTACTGCATGATCGCCACGACAAACGCGACCACCGACAGGCTCACGATCAGATAGCGTCCGGCCTTGCTTCGATTCAGCCAAAACAAAGGCTTCCAGAACACCACATAAACCGCGGAGATCACGATGAACATCAAGAGATTGCCTTGCCAATTCGTTTGCTCGATAAACGCGTGTCCCACCGTCGTCACCAACGGAATCACCGCGCCGAAAAAGACGAAAGCAGGCCACTGCGGCCACGCCGTCCGGGCATGCTTCGGTTCAAACGGTTCATCCATTAAGGGCGCGACCCCCGTCGCCGCTTGCAACCGCTCGGCAAACGCCTGCTCCTCTTCAGCCGCCGGTGAGAGTCCGATCACCCCGTCTTGCGTATCGAGCAACACCAGCCGGTCTTTACGCGTGGCGTAGAGGGTGATGATCCGATCGCGCCATTTCCAATTGCGAAGCAAAAACCCGTGCAGGTTCCGCCCATTTTCATAGGGGGTGAGTTTATCCAACAACGTGATGACCGCCCATTGGTCGAGGTCGCGAAAGAGGATCTCCCGCTCTTGGCCCAACGCATGGATGATCAGCTTGTCGTGCAAGATCTCATAGCGGATGTTCTGCGGTGCCGGTCGCAGCAGGAGGAAGATCAGATACCCTAAGTAGACGGCCATCGCCAAATAATAAAAGAGCGGCAAATCCGCACCAAACCAGAGCGGCAGGCTCAACACGGCAAAAACGAGCACCAGCGTGACCAACCGGACGCGATGCTCCTTTTTACTCTGCACCGGATGTGCGGGAAAAACGTTCGTGCTCCGTTCCATCTCCTCACCTCATCATCTCGACATACTCCCATTTTCCAATAAGTAGGAACCTGTGTCCAGTAAATTCCGTTCACAGTAGAATTTCCCCTCGAATTTTTCGCGCAAATCGTGTATAAGTATAGAGAGGGCAACTGTCTCCGTGAGTACCGACCGTTCGGTCGAGAGTTGAATGATGCTTCATTCAGAAATAGAGAGCAAGGGAGTGTGATTGGCATGGAATGGATTCGCGTTCTGTTGTTTCTGGTGTTGGCCGGCGCGGCGGGTTACTACTCGCTGACGGCGTTCTACAAGCGCTACCAGTTCCTGATGCTCGGCGCACAGGAAGATCGTTTTGACAACAAGGAATCTCGAATCAGCGGTTTCTTCAAGTACGTGCTGGGTCAAGGCAAGGTCTTGGCTGAGCCGTCCGGTATTGCGCACTTTATTATTTTCTACGGCTTTATCATCATCTCGATCGGGGCGATGGACTTCTTCGTCTACCACCTGACCGGCGGGCATCACATCCCGGGCCTTGGCTCCGATGTGTTTGTCGCGATGCATGAGGGAGCCAACATCCTCGTGCTCGTCGCGCTGGCGATCGCAGCGGTGCGCCGCTACATCCTCAAGCCGATGCGCCTCGATGTGACGATGGAAGCGGGTCTGATCGTCGGCATGATCGCGGCGCTGATCCTGTCCGACTTCCTCTACTGGGGCACGGCGGATGCGCAACTCGGCCATGAGCCGGGCTTTATCGCACCGGTCGCAGGCTGGTTGGCGACCAAGTTCAGCGGCCTCTCCGACACGGCGCTGACCGTGATGAAGGAGATCTTCTTCTGGTTCCACTCGATCATCCTGCTGTACTTTGCCGTGTTCATCCCGCGCTCCAAGCATTTGCACATGGTCGGCGCGATGTTCAACGTGTATTTCCGCAAGACCGACGGTCGTCCGGTCGGGCGTTTGAAGAAGCTCGACCTCGAAGACGAGTCGATCGAAGAGTTCGGCGTCGGTCGTGTCGATCAATGGTCCTGGAAGCAATTGCTTGACGGCTATGCCTGCACCGAGTGCGGCCGCTGCCATGTCAACTGCCCGGCGACGATCTCCGGCACCCCGCTTTCTCCGAAATACCTGATCCTGAAAATGAAAGATCACCTGATCGACGTCGGCGACAACCTGCTCGCTCAGAAGCAAGCATCCGCTGCGAACGGCGAAGCGGCTGTCGAACTGGCGGCGACGGCGGAAGAATTGCCGATGCTGATCGGCGACGTGTACTCCGAAGAAGAGATCTGGGCTTGCACCACCTGCCGCGCTTGTGAAGAAGCGTGCCCGGTGTTCAACGAACATGTCGACAAGATCATCGACATGCGCCGTTGGCTGGTGCTGACCGAAGGCAAAGCGGAGCCGGAAGTCAACCGCATGTTCCAAAACCTCGAGCGCCAATCGAACGAATGGGGTCAATCCCGTTCCACGCGCGGCGACTGGGCGAAGGGTCTCGACATCCCGACGATGGGCGATGTCGAAGGCGAAGTGGAATGGCTGTTCTATGTCGGTTCCTCCGCGTCGTTTGACGTGCGCAACCAGAAGATCGTGCAGTCGTTTGCCAAGTTGTTGAAGGAAGCGGGCGTTTCGTTCGCGATCCTCGGCGCGGAAGAGGAGTCCGACGGTGATTCCGCACGTCGCCTCGGCAACGAATTCCTGTACCAATCGCTGGTTGAAGGCAACATCGAGATCTTCAAAGAGTACGGTGTAAAGAAGATCGTCACGACCTGCCCGCACGCGTACAACACGTTCAAGCACGAATACCCGGACTTCGGCTGGGAGGCGGAAGAGATTCTGCACCACTCCGAGATGCTGGCCCAACTGATGGATGCCGGCAAGCTGAAGCCGAACTATGAGGTCGATCAACTGATCACCTACCACGATTCCTGCTACCTCGGCCGTTACAACGGCGTGTACTCCGCACCGCGCTACATCCTGGGTCAGATCCCGGGCCTGAAGCTGGTGGAGATGGAGCGCAACATGGGCAAATCGATGTGCTGCGGCGCAGGTGGCGGCGGCCTGTTCAAGGAAGACACGGGCGCGGAACGCATCAACGTCATCCGCACCGAACAGGCGCTGGAAACCGGCGCGACGGCGATCTCCACGGCTTGCCCGTACTGCATGACGATGCTGACCGACGGCACCAAAGGCAAAGAGGTGGAAGACACCATGTCGGTGCATGACGTCGCCGAACTGCTGGCGATGTCCGTCTTCGGCAACGCGAAGCAGCAGGAAGTCACCAACTAGATCGCAGACGCAAACCGATACAGAAAGACACCGGATCAATCTCGTTCGGTGTCTTTCGTTCAGTACTTAGGTTCCACTTTAGACTCGACAGGTCAAAAAGGAGCGAATTCAGATGTCCAAAACGGTAATCGTCAGTTCCGCCCGAACCCCGTTCGGCAAATTCGGCGGCGGTCTCGCACCGCTTGCTGCGGTCGACCTCGGCGGGATCGTCATCAAGGAAGCGCTGAACCGAGCGAACGTCTCAGGCGAAGCGGTCGAAGAAGTAATCATGGGGATGGTGCTGCAAGCCGGTGCCGGTCAGGTGCCGTCCCGCCAAGCGGCGATCAACGCCGGACTGGGCTGGGATGTCCCGACCCAGACGATCAACAAAGTCTGCGCATCCGGGATGCGTGCCGTCACGCTCGGCGACCAGATCATCCGCTCGGGCGATGCGGAGGTGATCGTGGCGGGCGGCATGGAGTCGATGTCCAACGCGCCGTACCTGTTGCCGAACGCTCGCTGGGGCTATCGGATGGGCGACGGTCAAGTGCTCGACTCGATGACGTTCGACGGCCTGCGCTGCACGTTCCACAACGTCCACATGGCGGTTCACGGTTCGACCGTCGCTGCCGAGTTTGAGATCTCCCGCGAATCGCAAGACGAGTGGGCGCTCCGTTCGCATCAGCGTGCGGTCGAAGCGATCGAATCCGGCAAGATGGCCGACGAGATCGTCTCCGTCGAAGTGCCGGGTCGCAAAGGCGCCGTCACCGTCGTCGACACCGACGAAGCGCCGCGCAAAGACACCTCGGTCGAGGCGCTCGGCAAGCTGAAGCCGGTCTTCACCAAGGACGGCACGATCACCGCCGGCAACGCGCCGGGCGTCAACGACGGCGCGGCGGCGATGGTGCTGATGTCCGAAGAGCGCGCTGCCAAAGACGGCATCAAGCCGCTGGCGACGATCCTCGGCCACGCGCAAGTCGGCGCGGAAGCTCCGTATATCGCGACCACGCCGGGTCTCGCGGTTCAAAAGCTGCTCCAGAAGACAGGCTATAAGCTGGAGGACATCGACCTTTTTGAAGTCAACGAAGCGTTTGCCGCAGTCACGCTGACCTCGGGCAAGATCGTCAACTGGGACCCGGAGAAGGTCAACGTCAACGGCGGGGCCGTTGCGCTGGGTCACCCGATCGGCGCATCGGGCGCTCGGATCATCGGCTCACTGATTCACGAACTGAAGCGTCGCGGCGGCGGTCTCGGCATCGCGGCGATCTGTTCCGGTGCGGCCCAAGGCGATGCGATCCTGTTGAAAGTCGAAGGCTAGGCAAAAGGTTCGCTGTTCGACACACGCGTTTATTTCCCAGGGAATGTGGAAGTTCTCCCTTCTCTGGGT
>DASTWJ010000136.1:0-6512 GCA_035776695.1 Bacilli bacterium
ATGAAGAAACTATTGAAGTTTTTCATGAACGGCATCTTGGTGATCATGCCGATCGGCTTGGTGATCTACGTGTCGGTGCAGGTGTTTCAATTCTTGGATTCGTTGCTCGGTCGCCGTCTGCGCGAAGTGCTTGGCGACAACGAATATGTGCCCGGCCTCGGTCTGTTGCTGACGATCGTGCTGATCACCGTCGTCGGGTTTTTGGCGACGCATTGGTTCTCGCGCCAGTTGATCGACTTGATGGAGGCGATCGTCGCGCGGATTCCGTTCGTCAAGACGCTGTACAAAGTGGTCAAGGAGACGATCGAGTCTTTTGTCGGAGAGAAAAAGTCGTTCTCCAAAGTGGCGCTCGTGACGTTGCCGAACAACCCGATGAAGATGCTCGGGTTCATTACGACCGAGAACGTGTCGAAGCTTGGCAGCGAGTTGCATGATCATGTCGCGATCTATGTGCCGCAGACGTTTCAGGTGGCGGGCGTGACGTTCCTCGTGCCGAAAGAGCATGTGGAAGTGTTGGACATTTCGCCGGAGGAAGCGATGCGATTTATCTTGTCAGGGGGCGTTTCGGGAACATGAGTGCCGGAAAAAGCATCCCGCTCGGCTGGGCGCTGGTGCCGTTTGCCGTTACGATCACCGGGTTGGTGGCGGCGCTGCTCTTGTTTCACCTGCCCTTGTACGTTGGTTTGCTGGCCGGCTGGTTGAGCGCGGTGCTGATCGCCCTCTGCTATGGAAAAGGTTGGCGGTTGGTGGGGCAAGGCACGTGGCTCGGGGCCAAGAGCACCTTTTTCGTCATCGGGATCTTGTTGTTGATCGCCGGGGTGATCTCGACGTGGCTGATCTCGGGGACGGTGCCGGGGCTGATTCGCTACGGCATCCAGTTGGTGCAGCCGCAGTATCTCGTCGTCGCGGCGTTTTTGCTCACGCTGGCGACGTCGTTTGCATTGGGCACGTCGGTCGGCACGCTGTCGACGATGGGCGTGGCGATCATCGGGATGGCGAAAGTCTTCGGGTTGCCGCCTGCACTGGTCGGCGGGGCGTTGATCTCCGGCGCGATGTTCGGGGATCGGATGTCGCCCGTGTCGGGGACGTTTCACCTCGTCGCCAACATGACGGGGACGAAGGCGGAGGACAATTACAAGCCGATGCTTCAGACGGCGGTGCCGATGGTGCTTATCTGCTTCGGGCTGTACTTGTGGCTGGGCTATGGCAAGGCGTCCGGCCCGCTCGACCCGTTGGACAGCCCCTTGTTGGTGCAGTTGCAGACGTATTTTGCCCTGCCGTGGTATGTGTTGCTACCCCCGGCGCTGGTGTTGGTGCTGGCGCTGTTTCGCGTGCCGATTCGGCGCAACCTGTTGCTTGGCATTCTGTTTGGCATGGGACTGGCCGTGTTTGTGCAAAAGGAGTCGTGGGCTGCCACTCTGGGCGCGCTGGCGTTCGGCTACGAGTTGAAGGAAGGGACAGCGACGATTTTGCATGGCGGCGGGGTTTGGCCGATGATCGAGCAGGTGCTGTTGATCTTCTGCGCCGGGATGTTAAACGGCGTGTTGGAGCAGTCCGGCATGTTGCAGACGATCCTGCAGGTGCTGATCCAGCGCATTCGCACGGCGACATCGCTGATGCTCTCGACGGTGCTGTTGTCGGTGGCGATGGCGCTGCTCGCCTGCAACCAAGCGCTCTCGGTGATCGTGCCGGGGCGGTCGTTGCGCGAGACGTATGCGGAGATGGGCGTGTCCTCGCGCTACCTGGTGCGCTCGCTGGCCGATTCGGGCGTGGTCGTGTCGGCGTTGATCCCATGGAACCTGCACGGCATCCTCTGCTCGACGGCGATGGGGATCGCGACAGGGGTTTATTTCCCCTATGCGTTTTACCTGTGGGGGTCGTTGTTGCTGACGTTGCTGTTGGCGGTTTTTGTACGGGAGCGACAAAATTCTGATAAAATAGACAAATGAGCACAATTCTGAATTGACAACTGCCTTAAATCAAGTTATATTTAATTATAGATCGTTTATCGTTTTGATAGGAATGATGTTTCCAAGAGGGGGGGAACTGTCATGCAAAGAAGAACGTACAGTCAATCCTTGGCCGACTTGAAAGCACGTGGGATTCGCTTGACTCCTCAGCGCCAGATCATCCTGCAGTTTCTAAAAGAAACCGACGAACATCCCACGGCCGAACAAGTTTACCAAAAGATTGGGGAGCAATTTCCGGGCATCTCCTTGGCCACGGTGTACAACACCTTGAACATGCTCAAGGATTTAGGGGTAATCCGCGAGCTGTCCTATGGAGACCTGTCCAGCCGTTACGACGGCAATGATTCGCATCATGCGCACTTGGTCTGCCAGTCGTGCAGCCAGGTGATTGACATCGAGTGTCCGCCACAAGAGAAGTTGGTGACAGCTGAGATGCAGTCGAGCGGGTTTTTGTTGAACACGTATCGGTTGGAGTTCTACGGCACGTGTACCGCATGCCAAGCGGCGGAAACGCGTACCTCGGACGCTTCTTAGCGGCAAAGGGCTTACGTCTTCATGCGTGGGCCCTTTTTGTTTGCAATGCCGGACGAGCGGGAGTATGATAGGCTTGAAAGCGAGTCAGCTGACGGGCAAAGGAGGAGTTCCGCTTGAAGAAGCCGAAACGAAAGATGCGTCGTCGTGACAAGATTTTGATTCTCTTTATCGTGCTTTTCGGCGTGTTGGGGGCCGGATTTGAGATCTGGCTGAACACGATGGTCGATGAATGGGATTTGGATAAACGCCCCGGACAGACGGAACAGCAGGAGGATGTGATGGGGTGGTGGCAGGGAGCGCCGCACGTGCAGAGTAACACGCTCGGCTAGGATTTTGCGATTCGCTATAGAGAGATAGGAAAAATAGGAAAAGCCCTGTTCTCGGAGGAGAAGAGGGCTTTTTGCGTGGCTTGCGTTTAGTCGGTCGCTTCAGTAGCGGG
Organism: Bacilli bacterium; assembly: GCA_035776695.1. GTDB lineage: Bacteria > Bacillota > Bacilli > Tumebacillales > Tumebacillaceae > Tumebacillus. The sequence continues at coordinate 2,944 of DASTWJ010000136.1, forward strand.
GTGGAAGCGGGTTGCGACTCGGGTGGCTTGCTCAAGGATCTTCTCCATCAACTCCTGCACCGACCGGCGTTGGGTCAACGCGGCCGCTTGCCCGGCCCAGAGCGAGACGTTCTGCGGGTCGCCGGCTTGAGCGGCGGCGCTGCGGATGTCGCGGGTGAGGGCGTTTTGGATCGGGTAGGCGGGGATGTCGTCGGCGTGCGGGGCCAGTTGCTCGATGAAGTCGTTGCAGAGGCCACGGGCGTATTTCCCGGAAAATGCGTTCGTGAGCGTCGTCGAGCTGTCGGTGGCTTGCAGGAGTGCATTTTTGTGCAGGGAGGACGCGCCGCTTTCGTAGCAGGTGAGGAAGGCGGTGCCCAGTTGCACGGCTCCTGCGCCGAGGGCGAGGGCGGCGATCAGACCGCGTCCGTCCATGATGCCGCCCGCAGCGATCACGGGAGCCTGCACGCGGTCGACGATCTGCGGGAGCAGGGCCATCGTGCCGATCAGCGCTTGTTGCGCATCGGTGAGGTAGGTGCCGCGATGACCGCCCGCCTCGCTGCCTTGGGCGACGATCAGGTCGACCCCGAGCCCGTCGAGATGCTCCGCTTCGGCGACGGTGGTGGCGGTACCGATGGTGGTGATGCCGTGCGTGCGCAGTTTCTGCAGGCACTCAGGCGTCGGAGCGCCGAAAGTGAAGCTCACCACGGGGACTTTTTCATCGAGCAGCACTTCGAGTTGTTCATCGAACGATTCGGAGAGCTTCAGGTCAGCAGAAGGTGTGGACAGCCCGTAGCGGTCACGGATCGGTTGGAGGCGTTCGTTCATGCGATCGACTTGTTCAGGATCGACTTCATACGCCTCCGGGATAAACAGATTGACGGCAAAAGGGCGGTCGGTGAGCGCACGAATGTGACGGATCGCCGTGCGGATCTTGTCAGGTGTCATGTACCCGGCACCCAGCGTGCCGAGACCACCCTGATTCGAAACCGCCGCCACCAGTTCCGGCGTCGTCGGGCCGCCTGCCATGCCCGCTTGGATGAGCGGGTGTTCGATGCCGAGCTTGTCGGTGACGGGCGTGTGGAGGAAGTGGGTCATGTGAGAGCTCCTTTCGAAATGCCGTTACGTAGGATCGGTTACCTTTAGTATACACGTTGCCAAAGGGTATAGGCGATCTTATCCTAAAATACAAAACCCTCACAAAGGAACAGGAACTCCCTTTGTGAGGGTTCTATTAGGATCGAGTGATAACGGAAGAGGCAGCTTGCTTCACTTTTTTAGAACCAAAACCGATAGCGAGTGAAATCAAAATCCCGAGGATGACGATGATTTCACAGACCGCAATGAATGGCATGATCGCTTTTCGAGTGATGGCAAACTCAGCCCCCCAAAGAGAAACCGGCTGCAAGATGAGATCAAGGGTATCAAGCAAGCCCGAAGCACGACCGAGAATTTGTTCTGGCACGAGCAGACTGAGAAGAGTGGTTGTGATGGCTCGCAAATACCCGGTGAACAGTCCGATGACGGCCAATCCTATCCCGATGAGAAGGCTACTGCTCTGGACGACGAGCAAGAATCCGATCGCGAGCAACAAGTGAGTCCACACCAGTGTCATAAAGCTCTTCGGTTTGAGAAAGCCAGATAGGATACTACCGATCATCAAGCCGACTCCCCATAGTGGCATGGTCAGTCCAAACGTTCCGGCGGCAGATTGGGCCCAGTTTACAAGCACATAGGGCACCATGACATCTAAAATCCCCGTTGTTGTCAGAGCCGTCACGATGCTCAGGACGGCGAACATGTACAGATGGGGATCCTTTATCAGGGCGGAAAATGAACTCTTGAGGCTGAAATCCAATGAAAATTTGGAGGATCGATTCGTTAGCCCAACATCAGGAATTCTCAAAAATTGAAAAGTGGACACCCCGTAGAGCAGTGCGATGAGAGCCCATATCTGGGAAGAACTCATCAGCTTCAGCGCCGAGGTCCCGATCAGCGGAATGATCAGAAACAATGCTTGTCCGATTGTGGACATAAAGGAAACACCGATGTGGAGCAACTCGTCAGTCAACAATTTTCGTGGGAGAACACCGGATGCAACGGCGGAAATGCCCCCGGTGATGCCAAGGACCATGCCCAGTGTACAAATTCCGAACTTGGAATTTAGCAACAACACAGCCAACGCACAAATGAGGGTACGAACAGCATCGGAAACGAGCAATACTTTTCGTGGTCCCGATGTATCCACATAGAGACCGCCGCCGAAGGAGCCGACTGCCAGACCTACCGTAAACCATGTGAAGTACAAAGTGAGCCACAAGGTCGCATGAAGTTCATGCAGAATCTGCCAACTGATGATGATGGGGATCAGGTTCGTTGCGATTCGACTGGTTGAGCGAGCCATTGCGAATTTAGGAAGGTGCGGGTGATGCAGAACTTGTTTCCACGGGTGGCTCACTTCCAAAAATTTTGCTTGAAGTGACATGTGAGCACCTCTTTTTCTTACTGAAGTCGTTTAGGATACGATGACTGGCAATTCTTCACCCGTGATGATTGCGGTACGGATATGACATCTGTCATCACCGGCACGGAGGTTGCCTGTTTTCTTATGGTTCAGCGCAGGGCAGCCGCCTTTGCAGAAGTAATCAAATTGGCAAGATCCGCATGCTGCGTCCTCTGTTTGCAAGGAGCGAAGTTCTGCAAAGACTTGCGATTCTCGCCAGATTTGCTTGAACGGCGTTTCAAATGCGTTGCCCGCTCCAAACTCATGCTTGTTAAACAGGGCGCACCCGAGCACGGTGCCATCGTTCATGATCTCGACCCGCGCTTGAGCTGCTTCGCATCCGCTCTTGAGTATCTCAAACGGCGTTTGAGGCAACGTTGCCCATTCCAAAGACGGTTCAGATGTCCACAATTGACACCCTTCCAGTCGGTATTTGAGACTGCCATCGTGCTTTTCGTTGATGTGACGTTGAATTTTTTGGTGAATGTCACGATACTCTTCTAGCGAGAACTCCTCCAGGTCTACTTGATTGATGTTGAAAAAGACACCCATGGAGAATTCGAAGAGTCCCTGTTCCGCCGCATAATCGGCGACCAACGGGGCTTGGTCGATGTTTTCCGGCAAGCCGACCATGTGAATACCACAGTCAATACCTGCCCCTCTTACAGCTTCAATAAAGTGAAGGGCGCGAGTGAGCGAACCTTTGGTCAGTTGCGTATGTTTTTCGTTCATTGCTTGCACAGAAACTTTGAGCGTCAGTGTGGGGTGTTTTTTCAAGTTGGCGATCAACTCATCTGTGACGATCGTGCCATTGGTTGTGACATGCACTTTTTGACCAATGCTGTCCAAGTAGTCGAGCATTTCCCAAATGTGCGGGTACATCAGCGGCTCGCCGCCCAAGATGGTGAGGTAGGGGATTTCCATGGCTTTAATTTGGTCTAGGATTGGAATCCATTCTTCCAACGGACGAACGATATTGTCATCATCCCATTTTTCTTGGGAAACAAAGCAGAACGAGCAGGACAAATTGCATTTCATCCCCGGATAGATCGAAATGTTCATTGGAGCGGACAGGTGAGTAAGCGGGCGG
>DASTWJ010000137.1:0-2296 GCA_035776695.1 Bacilli bacterium
GGGGTGGCGGTGGTGCATCCTCCAGCAAGATCGGCTCGATCTTGGCCCACAGATCGTCCGGAACCTCCCAGATCGTGTCGAGTGGCTTCACCGCCCGCTTCTTTCGTCCCATCGCTAAGCCTCCTTGGTCCCTCCAGGAGAATCCAAGGAAGCAACTGAATGCAAGATGGGTTTTGAGATAGTTTCCAAGTGAATTATGATCAATATCATGTCGCCGGAACAAGGTGTGGTCGTGAAATCATGTAAAGTCGGTGCGATCGTCACGCCGCTACAGGGAACCCGCTGCGGTCGATCCGACTCCAGAACTGCGACTACCGCTTCGGCGTGTGCGTCAGGCAACGTACTGCCAGAACTGTCGCCACGCCTCACTCCTTCCAGCGCATCCCCGAGCCGCTCAGTCGCAGCTTGACTAGGGCGTGTAGACAAATCCTGGGCAAGATGCGATGCCTAGGCTATCGCAGGAGGATTAGGACCGGTGCCACATGAACAAATCCAAGGAAGTTCCGGGCAGTCTTCTCGTGCCGCGTCGCGACCCGCCGGTACGGCTTCAACAGGTTGATGAACCACTCGACCTTCTTCCGCTCCTTGTACAGATGCTTGTCATACTCCCGCGGCACTTTCCGGTTCTTCTTCGACGGCACGACGGCCTTGGCCCCTCGCCGCTTCGCCGCCTTCACCACGACATCGCTGTCGTACGCCTTGTCGAGGATGTAAGCCTCCGCCTGATGGGCCTCGATCAGCGGCTCGGCCTGGGTCACGTCGGCCTCCTGGCCCGCCGTCAGGAGGAACTCGACGGGGTTGCCGAGGGCGTCGACGAGGATGTGGATCTTGGTGCTGAATCCGCCCCGCGAGCGGCCGAGGGCCGCATCGCTTTGCCCCCTTTTTTCCCAGCCGCATGCTGGTGCGCCCGGACCACGGTGCCGTCGATGATCGCCCATTCCAGGTCGGGGTCTTGCAGCTCGTCGAAGACCCTCTTCCAGACACCCTTCTTGGCCCAGCGGTCAAACCGTTTCCAGACCGAGCCCCACGGCCCGAACCGCTCGGGGAGGTCACGCCAGGGGGCGCCGGTCTTCGCGATCCAAAGCACGGCATTGATGAAGAGGCGGTTGTCCTTGGCCGTCACGCCGGGGTCGCCGGGCTGGCCAGGGAGGAAGCTTTGGATGCGTTCCCAATCCTCGTCCTTGATCTCATGGCGGCTCATCGGAGGTACCCCAGGGGTGAAACATGGCGGAAGACCTTGCTTATCTTGCTCAAATCGCCCCAAATTTGTCTACACGCCCTAGGAAGAGGCACGGATGTGGCACGAGAAAATCGGGATGATGCAACATCGCCCGTCTTTGGAATTGACGAAATACTCCGAGAAGATCATGATTCGATCGTCACGCTGGCCGTGACCGTTCATCAGATTCCCCTAAGCCTTGGGCATTACAACCCACAAAAACACCACGATGCACCGGCCCTGCGCAGGGCCGGCTGCTCCCAGGGCGTTGTGACTGGTGGCCATGCGTCCTACGGTGGATCGCGACCGTCCGTAGGACGCATCTCCTTCTGAAAGCACTTGCCAAATTTCGTTCAATCGTCGACCGACTTCTCGTACCCGAGACTCCTGAGCACTTCCAGGACCTCGCTCCAGGTCGGAAACATCCGGCCGCTGCTCTGTTTGTAAGCCTGGATCGACTGCATAAACTCCAACTCCGTTGGGGAGTAGTTCCGCTCACAAGTCGTGGGATCGATCAAACGACGTCGACCACTCGTCTTCCGAATCTGGGCCGCATGCCGTGCATGCTCTGAAGCCCTAGGGGTGGAGAGATTCGGCTGATCTGGGCTGGCAGAGACCGATACGACAGGTTGGAACTTGAGCTGCATCGCGCACGAACTCCCGAAGTTTACGTGACAACTCCTACAAGCGCCACAACGCAACGCGCTTGACCTTAAGAAATCCGATTCTCACCGAAATGAGTAAGACACTCAGGCATGCATCCTCGCACGCCAACAATAATATGGGATTGGTGTCAAAAGATCAAGCCAAAAAAAGCCGTGTGCCGTGTTTCGGTTCGTAAGAAGATTCTTCGTCGCCGAATGACCTCGAAAAAACCAAATCCCTGGTTGAGGTAGATCAACTCTGGTTATCGACCGGCAGGTGTCCGTTCCGCGAGCGGACAGCGGGCTTCCCGTGCGGGAGTTCTGCCGGCGACACCGGCTCAGCGAGCCGTCGTTCTACGGCTGGCGGCGGACGCTTCAGGAGCGTGACGCCCGGCAGCGGACGACGCCGCCGGCCTTTGTCCCCGTCGTCGTC
>DASTWJ010000138.1:0-9891 GCA_035776695.1 Bacilli bacterium
CTTCTTCTGCTTCGCAGCCTGTCTGTGGGCGTTTCTCACGGGGATGGACAAGCTCTCGTGGGGCTGGTTGGGCTTCGCGGGGCTGTTGTTCGGGGCGGCGGTGCTGGTGCGGCCGGCGTTTGCGCCGTTTGCGGTGTTGCCGCTCGTCTACCATTTCTTCGTCGAGCGGCGGCGCAACATCATCGGGCTGACGCTGGCGTTTGGCGCCGGGTTCGTGCTGGTGATGGCGCCGTGGTGGATTCGCAACCTCGTCTCGCTCGACCAGTTGATCGTGCTGGCGACCGGCAGCGGCAACCCGATGCTGGCGGGCTCCGATCCGTATTTTCGGGAAGGAAGCGCGCTGTTTCAGAATCTGCAAGGGGTCGACCAGCAGGCGCTGGCGATCCAGCGGATCAAGGACGGGTTTCGGAACGAGTTCTGGCTGTTCTTGGAATGGTTTACGGTCGGCAAGTGGTGGTACCTGTTCCGCGAGCCGTGGGACATCCCGCACGCCGGGTTCCTCGATTCGCTGCGCTGGCTGCACAAGCCGCTCGTCTACATCGGCTGGGCGGCGGCGGTGCTGTTCGCGTGGCGCTGGCGGGAGTTGCGCCTGTTCGCGCTGATGCTCGTCGACATGACCGGGTTGCAGTTGATGTTCCTGCCGCATGAGCGCTACGGGTTTTCGATGATGCCGCTGGTGATCATGTTGACGGCGATGCTCGTGGTGCGGTTGTGGAATCTGATTCGGAAGGAAGGGCAGACGCTTTGAAACCTGACGTACGCGTGCTGGTGATCATACCGGCTTACAACGAAGAAGGCAGCATCGGCGATGTGATTCGAAACATCCGCGCCGTGTCGGCGAACATCGACGTCGTCGTGATCAACGACGGCTCCAAGGACCTGACTGTCGAAGTGGCGCAGGCGGCAGGGGCAACGGTGGTCGATCTGCCGTTCAACCTCGGCATCGGCGGCGCGATGCAGACCGGCTATCTGTATGCCTATCAGAACGACTATGACATCGCGATCCAGACCGATGCGGACGGACAGCATGACCCGTCGTACATCCCGAACCTGATTCGGCCGATCGTCGACGGCGAGGTGAACTTCGTCGTCGGGTCGCGCTATGTGGAGAAGACCACCTACCGCTCGTCGGCGATGCGGCGGGTCGGCATGATCTTTTTTGCCAACCTGATTCGACTGGTGACCAAGCGGCGGGTGACCGACCCGACCTCGGGGTTTCGAGCGGCCGATCGGAACATCATCCGGATGTTCGCCGACTATTACCCGGTCGACTACCCGGAAGTGGAAGTGCTCGTTCATATCGCCCGCAACGGGTACAGCTTCAAGGAGATCTCCGTGGAGATGAGCGCTCGGCAAGCGGGCCGCTCTTCCATCACCCCGCTCAAGTCGATCTACTACATGGTCAAAGTGGGGCTGGCGGTGATGATCTCCGCTACGCGACCGCGCTAGGAGGAGGGCGACATGGACTTTTTTAACATCTATTCGATTTCGATTTTGTTCTCGATCTTTTTCGTGATCTTCGTGTTGTCGCTGGTGCGGCGGCGCAAACTTCGCGAGCAGTATTCGATCATGTGGCTGATCTTAGGCTTCGTGACAGTGCTCGTTTCGCTGAAGACGAACTGGCTGGAGGCGTTGGCTACCTATCTCGGCATCTACTACGCGCCGTCGCTGCTCTTTCTGATCGCGCTCTTGTTCTGCTTCGCCTATCTGTTGCACCTGACGCTGGTGATCTCCAAACTGTCCGACCGCGTCGTGCGGCTGACACAGGAGTTGGCGTTGACGCAGAGAACGGCGCATCAAGAGCAGGAGCAGGAGTCGGATGAGAAGCTGTCGGCCAAGGCCGAGGGGAGTGTGAAACTCTGATGAACGGATTGAGCCCTTGGGCGGTGTATACGATGCTCGTCGGCAACATCCTGCTCCTCGTCAGCGGGCAGTTGGTGTGGAAGCAGGCGCTGATCAAGATGGGCGGGCTGTCCGTAACCGGCCTGTTGACTTCGCCGGGCGTGTACATCGGCGGGATGCTGTATGTGATCGCGACCGGCTTATGGCTGGTCATCCTCAACAACGCCAAGCTGTCGGTCGTCTACCCGATGCAGAGTCTCGCCTATGTGATCGGGATGCTGGCCGCCTTTTTCCTGTTTCAGGAGACGGTGCCGTTGAAGAACTGGATCGGCGCTGCGATCATCATCGTCGGCGTGTGGCTGATCGCGGTGGAATAGCTGATAGAGGGAAGTAAACGGGAAAAGACCTGTGGCAACTATGTGTCCGCAGGTCTTTTTTGTTTTACCTGAAAGGACAAAAGGAACCCCCGATGTCTTGATCATCGAGGGTCTAGGGTGAAGATATGTGCACCGATTTGGCGCATCAGGTCCGCTTCGGGAGCGGAAGAGGATGGGACGGAAGAAGCCCAGGACAGGAGCGGTTGTGTCAAGCTTCGCTCAATGTCGCGGATCTCTCGTTTCAGGCCCAGTTCCTTGTATTTGACATACGCTTTGCCGAGGAAGAACAACGCCTGTTGCTCGTCCTGTTGGACGCGGGCGCGGGCCGCTTTGACCTCGAAACCGAACGCTTCGTTGCGACCGGTGCTGTCGACAGCGAGGCTTTTCTCATACGCTTCGTCCGCCTGTTCCAGTTGGCCGAGTTCGAGATAGACCATCGCCATTTCCAACCACGCGTTGCCGAGGCTGCCTTTCTCGCGTTGGTTCATCGTCAGCCAGTGGATCGATGTGCGAGTCGCTTCCTGCGCTTCTTGGAGCATCCCGCGCTTGCGATACTGGATGCCAAGGTTCAGGTAGTTCGCCCCGACGTGGTAAATGTCTTCCTGCGCCCGATAGAAGTCGATCGCGCGGCGATACAGCTCTTCGGAGCGCTCCCACTGATCGGTGAACATGTAGCACAGCGCCAAGCCGCCGAAGATATGGCCGGACTTGTAATGCGCCTCCGTCTGACGGTTGATCTCCAGTGCTTCGGTGAGCAAGCGGACCGCCGACTGGTATTCTTCGATTTTCGCGTGGGCGAGGCCGAGGTTGACCAGCACCGACACTTTGATCAGTCCGCCGACTTGGTGTTGCAGCACCAGTTCGTACGCTTCATTCAACGTCTTGATCGCCTGATCGTCGCGGCGTACCACAGAGTGGACATACCCGAGCGAGTTCAGCGTGCGCACGCGTTCTTTGACGTACATCACATTGCTGAGGTGTTCCAAACTCCGATGGAAATAGCCGATCGCTTCGTCGCGATCCGTGTCTTCCAGCAGGGCGCCGCGCACCCAAGTCAACAGCCCGAGATCGAAATCATTCAGCTCGTCCAGCGCTTCCGGCTTGACGTTCTCCAGCGTGCGTTTGGCTTGTTCGCGCTGTCCCGATTCCACTTGGCCCTCGGCGAAGCGGATGTACTTCTTCGCATCGGTGACGAGCAGCGCCATATTTTCCGGCTCTTTGAAGAAATCCTCCACCGGCACGCTTAGTTTGTTTGCCAGCTTCTCCAGTGTATCGTACGAGGGCTGAATCATGCCCTTTTCAATCTGGCTGATGTAACTACGGGTGACGACACCGTCGGCCAACTCTTGTTGGGTCAAGTGTGCTGCTTTGCGTAGTTCTCGTATGCGTTGTCCAACGCCTCCCATATTTCTGTGTCCTCCCTATGAATGTCTGAAAGTTCTGACCTGCGAGGGGCGATATGCCTACCCATAAGTATAGCATAACCCACACTTGTATTTCGTAGAATCTAGCTTATTTATTTCAGAAAAAAATATTCAGATAACCTCGATGGGGAATGAACATTTCTAACATGAAAGTGAATCTGTTTATTTTGGTGATATTTGTTCAAAAAGGTTATTGACGAAACGCAAGAGAGTCGCTAGGATAAAAGTAACGAGATTGAACATCTTTGCTTTTGATAAGAAATGTTCACTACATATATTTTGAAGGGGATGGGGAAAATGGATAAAAGCAAATGGGTACAAACGTTGATGGTCGTTGCGGTGGCAGCCGTTTTGGTGGCAGGGGGTGCGACCGCGCTGCACAACGCATCGGAACTGTGGCCGGTGGGCAACGCACCGGTGCTCGCATCGGAACTGTGGCCGGTGGGCAATGCGCCGGTGCTCGCATCGGAACTGTGGCCGGTGGGTAATGCGCCAATGCTCGCATCTGAGTTGTGGCCGGTTGGTAACGCCCCGGTGATCGGCTAAGCATACAGCGAAAAGACGATCGATCTCGGGGGAGAGGGTCGTCTTTCTTTGTGTAGAAATGTTAGTCGAGAGGGCGTGATATTTCTCACCACGCCTCAGCGCTCCCTCTGGTACAGTAGAAGCAGAAGGAGTGAACATTCATGAACCTGTACAACAACCAACTGGCGCAAGACTTGGCTCGCATTCTCGAAGACGGCACGATCCGCCGCCTCGTCGACGCGTTTTACGCCCGCGTTCAACAAGATGAGATCCTGCTCCCGATCTTTCCCGGCGACTTCGCCGGATTGGCGGACAAACAATTTCTGTTCCTGACCCAATTCTTCGGCGGCGAACCGCTCTATTCGCAGCAATACGGGCAACCGGCGATGAAACAACGCCACCTGCCTTTCGAGATCACCCCGACCCGCGCCAGCGCGTGGCTGAAGAACATGTCGGACGCGATGGACGAGATCGAACTGACCGGCGACCTGCGCGATTTCATGTTCGACCGACTGAAACAGGTGGCTGCGATCATGGTCAACACCCCCGAACCCGCATAATTCCAGAAAAAAGGGCGTGGAACAGAAAGTCCGCGCCCTTTTGGCTGTCTCTATTTTGAAGAACGGTTGTAATACGCCGCACACATCAAGCCGAAGTAAGTCGGCACCTCGTACGACAGAAACTCCACATCCCGCGCCGCTTGCGGAATGGCTCCGGCGAGCACCAGCGCCTGCCAGATGCCGTCCGGCTTGGCATCCTCGACGAACCCTTCGTCCAAAGCCATCATGTCCTCCAACTTGTTCTCACGGATCAACTCCACCACTTGCGCATCCAACTTCGCAGCCGCCGGATGATAGCCGTACGGCCCGTCCGCCGCGTGGGCGTGCGACCAGTCGCAGCTGGCGATCAGGCCGACGCGCTTGCCGGACGCTTGCACCGCTTTGGCGAGATGTTTGCCCAAGCGGACATGATCTTCATACTCCAACTCGTAGGACGTCGTGATCACGACCACCGGTACGTCCGGCATGAAGTACAAAGGCACCAATGCCCCCCAATCGAGGGGCAGGCAAGAGTAAGGCCCTTCGGACACGGCGAAGTTGATCGAGCCGATGCGCACGCCCGCCAGCGCCGCTTCCTCGTAGATCGACCAGGCCAGCTCGCGGTCGACGAATCGCTCCATCTCGACGCGCGACCCGTCTTCCTCCTCCAGCTCGCCGACCATCCGCTCGCAGTTGGTGATCGCAAACTGTTCGGAGATGCGCACGCCGTGCGGGGTGAGCACGACGATCGCGTCCGGCTTGGCCGCTTCCATGTCGCGACCGAGAATCTCCATGCTTTGGCGCGTCTTCGCCATCAGCTCCGGGTTGTGCCCCGACAGCGCTTCGATGATCTCCGACCCGTGCGGGGTGATGCAGGCAAACACGAAAGGGTTCATTTTTTTCGACAGCTCCTTTTCTCCGCAAGCATTTATCGCTATCATCTAGTATAGCGAAGAAAACGGAAAGGAGGCCAAAACATGGAAAAAAAGCCGCGCAAACTGCCGGTGGTGACGTTCTTTTTGTTGATCTGTCTTTTGGGGTTCGGGTTCGTGATCGTATCCACCACACAGGCGACGCTGACGACGGTCACCCTGATCGAAGGGACGCCGGAGCAAGTCTGGCAGGAACTGATCGACTTGGAACACTACCCGGATTGGAACACTGTGATCCTCGAAGCCAAAGGGGAGCTGAAACCGGATGCCGAGCTGAAGATCACGATCATACGCGGGGACGAGCCGCATGTCGAGACGGTCACCGTCCGGAATGTCACACCGAACCGCGAACTGAGCTGGGAGGAACATTCCTTCCTGCCCTACCAATTAGACGGCGTACACTACTTTACGATTGAGCAAAAAGACGCGAACACCGTGCAACTGACCCACTGGGAAACGTTCACCGGATTCACCGTCTTCTTCCAACGCGACCAACTGGCGAGCGACTACCAAGAGAAGTTCGCCAAGTTCAACGAAGCGTTGAAAAAGCGTGTCGAGGAGCAGTAAAGCCGTAGCATACCAGAAATTTGGAAAAAAGATGCGTTTCCCTGTAACAATTGGCGCAGGGAACGCGTCTTTATTTGTGTGGAAAGAGGTGAATCTTTCCAATTGTAGCTACATAGGCTTGTACCAATCGAAGAGATGGGGGAAAGGGAGGAATCCGGGTATGAACAAAAGCAACCGATGGACGGCCGCCGCCGTGGTGGCCTCGTTACTGATCACGACCGGTCCGATGATGATGACGGCCAGCGCCGCGACGACGCAACAGGCGACGGCGATGACGCAGGAACAGGCGATCGCCGCTGCGAAAAAGTTCGTGACGATCCCGAGCGACTACAAGCTCGAATCGGCGCGGATGGCCGAAAGTGATCAAGCCGTAAACGGCAACCGCCAAGTCTGGGACTTCTCTTGGAGCCAGGACAGCTTCGCCGAACACAGTTCTTTGCACGTCACGCTCGATGCGGTGACCGGTGAATTACTCACCTACAACATCTGGGAGAACGGCCCGTCCGCACAAGAAGAGAAGCCGGCGAAGATCGACCGCGCCGGTGCGCAGAAGATCGCCGAAGACACGATCAAGAAGTTCCAAGGGGCACAGTTCGATCAGGTGCAACTGCTCGACACGCTTTACCTGAACGGCAGCCGAAACAGTGATTCGGAGAAGGAGTTCACCTTCCGCTACGTGCGTGATGTCAACGGGATTCCCTTCCCGCAAGACGGCTTCAGCTTGACGATCGACAACCAAGGCGTCCTGCACGACTACAATTTCTCTTGGTCGCTTGCCGCCGGCGAATTCCCGGAGCAAACGGATGCCGTGCTGTCTGCGGAACAAGCGAACGACGCCTACCTGAAGAACTTGCCGCTGCACCTGCAATACGCGGTGGAGATGAGCGGCAACGGCAAGCAACAGGCGCATCTGTTCTACGCTCCGCAGTTGAGCCAAACGTATGTCTACGGATGGTCCGGCGGCATGATGCTGGACGCGAACACAGGTGAATTTGTCGACCAGTTCGGGCAGAAGCCGGAAGCGGCACCGACCTACGACACCTTGGCCAACGAAGCACAACCGGCTCCGTCCGCAGGAGAAGTCGACAAAGACACGGCGATTCAACTGGCGAACGGCTACCTCAACTTGGACGGCTACAAGCTGACCGACACGCAGTTTTCCAACTACAACGGCGACAACAAAGTCTGGCGTCTGTCCTACAAGCCGACCGATGAAGACAAAGATTTGCAGCAAAAAGAAGTGATGATCAACGCCCGCAACGGCGAACTGATCAATTTCTACAGCTACGTCAACGGGCCGGTTGCTCAACAGGAGGCCAAAGTCTCTTTTGCCACAGCGAAAGCCACCGCGATCGACTTTGTCAAAAAAGCGGTTCCGACGAAACTGAACACGTTGGCCTTGGTCACGTTGGAGGAAAAAGACGCGCTGCGCGGACAGAAGACGCCGGAGGGCTACTCGTTTGCCTTTAAAACGCTGATCAACGGCCTGCCGTTGGAAAATGGCGACCTGCGCGTTCAGATCGATACCGCGACAGGCGAAGTATCGCAGTTCGACTCCAACTCGTTGCAAAGCAACGACGACCTGACCTTTGCCGACCCGGAGCAGGCGATGCCCGTCGAATCGGCGAAGGAGGCGTACGTCAAGCGCTTCCCGATGCAGTTGCAATATGTGCGCCTGTATCAAGAGCCGGACTCCGACACCCTGTACAAAGGCGTCTCGCCGAAGCCGGGTGAAGTCCGCCTCGTCTACGCGCCGCTCGGCATCGAGCCGGACAACGGCAAGTTGGAAGCGACGACCGGCGAGTGGTACGGCCAGTGGGGCGGCAAACTGTTCGTGAAAAAGCCGGTCGCCGACATCGCCGGACACTGGGCGGAGAGCGAGTTGCAAGACCTCGTCAACCGCGACATCCTCGCGCTGGATGACGAGAACATGTTGCACCCGAATGCGGCGATCACCCGCGCCGAAGCGGTCAAAGCGATGGTGCTGACCTACCAGCCGTACTACTACGGCGAGAAGACGTCCGATGCGGCCCGCTACCAAGACGTGTCCAAGGACGACCCGAACTACGAGTACATCGAACGCGCCGTGATGATGGGCTGGTTCGACAAAGACCTGCCGAACTTCCATCCCAATGACCCGCTGACCCGCGACGACTTGGCCGAACTGGCGACCAAGACGATGGGCTATGGCGAATTGGCGGAAAAAGACGGCGTGTTCATCAAGCCGTTTGCCGACCTGACCGCGGCAGAAGATGACCAGCTCGGGTCGATCGCGATCATGAAGGCGTTTGGCATCATGAAAGGCGACGGCACCAACTTCTACCCGCACCAGTCCGTCTCCAAAGCGGAACTGGCCGTCGTGATCGATCGAATCGCCAAGGAACAGGCGAAACATCCGGGCGGCCGCTACTACTAATCGATAACGATACAAGAAGGATCAAAACAAACCAAAACTCCTCACACATGAAAAAAGGGCCGTGCTCGGAAGAAATGTCCGGGCAACGGCTCCTTTTTTACTTCTCCATATCGTCCATATAATTCGCCATCTGTGCGAGGCGTTGGGCTTCTTCGCTGACCGACTCCATCGCCGTCGCCAACTCGCGAATGCCTTCCGTCTGCGTGTGCGTGTCTTGGGTCGACTGCTGGACGAGCACCGTCAGACGTTTGATGTTCGTCTGAATCTCGGAGAGCATGTCGTGGATCGTTTTCGACGCTTCGGCGGAGGAGGTGGCCATCTTCTTGACTTCTTGGGCCACGACGCCAAACCCGCGTCCGTGTTCGCCCGCCCGCGCCGCTTCGATGGCGGCGTTGAGGGACAGGAGCGTCGATTGATCGGCGATCTCGGCGATCGTCTGCGTGATCTTCGACGTGTTGTTGATCTGGCCTTGCATCTCCTGCATCATGTCGTGAACCGATTGGTTATGGCTGGACATGCTCTTGGCGGTGAGCGAGATCGACTGGGTCGAAGCGGTCACCTGCTGGACGAGCGCGGAGAGGTGCTCGGAGATGGTCAGGAGTTTGTTTTTGTTGTCGAGGGAGACGCCGAAGCCGATCGAGCCGACGACTTCGCCGTTTTCGATCAGCGGGTAGCCGCCACCGAGGTAGGGAACGCCGAACACTTCGGGACCGACGATTTTCAGCACCTCCGTGCCTTGTTGCACCACCGTATGCGAAGCGGTGCCCTCCTTCAACGGGTCGTTGGGCTCGATGCCGAATTGCAACGATTTGCCGGAGTGGTAGGCGAGGAAATTCTCGCGGTCCGAGACGGCCAACGTAAAATCTTCTTCAAATAAATTGACGAGACGCCAGATGATCTCCGACGATTGCACGACGGCAGAGACAAGATCACCGGATGCTGTATTCACGTACATAGAAAGGATACCTCCTACAGACACGATTCTTGATGTAAGAAATTCGCTACAAAGTAAGAAAAACCTGCATCGAATCGTACGATCAATTAAGTGGTCTATGACTCTGATTCCATGTGGAGCATTCGGAAAATTGTGGTTGACAATCACACTCGTTACGCCGTATACTGTGCTCAATCTTGGAATGAAACGATCCGGACTCAGACAAATCAATAACGATCTCTTATCGAGAGTGGCGGAGGGACTGGCCCGATGAAGCCCGGCAACCGGCAGCGCAGGTATCAAGTGCGTTGCAAGGTGCTAATTCCTGCAAGACC
>DASTWJ010000139.1:0-5691 GCA_035776695.1 Bacilli bacterium
GCCGTCATACTCCTCGACGAACGCCTCCTCCACCGGCTTGTCCTTGATAAAGGTATAGTTTTCCGAGCCGCCTCCCGCCTGATAATCGGTCAGGTTGAAGTCGTTGTACATCTGGAGGTAACGCTCTTGCGGAATCGACCACCCATACCCGAACATCGACAGTTGATCCGTGTTCTGCCCCGTGTACGTGCGTGCGATCGTCAGCGGAAGGTCCGGTCCGAGCGTCGGATAATCAAAATCCCGCTCCGCCAGCCTCAATTGCCCCGTCGCCTTGTCGACCGGGTCTTGCGGGAGCGTTCCCGACGCATCGGCTACCTCCGCAACCGGCACATTCCCGGTGCCAGGTGTCGGAGCGCCTTGCATGACCTGCCCAAGCAAGTCTTCAACCGGATCGAACGTCTGCCCGTTGCCGGGTTGCCAGTTTACCAGCGGGTCCCACTCATTCGCAGGTGCTGCTTGCACGGCAGACGTAAAGCCCGGTACCAACGAGCTGCTGAACATCGCGCAGACGGTCAGCGAAGCCAAAAATCTTTTGAAGAAATTCTGATTCATGCTCCCACCACCTTTTTATCTAGTGTTATTAATTATATTGTACAGAAAACAAAAATAAAACTCAACCTATATAAAATAGAAACATTACAAAATGATTATTCTTACTCCTGATACGGCTATTCGATTTACCTCTCTATTGATACTCAGTTTTTTCCTACTGCATCGTGTTCCATGACATGGTTGTTGATGAAGGCTGTAGCAAAAGGGAGCAGATCATTGCGTCCTTTTTATTTTGTTCTTAGTTTCACAATCGAGCAATTAAATTAACACAAAGGTATATACAACCAAAACAATCCATTGTACAATTGTGTTGTTTTCGTATCTCATTTTTACACAAACGAAAAAACGAGAGGAGGTGTACTCAATGGCCTTAACAGCTTCCGTGAACAAAGAAACCTCCGTCCCGCAGGGTCGCCGCATCTGTGAGATCATGGAGGAGAAGGGGGATGCCTACTCCCTTCGTGCGTTAGGCCGGCGGATCGGGATGAGCAAGGACATGCTGCATCGGTGTATCACAGGGGATCGCTATATCAAGCCCTCCGAGCTGGAGCGGATCGCCGAGGGGCTGGGAATCTCTGTGGCGAGGTTGCTGATGGAGGATGTGACAAAAGAGCGGGAGGAACTGAAGCGGCTTCTGACTTCGATGAAGAATCCGAAACGGGCGCTGGAACTTGCGAAGATCGTTGCCGAACCTGCGGTGGGCGTGTCTGAGCGGTGTGAGGCGTTGAATGATCTTGGGAGGGCGTATTACCTGCTTCATCGATATGAAGAAGCTCACAAGGTCTGGCTGGAAGCGTATCCTTTTGCGATTCAAATACAGGAAAAATACGCCGAATCCACGTTCTTGTATCACGTTGTTTCCAACATCTTGCTCGCCGCTGCCATGCGCAAAGATTATACCGCTATGCTCGAAATCAAATCCAAAGCTCTTCCCGCCCTTGAAACACACCCCAGACATGCCGGAACCATCTGCTATGCTCTTGCGAAAATAGAAGAAGACCTTAGCAATTACTCTGATGCAAAGACTTACTATTATGAGGCTCTGAACCATTTCTCAAGGTGCGACATGCTCGAGTATGTTGCAGGTTCAAAACATAACATCGCCTGTTTCGAGTTCCGTCGAAATAACCTCAAGCAATCAAGAGAATTCTTCCTTGAAGCCTTGCAAATGTTTCCCGAGAACACAATCGAGCGGGTGCGATGCCACAAAGAACTTAGTAAGACCCTCATTCGTACAGGTCAACTCGCAGAGGCCGAGCAACATTTGCGCCAAGCTCTCTTCCACGTGGATCGTTGTGACGTAGAGGATCGAGACGAATACATCGCCAAAATAAACATCCTGCTATCCCGAGCTACAAGCGATCCAACCTACGCTTCACACATCGCACAAGACTCCAACATCGAGCTAAAGTACCGCGAGGTTGCATGCAATTATTTGGTTCATCTGTATGAAATGAAGGAAGACGCCGCACAAATGATTGTCTGGCAAAGACAACTGAATCAGTTGTCGGGTCGTAAATATGATGTCATTGACGAGGAGGACATGTGATGAAAAAGTGTTTTTTGCTTGGGCTGATGGTAGCCCTTATGTTCACGATCAACACTACCGTTACGACAAAATCGGCGGAGGACGTTCCGCTCCCGCCATACGGCATTATTGCCAACACCGACTCCCTCACATAAAACACTTAGAACCTCTCCTATTAATCGGAGAGGTTCTTTCGTTCGAGACGCTTACACAATCCGTCGCGCACCCATTTAACATATTATATAGAATTCTCCTCCCCCTGCTGTACCATTACCTTACCAACCATTTACAGACAGGGGGAACGCCGTCACCATGTCGTCCTTCAGCATCGGCCAAAAGATCCGTGAACTCCGTACCAAGAAACGCATGACCCAGATCACCCTCGCCAAGGGCCTCTGCACCCCGAGCATGATCTCCCAGATCGAAAGCGACAGAGCCCGTCCGTCCTACAAAGTCCTGTCCAAGATCGCCGAGCGCTTGGAAGTGCCGGTGGACAGGCTGTTGGCCGACGAGGGCATGAACCTCGAAGTCCACAGCACCTACCGCCTCGCCCGCGCCCTGCTCGCCTCCCGCGAGTACGAAACGGTCATCCCGATGTTCCTCGACCTGCTCGAAGGCGAGTCCCGCGTCCACCTTCCCACGCTGGAAGTGCGCCTCGAACTCGCCACCTGCTACATCGAGCTGGGCCGCTTCGACGAAGCAACGCCCTTGCTCCAACACGTCGAGGAGTACGCCGACTTCCGCTACGACTACGACCTGCTCACCCGCACCTACCGCTTGTACGCACAGATCGACATGCGGTACAAACGCTACACCCAAGCCCTGTACCGCCTGCAACAAGCGTGGCGCGAGTTTGGCAAGATCGAGGTACAAGACCCTTTTGACAAAGCGGACCTGCTCTGCCACTTCGGACGCTCCTATGCCGCGTTGCGACGTACCGAGCAGGCGTTGGACAGCTTCCACCAAGCAGCCGCGCTTTACAGCCAAGGCGATACGTTCGCCGAGACCGCACGCGTGTACCGGGAGATCAGCGAGTCACACCGCAGGCAGCAGAATCTCGAACTCGCCGCCGACTACGCCACCCGGGCCGCCACCTTGTATGAAGCCCTGAACACACAGGTGCTCCGCGCCCAGATGCAAACGGCCAACGCCTCCCTGCTCGCAAGGTCGGGGCAGCTTCAGGAAGCGGTGACGCTGCTCGAGCGCACCATCCCCGACCTGCAACGCCTCAACCGCCGCGAGGACGTCGGTCTCGCCTATCTCGACCTCGCCAACCTGCACGTGCAAAACAGCGACTGGACGCGAGCGGAAGAATGCGCGTTGGTGGCACAATCGCTTTTGCCCGACGAACACGCTGCCCAAGCTTCCGTCCTCCTCACCCTCGGCAAGATGGCCCGCCGCAGAAAGCAGACAGACACCGCGATGCGCGATCTGCAACAGGCGGCTCAACAGTTTGAACAGGAACAGGACTTCGCCCAATGGGAAGAGGCGATGTTGGAGCTGTCCCAGTTGTACTTGGAGCAGAAGGATTGGCGAAAGGCGTACGGGGTGTCGCAGGAGATCTTGGCGGTGCAACAGCATCTGTTGGAGGAGCGAGGGGTTGTGTTGTAAGGGGCATGAAAAAGGGTCGATGTTCCTCTTCGGGAGCATCGACCACCTTCTTTTTTCCTACACGTATTGGAATGCCTGTAAAAGGCTGAGAGTTATACCTCTACTTGTTCGTGCCCGCCCCAGCGTTGTGCCAGTTCGGCCATCACGTCCCGCAAAAACGACTCGACTTCGCCCATCCCCTGCCCATTCGGACGCATGGCGAACGCGCCGACTCCCGAGAGGCTGTCCTCCTGTTCCTGAAAGAGAACCGTCCGTTCGCCCGGATAGAGCACATAAGCCCCCTCCGTTTGGCGGATCGCATCGCGGTAGGCGTGCATTTTGAGCAGGTCGTCGCGCTGGTAGTTGTCCAAGTGATCGAGGCGGTACTTGGCGTCGAAGTGATAGTGGGCGATGCGACCTGTTCGCTCCGCTTCTTCTTCCATCAGCGGGAGTGGCCAGAAACTCAGGGTATAATCCGGACGCAACTCACGCGTCCAAGTCCCGCCACCCTCGTCCTGACGAGAAGCAAAAGTGCGGTTGTAACTCAATCGTACGCCCAACCTACCCCCAACGACTGAAGACTTGCCCTTCCCGATCAGCTTGAACGCAAGACCGGAACGCAAACGCAGATGGAGACCCTGTTCATCCCGTTCAAACAACGTCTCCTCCGGCGGGCGTTCCCAGTCCACCAGTCGCCCGACCGTCTCCAGCAATCGGAAAAACAGCCAGTACTCATACAGCTTCGGCACATCCCTTTTTCCCGCGCCGAACACATCCTCGCCGCCCTCCCAGACCAAACAAGCGGCCAATTGAAAACGAATCCATGCCCGCAACAGCTCCCGATACCCCGCCTTGCGTTGCAGAACCGGGCTGCCAAGCGGCATGAGATCAAGGGCGGGGATGTCTTGGAAAAAAGGGCGTGCCAGCAACGACCCGATCTTCTGGCGCAGGTGAGTCGCTTCTCTCACCAACCTTTGCTCCGAGGGCGATGGGCGGTTGGCGAGGAGCAGTTGTTCCAGCCGCCTGAGAAAATCGTTGTACACAGTGAGGGTGTGCTTGATGAAGCGGTTTTCCTTGGTGTCGAGCGTTTCCCGATGACGCGTGTTTGTCAATTGGCGTGGTAGCGTCGGTGCAGTGACACCCTGTGCGCGAAACGTCTGCGCGAGAGGGTGTTCCTCGGGGAACGGCACCCGCGGATATTTGCTAGCCAGTTGACGGGCCGTGCGTGCATCCGGCTTGCGCGTTCGGCGGATGTCCGCTTCTCGCTGTTCGGTGACCAATTGCCGGTGAGGATGGGCGAGAATGCGTTGGACAGCCGTATAGAATTCGCCTGAGCCAATCCATGCGCGAATGAAAGCGAAGCGTTGCGGCAACGTGGCTGGCGCTTGCGGGTCGGTTTGCAAGCGTATCTGCATCGGCGCACGGATGTCCAGCAACAGGTCGCCGCACCGATCCGCGATCTCCTCCAGCATCACACGGTAGTCCTCACGGTAGCTGATCTTCACCGTGCAGACCTCCACTCTTATAGCCGCCGCCATCTGCCCTTCGGCATCCTCCACCTCGATAGCCAGCAACCCGATGTGATTCCCTAACACGAGCTGCCCACGATTCGGTTGGAGGCGACTTCGGTTGAGCAAAGGGGTGTCGCGCAGCCGATACCCGTTGGGAAATCCGGCCACTTGAAACTCATAGGGGCGACCTTCTAGCAGTTGGCATCGTTCTTCTCCATAGGCCAGGGACTCTTCCTCCGAGAGCCATCGAATCGGTGCCCGCTCCGAACCTGCAAGCTGCAACGTTCCGAGCACCTGCCCGCCTCGCGTGCGGAAATCGAGCGTGACCGCTTGTACCAACATCGGTTCGGTCATCCCTACGCCTCCGAGAAGCTGGCGAACCCGTTCTGTTCAAGGGAGCGGAGCATGGAACTGATCTTGCGGTCAGACAGTGTGTACCCTCGTTCTTGACAGTAATGGGCAAGCTCTTGTAAGAACGGCTCCAATTGGGGACGTGTGCCGTGCAGCTTG
>DASTWJ010000140.1:0-4841 GCA_035776695.1 Bacilli bacterium
TTGGAGCCGATGTTGTAGTTCTTCGAACCGATCACCACCATCGGATCGCGGTTCGCTTCGGTGAGCATCGCACCGATCATCGAGGTGGTCGTCGTCTTGCCGTGCGTGCCGGACACGAGCACCGCTTGACGTTGCTTGGTCAGTTCACCGAGCAGCTCCGAGTAGGTGTAAAGCGGAATGCCTATTTCCAGCGCACGTTTGATCTCGACATGTTCGTGGTTGTAAGCCGTGGAATAGCAGACCAGATCCACGCCTTCCACCCGTTCCGGAGAGGGGGTGCCAATATATGTGATCCCAGCGTTGGAGAGTAATTCGTCTGTGAAAAAAACATCGTTGCTGTCCGAACCGGACACCTCGTAACCCATCCGAGCGTACAGTTGCGCCAACGCGCTGATTCCAGCCCCTTTAATGCCTACAAAATGAATTTTTGTCATCGCTTTGCACCCTTTCTGTAAAGGAGCGAACTCCTGCGATTGGTGAGATGGGGAGTGGTCTTACATCGTACGCACGAAGCCCAGACGATGTGCCTGTGACTTCGGGTGTGTGGCCTTGGTGCCGACCGGTGTTAATCGTCGTCCTCGGCGGCCAGATCGTTCGGCCCCGGATGAAAAACCTCGTCGATAAACGAACGCCGCTCCGTCTCCGACCGCATCAGTTTCTTGAGATAGCGCGAGTCGGACAGTTTCAGCCGCGCGTGGTAATTGCTTTCGTACGCGGCGTGAAAGTGCGGATCGTTCATCAAGCCTTGCCACCAAGGAGTGTCATGCAGTTCTTCGGTCAGTTCGCGATGGTCCTTGACTTCGGACCAAAAATCATTCAGCCCCATGAAAAACGCCCTCCTTTTTCTTGGTACTATTCCCAAGATCGAGGAAGGCAAGTCGCTACACAGGGGATTTTTTCTAAAACACGGCCAGGAAGAACCAGACGATCTGAACGCCGACGAGCATGAACTTGAAGAACGTGCCGGCCAGGAAGCTCAAAGCGGAACCCCAGCCGATCTTCATCACTTCGTCTGTCGATTTGCGATGCACGAGCCATTCACCGAGCATCGCACCCAGTACGGCGCCGAGCAGCGGACCGAGGATCACGGCCAGCGGGCCGAGGAATCCGATGAAGATCGGCAAGACGAACATCCCGATCGTGCCGCCGACCATCCCCGCTTTGGAACCGCCCATCTTCTTGATCCCGAAGACCTGCGCGACGTTGTCGGACAGGAAATTGACGATGGTCAAGATGATCTGTCCCACCCAGAACCCGGTGCCGAACGGTTCCCAGTCGACGATCAGCCCGTAGGCGACGACGCCGGGAATGACGAAAATCGTGCCGGGGAGCAGCGGAATGATCGAGAAAAACAGAGCCGCCAGCATGAACAGCGAGGCGACGACAATCCCCGTGATAAATAAAGCGAGATGCATGTGACTTCCAACTCCTTCATTTTATACGCTTGATATGTACCCATCATGCCCTGTATTTTCTTACGAATCAGCTTGGAAAACGTTTCACTTAGGCGCTTGTTCTAGCGCCCTTTGAACATTTCACCCATAAACTAACAGAAAGGAACAGAGCGGAAAGGGGGCCGGTTTCGTGAACAGGCGTTCCTCGATCCTCCGTTTGGCGGCCAAATTCCGGCTGCAGGGCGAGCAGGTCGACACGATCAAAGCCGGAGTCTATCGCGTCACGTCCGCCAAGGGAGCCTATTGTTTAAAAAGGATGCGTTATTCCGCAGCTCGCATCCGTTGGATCGACACCACCCTCCATGCCTTGCAGCAACAAGGCTTCTCTCACATCGCGTGGCGGGATCGAGAAGAGGAGACCGGACGTACCTTGATGGCGAAAAGCAAGCAGAATATCCCTTTTATTTTGACACCTTGGCTGTCCGGCCGTCAACCATCAGTCAACTCGCGCGACGATCTGATCGCCTGCGCCCGCCGCTTGGCTGAGTTTCATCGAGCGGGGCAGGGCATCGAGTTGTCCGATACAGGAGGACAAAACCTCATCGGGAAATGGCCGAAACTTTTACAAAAGAAACGCGATTCCCTAGCCAAAGCTGTACGAAAAGCATCCCACCTGACCGCAGGGAGTACAACCGGCAGTTCTCCAGCATCAAACTCGCTGGCCCAAGTACAATCCGGGCATCCACGCCTCGACAAGACTGATGCAAACCGCTGGGCTCACCTGCTCCGTCAACACGGCTCCGACCTGCTGGATCGTGCCGACTCGGCGCTAACGGAACTGGAGAACAGCTCCTACCGCACCCTCTGCCGCCAAGCCGCTCGCCAAGGCGTGCTCTGCCACGGGGACAGCGGGCCGAAAAACTTCGTGATCACCGCACAAGGCCCGGCGTTGATCGATTTTGAAACGCTGCGCATCGACTTGCCGATCTACGACCTGTTTCGAATGGTGCGTTTAGCTTGCAAGGGCAAGGGCTGGTCGTTCGACACCGCCCGCCACATCCTCGACGGCTACAACCAAGTGACCGAACTGAAGCCGATCGACTACCAACTGCTCCGCGTCTGGTTGCTGTTCCCGCATAAAGCCTGCAAATTGCTCGCCAAATGCGATTTTCACAAACCGTCCGAACGGACTAGGTTCGCTCATGACTTGGAGCGAGCGATCCGTGACGAACGACATTTACAAGAGTTTCTAAACGACTACGACGAGTACGTGAACGGGAGGTGACCCGATGCGAGTCTGGGTGCTCACCAACGAATACGAACCGAACATCATCGGCGGTCTCGGCGTCGTCGCGACACACCTTTCCGAAGCGATGGCTGCGCAGGGGGCGGAGGTCACCGTGTTCGCCAAACACGGCGGTCAAGACGTGCTCGATGCGGTGAAAAACGGCATCCGCCTGATCCGCTTTCCACGCCGTTCGCAGTATCACTCCGTTCGCGAACAGCAATTCCGTTCTGATGCCGTTCACAGGTGGTTACGCCTGCACAACAGGCAGTTCCCTCAGGTCCTGCACGTCCACAGCTTGCAATTCGCTCGGTTGGCTCGAATGTTGCAGCAAAGGTACGGACTGCCCCTGATCTACACCTGTCACTCCTTGGTGCTGCTCGAAGGCAAACGGACGCCGTTTCGTCGTCGGATCGCCAAGCGTCAAGAGCGGTTGATGCGCGTCGCCGACCGGATCATCGTCCCCAGCGAGTGGCAACGCCAAGCGATCCGCAAATACTACCCGACCGTGGCCGCCAAGACGGACGTGATCGAAAACGGCGTCCATGTCCGCGAAGAGGAGACACAACCGCCTCGGCACCATCTGCTTTTCGTCGGGCGACTTGTGGAGATCAAAGGGATTCGCGAGCTGATGCAAGCGGTCGCTCGGCTGGCTCGAAAGTACCCGGACGTGCGGCTGGACATCGTGGGGAGCGGCTCGAAATATTTCACCGGCAAACTGGACGCCTTGGAGCAGGAATTCGGCCTCACGCCCTACATTCGTAGGCTAGGGTACAAGCGTCCGCAGGAAGTGGTCGACCTCTACCCGCGCTATAGCGCTGTGGTCGTGCCCAGCAAGCAGGAATCGTTCGGTCTGGTCGCCTTGGAGGCGTTGGCGGCGGGCGTGCCGCTGGTCGCCACACGCTCGGGCGGTCTGGCCGGATTCGTTAACGAAACGACGGCTGAAGTGATTGAGGAAGTCACGCCGAGCGCCATCGCTCAGGCGATTGAAGCCGTCTGGGAAGGGGGGGAGGAGCAGGTACGGGCACGTGTGATCGCCGGACAGGAGATCGCCCGTCGCTACGAGTGGGAGCAGGTTGCCAAGCGCTATCTCGCTCGTTTTGCCAAGCATTTTTGAAAAGGGGAGACGACGCATGCCACGACGTGAATGGAGATTGATCCAAGCTTGGAAAGCGAAACGCCAAGGGCAGGTCTGGGTGGTGGAGAACCAATACGGCCGCCGCGGGTATTTCAAGTTCGCCCGCGCCGACCAGTGGTTCTTCTCCGGCCCGATGATCGCCAACGAGTACATCTCCGCCGCCTTGGCGCAGAAACTCGGCTTCCCCACAGCCGATCTGGAACAAGCGAAAGTCGAAGGCCCGGACGGGGTCGAGCAGCAAGGCATCGTGTCGCTCGCCCTCCCGGCTCTCGAAGTGATCACATGGCGAGAAGCGAACGCAGCCGTCCACAAACACCCGGAAAAGCATGTACACAACCTCGAACGGCTCGCGCAACTGGTCGTGTTTGACGCATGGATCGCCAACATCGACCGCGCCACCGGCAAAAACCTCGTGCTCCACCGCGACAAGCCGGATGAGAAATACAACTGGTACCTGATCGACCATGGCCATTGTCTCTACGGATCGCCTCGCAAATGGAAGCGCGGCCAATGGGACACGAAGATCTGGGAGCAGCTCTGGCGCTACTACAACGTCCCCAAAGGCTTGCTGCGCCTGCAATCTCACTACGACATCCTGCTCCCGATGATCCGTAAAATCGAAGCGCTCAACGAAAGCGACATCGAGATGGCGATGCAGACCGTCCCCAAAAGCCATCTCAAGGAAAAAGAACGCCGTTTCATCAAACGTCTCCTGCTCCACCGCCAAAAACAACTCCGCAAGATCATCCAGCGCTGGCTCGACTACAAGGGGATCAAAGAGTACGGCGAAGTCAGCAGGGGGTGACTCGATGCAACCAAAACCTCGCCTGCCGGGCAGCAAACTCGACAAATGGCGGCTGATTGAGCAAGTTCCCGCACTGGCCGACTGCCAACCGCAGACGGTCGAGTACTCACCGCATGCCTTACAAGCGTTTCTCATGCGCCACCCCGTGCTCTTTCTCAAACCGGACAACAGCTTCGGCGGCAAAGACGTGATCCGTCTGCATCTCGAGCAACCGGAGAA
>DASTWJ010000141.1:0-12080 GCA_035776695.1 Bacilli bacterium
AGTCAAAAATCCAATCGCAATACAGCCCGACGAAGATGATGTTCAAGATGCACCCGAGCGTCGGCCAACTGCGCGCCATCCAACAGGAGGCGATCAGAATAAACACGCCCGCCACCTGCTGGGCCTGCCCGAACGACAGCGGCGTGTAGTGGGTCAACCCCATATGAAACACGTCCCACGGCGACGCCCCCAGATCGGCGCGCACGATGGCGACAAAGCCAAACGACATGATGAGAAAGCCGAGATGAATCACCAGCAGGCGGCGCAGAAGCACTTTCCAATACGCTTCCTGCTGCGACGCCTCCGGTTTGACTGACGGAACGACATCTTGTGTAGTGTTCGACTCCAGTTGCACGGTTATCCTCCGTTCCGGTCGCCTCGCCAGTTTCGCATCCGGTCCGAAATGATCTGTTCGTAGCCGTTACGCGTCGGCTGGTAAAACGACATGTGGCCAAGCTCCTCAGGCAGATAGGGTTGTTCGACATAATTCCCCGGGAAATCATGCGGGTAAAGATACCCTTGCCCATGTCCCAGTTTGGCAGCTCCTTTGTAATGCGCGTCCCGCAGATGGGGCGGCACTTCGACGGAGCCGCCGTCGCGAATCACTTGCAGCGCTTTCGTGATGCCCATGTAGGCGGCGTTCGACTTCGGCGCGGTCGCCAAGTAGGCGGTCGCCTGCGCCAAGATGATCCGCCCTTCCGGCATCCCGATCATTTCGATCGCCTGAAACGCCGTCATCGCGATCTGCAACGCCCGCGGGTCGGCGTTGCCGATATCCTCCGACGCATGGATCACCAAGCGCCGGGCGATAAACTTCGGATCCTCCCCCGCGTCGATCATCTTCGCCAGCCAGTACAGGGCGGCGTCGGGGTCGGAGCCACGAATTGATTTGACAAAAGCGGAAACGGTGTCGTAGTGCTGGTCGGCGTTCTTGTCATAGCGGACGACGCGGCGTTGGATCGACTCTTCCGCCACGGGCAGGGTCAGGCGGATCACCCCTTTCTCATCCGGTTGCGTCGAGAGCACCGCCAGCTCCAAGGCGTTATACAGGCGGCGGGCATCCCCGTCCGCATAGCGGGCGAGGTGCTCGATCGCCTCCTCCTCGACTTGGACGTCGTAGTCCCCCAAGCCGCGCCCCGGCGTCTCCAACGCCCGATGCGCCATCCGCACCAGATCGTCATGATCATGCTGCTTGAGCCGGAAGATCTGCGACCGCGACAACAGGGCGGGATTGACTTCGAAAAATGGATTCTCCGTCGTCGCCCCGATCAGGATGATCAAGCCTTCCTCCACATGCGGCAACAGAGCGTCCTGTTGCGACTTGTTGAAGCGGTGGATCTCGTCGACGAACAGCACCGTCCGCTGCTGGTACATCGAGAGCGCATCTTTGGCCTCTTCCACGACTTTGCGGATCTCACCGACGCCGGATGTGACCGCATTGATCGTGCGAAACGTCGACTTCGTATAGCCTGCGATCACTTTCGCGATCGTCGTCTTGCCCGTTCCCGGCGGGCCGTAGAGAATCAGGGAGGACAGGCGATCCGACTCGATCATCCGGCGCAACAACTTGCCGCGCCCGATGATCTCCTCCTGTCCGATCAGATCGTCGAGCGTCTGCGGGCGCATGCGAGCGGCGAGCGGGGCGTTGTTCTTCTGCTCTTCTTCCGCTTGGTACCCGAACAGATCCATCCTACCTGTTCCCTCGCGCCACGCGGGCGACGCGGTCGATGGCGGTGCGGATGTCCGCTTCCGACACGTCCTTGTGCGTCACGAAGCGCACCAGGTCCGGCCCGAAATCGACGGCGCGCACGCCTTCTTGTTCCAACGCTTCGAGGAAGGCCAGCTCGGACATCCCCGTGCCCTTCACATTGCAGATGACGATGTTCGTCTCCACCGTCGCCAAGTCGATCTCGATGCCGTCGATCTCGGCCAGACCTCGGGCCAGCGTCTGTGCATTGGCCTGGTCTTCCGCCAAACGATCGACCATCGTCGTCAACGCCAGCAACGCCGGAGCGGCGATCACGCCCGCTTGGCGCATGCCGCCACCCAAGCGTTTGCGCCAGAGGTAGGCGCGGTGGATCGTGTCCTTGTCACCCGCCAGAATCGAGCCGACCGGTGCGCCGAGCCCTTTGGAAAAGCAGACCTGCACCGTGTCGACATACTGCGTAAAATCGGTGGCCTTCCCTTGAATCGCGACCACCGCGTTGAACAGGCGTGCGCCGTCCAAGTGAACGGGCACCTCGTGTTTCTGCGCCACTTCGTACATCCGGCGCATATGCTCGACCGGCAACACGGTGCCGCCGGCGCGGTTGTGCGTGTTCTCCAAGCAGATCAACGCCGTGCGCGGATGATGCACGTTGTACGTGCGAATCGCCTTCTCCACCTCATCCGGGTTCATCTGCCCGCGCATGCCCGGCAGCGTGCGGGTCTGCACCCCGGCGAACGCCGACTGCGCCGCCGCCTCATACATGAAGATGTGCGAGTCCGCTTCGAGGATGATCTCCTCACCCGGTCGTGCTTGGGCCAACACGGCCAACTGGTTGCCTTGCGTGCCCGATGTGACGAACAGGGCCGCCTCCTTGCCGAGCATCTCGGCTGCGACTTCCTGCAGCTTGTTGACCGTCGGGTCCTCGCCGTAGACATCATCGCCTACTTCCGCTTCGTACATCGCTTTTCGCATCTCGTCTGTCGGTTTTGTTACCGTATCGCTTCGCAGGTCGATTGCCATCTTGCTGTCCCCATTTCCGAGAAGATTACTCTGCTTTCTCATTATAGAACAAAAAAAAGGCAAAGGGAAAGTCCCAGCGCCTCTTTTTCCAAAAAGGTTCGTGGTTAGAGCTTGGTCAGAATCTCCGGGCCGTCGGCGGTGACCACAATCGTGTGCTCATACTGCGCGCTGAGCTTGCCGTCCGCCGTGCGCACCGTCCAGCCGTCGTCGTCGAGCGCGCACTTGTAGGTGCCGATGTTGATCATCGGCTCGATGGTGAAGACCATGCCTTCGCGCAGGCGCGGGCCGCGTCCGGCGGGGCCGTAGTGCGGCACTTGCGGGTCTTCGTGCATCTTGCGTCCGATGCCGTGGCCGATGTAGTCGCGCACCACGCCGTAGCCGAAGCCCTCCGCGTAGACTTGAATCGCGTTGGAGATGTCGCCGATGCGGTTGCCGACGACCGATTTCTCGATGCCCTTGAACAGGGATTCGTGGGTGACGTCGAGCAGTTTCCGCGCTTCGTCCGAGACGTTGCCGACCGCATAGCTCCACGCGGAGTCGGCGTGCAGGCCGTCGAGCAGGGCGACCATGTCGATCGTGACGATGTCGCCGTCCTTGAGCTTGTAGCCGGAGGGCATGCCGTGGCAGATCACTTCGTTGACCGACGCGCAGGTCGCATAGGGATAGCCGTGGTAGTCGATCTGCGCCGGGATCGCGTTTTTGCTTCGCATGTAGCTGTCGACCAGTTCGTTGATCTCCATCGTCGTCACGCCGGGGCGGATCATCTTGGCGATCTGTTCGTGACACTCGGCCACGATGCGTCCGGCTGCGCGAATGACGTCCAGTTCGTCTTTGCTTTTCAATTCGATCACAGGGGCTCACACTTCTTTCCGTTTCCGTTTTTCATTCTGGATTATGATACCACAAAGCGGCGGAAGATGACAAAGAACCCTCCAAGAATGGGCTCTTGGAGGGTTCGAGAATCGTTGACCAACGAGAATCAGTTGGCCGAGGTGCTGCCGGTCGGAGTCGGGTTGCTCAGGACTTCGAAGTCAGCCGCGTTGTCGTTGGTGTCACCGCCGAGGATCACACGCTGTACGCTTGTGGTCGCGCTGATCTCCGGGGCTGCAGCGGAGCCTTCGTAATGGCTGGCCGACCCGTAGCCGACGAAATCGACGACGGAAGCGTCATCGAACGCTTGAATCAGCGCCGTTTGGTTCACCAGCGCGATCTTGCCGGAGGTGGCAGCCAGACCGACGGTTCCTTCCGCATCGGCCGTCGGTAGGTCGGTCGTCCCGTTGCTGCCGCCCGACAACTTGATCAGGTAGTAGCCGTGTGCCTGAATCGCGCCGCTCAAGTTCATCGCATAGGAAGAGGTTGTCGGCCACGAGCCGGTCGAGCTTTTGTACTGCAGCGACCAGCCTTCCAGCGAGATCGCTTGCTCGGTCGGGTTGTACAGTTCCACGAAGTCATTTTTCAACTCGGAGCCGGAGTTCCCGCCGCCGCCGTAGACTTCGTTGATCTGCACCATCGCCGCCGTCTGGTCTTCGGCCGTGGTGACGGATACGCTGTCACCGATCACTTTGCCAATGCCGTCGGAAGCTGCGACCCAGTAGTAGTAGGTGACACCCGCTTGCGGGGTGGCATCGGTGAACGATTGCACGCCGGGTGCGACCGTCCCCACTTCTTGCGCACCATCCGCCGAGTCGGTCGTGTTGCGCAGGATCACGAACTCGCTTGCGTCGGCACTGTCCGTCCACGTGATCACGTTTTGCAGACCGCCTTTGTACCCGTCGATCGTGTCAAGGGTGTTCGCAGCAAGACCGGTGGTCGCCGGGATGGTCGGCGCAGCCGCCACTTCCACGTCGTATACTTGGACGTTCACACCGTCTTGTGCGGTCACGATCACTTGGTCGCCGTCTTCCACGAAGCCGTCCGTCACTTCGGTCACGCCGTCCGCTGCGACCAACTTCACCGTCGCACCGGTCGCCGGGGCGAGGAATTGGTTGAACGTCGCAACCGGTACGCTGTTGTACGGAATGCCGTGAATCAGATGAGTTGCCTCGTCAATCAGCACGTAGGAGGAAATCAGCGTCGTAGCGGTCGGGTCGACCGCTTTCGCCGTGTAACCCGCATCGATCGCTTCTTGCTCCTCATAGAAGAACACGCGTTGCTCCAGCGGAACGGTCGCCCATTGATCCGGCTGGACATACTCTTTCGTTGCGTAGTTGCCGACAAACTTCGTCGGCGCCGCCCCTTCCAGACGGAAGACGAACGGCAGGGTCAGCTCCGGATCGGCCGGGTTCCACATCCCGAGCTGGTTGTCCATCGCATCTTTTACCGCGACGCTGTAGGCATCGAAGTTGGTCAGGTTCGGGTAGATGAAGTAGGTCGGTGCCAAGCCGAGACGCAGCATTTCCAAGTTCACATCCATCCCGTCCGACTTGCGCACGACGGTCGCCAGCAGGCGGCCGTACTTGTCGAGCGGTTCCGCACCGAACTTCAAGGTGATTTCCGTGCCCTCCGGCAAGAACTCCGCCAGTTGGTGCTTGGCCGCCTCGCCGTGTTCGCCTTGGGATTGGCCTTCATAGACGGTCTCCGGCGTGTCGATGTTCAGGAAGCGCACATTGTCCGCCCCGAGCACAGGCGTCACCAATTTGATCGTGTCCCCATCGACGCCGCGCAGGACGACAGCGTCCCGCTCCATGCCGACCGAACTCGGAGCTGCCGGTTGATCGATCACCGCCACCGCATCGGCCGATTGACGGATCACCAGCTGGTAGTCGTCGTAATATTGGTTGACGATCCCCGTGATGTCATACCAAGTATCGAGTGCCAGTTCGTCTTTGATCGTCGTCGTCACCGGAACGCGAAGCGTAACGGAATTGAACTTCGAATCGATCAAGGTGATGTTGTAGAAGCCGCCTGCATTCGAGTCGGAAATGCCGTTCACAAATCCGCGTACCTGCACCAGCGTGCCTTCCAACGGCTCCGCAACCACGGGATCAAGCAAAGCGGACATGTTGATCGCCTTGGCAGTCGGAAGCGGTTGACCTTGCGCCAAAACCGTAACGGCAGACGCATCGCTCGGCTTCAATTCCGTCAAGTTGCCGTAGGTGGTCAACGTACCCGTCACTTCCACCTCGTCGCCCGCCTTCAAGTCGGGATACGCCGAAGCCGAGAAGTCAAACAGGTTCAAACCGCCCGTCTCATCTTGGATGTAGGTGGACAGCTTGCCGTTGCCGATGACGGCGTTGTCTGCCGTCACCACACCGTGAACCGTGACGCTTCCCGTGTAGCCGTGCGCCTGAATGTGTCGCGCATACGCCATCGAGATCGTGCCCGTCGGGTCGGCAAACGAGAAGCCAAAAGATGCCGAGGTGACATCATCAGTCGCCCCTGTGACCTTCGCCTGCGCCACGGTCACCGTGACGTCGCTGATGGTGTCGAGCGCCAGATGTTCCGCCGCTTGTCCCGAGAAGCTCACGGTGAATTGCGTGTCCGAATCGCGGGTCACGGCATAGTCGAGACCTGCAGGCAGGTTGTTGACCGTCACGTCCGCTTTGGACAGGTCGGCCGCCAACGTGCCTTGCGCCAAGGTCAGCACTTGGGAGCCGGTGATCGTGCCGTCGTTTTGCTCACTTTCCGTAAAAGTGGTCGTGGCGACGGAGAGGGGAGACTCTTGCGGTTGCGGGTCGGTCACAGCTCCTTCCGCCTCGTAGGAAGCGGCATAGCGCGGGCCTTCCTGCATCCGGTGGCTATACGGATCGAGCGCCGTGTTCGTCACGTAGATCGTGCCTGCATCGGCTCCGAGGTCAAGGCCTGTCACCGTCGCGAAGTCCGCACCGTCCGCCACCGTTGCGCTGCCAAGCGGGGTGGAATCCGAAGCGGTGTCGTAGACTTTGACGATGTTGCCCGGCAACAGGTCGGTCACGGTCAGCGTATCGGTCGCCCCCGTGTAGTTGGTCGCCGTCAGCGCGTTCGCATATTGAATGCGGCCGAGCGAGTTCGAGTAGTCGAGCGTACCGCTGTAGTTTTTCACATAGTCGACCAATGCTTCGAGGTCCTCCGGACCCATTTGCGGATCGGTGCCCGCATCGGAGATCGCTTTGTATTTCGAAGAGGTCGATGTGCCCATGAAGTTGTTGCAGGTCAAGGTGTAGGTCTTGTCCGGGTCGATCGCCGAACCGTCCGGCAAGGTGATGTCGGTCGCCAAACCGGTGGCGAAATTGTACTTGTACTTGAAGCCTGCGATGCTGAAGTCCGGGCCGTAACGGACGGACAATTGAGCGTTGACGATCGATTCCAAGTCGCTGCCTTTGATCTTGAAGGTCATCAACTGGTTGTTGAACGGCAGGATGTTGAACAGCTCGTTCCACGTGATGTCGCCCGCATCCAGCGTGTCGCGGATGCCGCCGCCGTTCATCAGCGCGAAGTCGGAGTTCATCGCCGCGTTCATGCTGTCGGCGATCAGGTTACCGAGCGTATTGTCGCCCGTGTTCGTGTAGCCGCCGACCATCGGGATCGCCGTCGTGCCGACCACTTGGTTCAAGGTCGGCGCGATCGCCGTTTCGTACTTGTCGAGGATCGCGGACACTTCCGCATCCGGGGTCACGCCGTCCTGCTTGACGTAGACGACTTCCGCGTCTTTGCTGACGATGTCGTGCGTCGCCGGGTCGATTTCGAGGTCGACGTCCGCGAACGCCTTGCCGTACTCGTACGCTTGGACGAGCAGCTTGTTGTCGACATAGCCTTTGGCGATCTTGTGGTTGTGCGCCGCCAGAATCACGTCGACTTCATCGTCTACATCATTGGCCAAGTCAGCCGCCACGCCTTCCACGGCGTCACCGTTTTGCGTCAGATCCATATGCGCCAACACGACGATCGCTTTGACACCTTGCGCTTTCAACTCGGCTACCGCTTGGTTGACAGCCGGCGCTTCGTCGGTGAACTCGAGATCTTGAATGCCCGCCGGCATCACCATACCGGCCGCCGATCGGGTCACGACCCCGACGAAGCCGATTTTTTCCCCGCGCACCGTCTTGATCGCGTCCGGCGGGAGCCCCGGTTCGCCGCTGTCTTTGTACACCACGTTCGCCGCCAGCAGCGGGAAGTTCATCCCGTCATAGTTCGCCGTGCCGTTCGGGTGGTCGCCGCCATTGATCAGGCGCAACATCTCCGTCGTGCCTTCGTCGAGCTCATGGTTGCCGATCGTGCCGACGTCAAACCCGATGTTCTCCAGAATCTCGATCGTCGGCTCGTCTTGGAACAAGGCGGACACCGGCGAAGAACCGCCGACCGCATCTCCTGCGTGGACGATCAACGTGTTGGTCGGGTTGGTCGCTTCCCGCTGCTTCAGATAGGTCGCGAAGTAGTCGGCACGACCCAGCGCTTCCTTGGCTCCATCCCCATCGGTGTCCTCATAGTACGTCTGGTCAATCTTGCCGTGCAGGTCGTTGATCGAAAGCAATTGGACAGCGAACGGAGCTTCGAAGACGGTGACTTCGAACGTCTTGGTCTGTTCGTAAGAGCCTCTCGCCACCGTCGCCGTCAGCGTGACCGTACGGTTTTCAGCATCAAAACGCGTTACGCTGCCATCCGGTCGGATTACATCCTCCGCACTCGATGCCCATGTGATCGTCGAACCGTTCGCGCCAGAAGTCGGCAAGAGCAGGTCGCCGGTGACCCTGTCGAGCGATTCGTTGCCGTTCAGAATCGCCGAAGCGATCAACGCATCCACGTCCCGATGCACGCGAACCGGATTCGGAACGCTCGGCGTGCCCGACGTGCCGTCGTTGTTGCTTTGACCGTAGTTCGCTTTCGCGAACGCATCGGCCGCCCAGTTCGCTAAAGCCGTTTGGTCCTTGAAAGCCACTTGAGTCGTCGATGTCACCGTCGCTTTGGCGGTAGAAGTAGCGGCCGAAGCGGTCAGCGGGCTGAACACGGTGGTCAGTGCCAACGTGACAGCCATCATTTTACTGAAACCCTTCAAATGTGGTCCCCTCCGTTATGAAATAAATAGTCAGAGCACAATCTATCGTATCATAAAACCTAGCGGAATTTATTAAATTTTATTGATTTCGCTAGAAAAAAACATAACAAAAAACCGACCCTCAACGAGAGAGTCGGTCTCTGTCATGTGTGGTGAGTGAAGGAACCCCGCAAATGCCGTGTCACCGCGGTTTTGAACCTGCCTAAGCAGGTGGGTGGCCTGCTTGCGGTCGGCGGTTCCGCCTCGGCGTATAGCCGGCGGCCTCCGCGTCGCGTCAAGACGTGACAGCCTCCCGATGTCGTGAGTGTTGGATCAAAACATCTAGCGATCACCTACACCACAGGGTTCCTCGTAACAGCAATCGGTGAATTGCTTTGACCTCATCATAGCATGGCGATTCACCAATTGCAAGAAAATTCGGATAGTGCTTTTTACCTAATTTATTTTGTAAAACAAGCTCCGTTCGTCCTAGTTGTTCGACGCCGTCGAGTCGGCGACCGGGACTTCGTCCTCTTGCTTCGGCAGCGCTTTGCCTGCGAGGTCGATGTGCAACTGATCCAACTGCACCGCCGTCACCGGGCTCGGCGCGTCGGTCAGCAGGTCGGAAGCGGAAGACGTTTTCGGGAAGGCGATCGTGTCGCGCAGGGACAGGCGGTTCGCCATGATCATGATCAGACGGTCAAGGCCGAACGCGATGCCGCCGTGCGGCGGGGTGCCGTACTCGAACGCTTCGAGCAGGAAGCCAAACTCCTCCCACGCCTCTTCCATCGAGAAGCCGAGCGCCTTGAACATGCGCTCCTGAATCTCGCGGCGGAAGATCCGCATCGAGCCGCCGCCGATCTCAAACCCGTTCAACGCCAAGTCGTACGCCTGTGCCCGGACGCTCGCCGGGTCGGTTTCCAACTTGTCGAGGTCTTCCCACATCGGCATCGT
Organism: Bacilli bacterium; assembly: GCA_035776695.1. Classification (GTDB taxonomy): domain Bacteria; phylum Bacillota; class Bacilli; order Tumebacillales; family Tumebacillaceae; genus Tumebacillus. Next base: position 9,633 of record DASTWJ010000141.1, read on the forward strand.
GAACGGATGGTGGGCCGCCACGTAGCGGCCGTTGTCTTCGTCGAACTCAAGCAGCGGGAACTCGGTGACCCACAGGAACTTGAACGCGCCTGCCGGGATCAGGTTCAGCTCTTTGCCGAGCTTCAAGCGCAACGCGCCGAGCGAGTCGGCGACCACGCCTTTGGTGTCGGCGGCGAACAGGAGCAGGTCGCCTTTTTGTGCGCCCGCTTTGGCAAGGATCGCGTTCATCTCCTCTTCGGAGAAGAACTTGGCGATCGGCGACTTCACGCCTTCCTCCTGCACGGCGATCCACGCCATGCCTTTGGCCCCGTAGCGCTTGACGAACGCTTCCAACTCGTCGATCTGCTTGCGGGAGTAAGAGGCACAGCCCGGTGCGACCACGCATTTGACCTGCCCGCCGTTCTCGATTGCCATGTTGAACACCTTGAACCCGCAACCGCGCACCGTCTCGGTCAGGTCTTGCAACTCCAGACCGAAGCGGATGTCCGGCTTGTCGGAGCCGTAACGCGCCATCGCTTCCGCATAGGTCATGCGCGGGAACGGACGGGGAATCTCGACGCCGAGCGTCTTCTGGAACATGCCGACCATCATCTCTTCCATCATGTTCTGGAAGTCTTCCAGCGACAGGAACGATTGCTCGATGTCGAGCTGCGTGAACTCCGGCTGGCGGTCGGCGCGCAAGTCTTCGTCGCGGAAGCAGCGGGCCACTTGGTAGTAGCGCTCAAAACCGGACACCATCAGCATCTGCTTGAACAGCTGCGGCGACTGCGGCAGCGCGTAGAACTCGCCCGGATGCACGCGAGACGGCACCAGATAGTCGCGCGCGCCCTCCGGCGTCGACTTGGTAAGCATCGGCGTTTCCACTTCCAAGAAATCCTGCTCGTCGAGGAAGTCGCGCAGATACTTGATCGCTTTCGAGCGCAGCCCGAAGATCTTCTGCATCTCCGGGCGGCGCAAGTCGAGGTAGCGATACTTCAGGCGCAGGTTCTCATCGACATCCACGTTGTCCTGAATGTAGAACGGCGTGGTCTTCGCCGCATTCAGAATCTCCACCTTGGACACATGCAATTCGATCTCGCCGGTCGCCATCTTCGGGTTGACCGCCTTCTCATCGCGAGCGGCGACCGTACCTTCAACCGCGACGACAAACTCACTGCGCAGCTTGTTGCCTTGCTCCATCAACTGCGGGTCTTGCCCTTCGCGCGGTTCAAACACCGCCTGCAGCACGCCGGAACGGTCGCGCAAGTCGATGAAAATCAAGTTGCCGAGATCGCGACGGCGTTGCACCCAACCTGTGACGACCACCTTTTCGCCGATCTGCTCCTTGCGCAGCTCGCCCGCCTTATGCGTGCGATGCAGCGTCTGTCCTTGAAACTGTTCGCTCATGGTGCTGCTCCTCCTCTAAACACTCGTTTTAGAAAAAAGTTCGTGGCGAGCACCTGATCCGTCAGATGCACGCTCTTCTTTTTACAAGTTCCGCTCTACGCTCGTACCTGCCCGAGCAACGTATCTTCCAACGCATCCAACGCGACCGGCGATTGTTCGCCCGTCTCCATGTTCTTCACGTTGGCGATGCCTTGCGCCAGCTCATCATCGCCCAAGATCACCACGAAACGCGCCTGCTGACGGTCGGCCGCCTTCATCTGCGCCTTCATGCTCTTGCCGAGGTAGTCCTTGTCGGCAACCAGACCGGCCACGCGCAGCTCCTGCAGAAGCGTCACCGTGCGCTGCTGTGCCGCCTCGCCGAGCGCGACGAGGAAGACATCGATGCCCTGCTGAATCGGCAACTCCACCTGCTGCGTCTGCAACGCCAGCAAGCAGCGCTCCAACCCGCCGGCAAACCCGATGCCCGGCATCTCCGGCCCGCCGACCTCTTCGACCAGCCCGTTGTAGCGACCGCCGCCGGCGATCGTCGAGCCGGACTCGATGATCTCGAACGCCGTCTGCGTGTAGTAATCCAGACCGCGCACCATCCGCGGGTTGACCGTGTACTCGATGCCGAACGAATCGAGGTGCTTGCACACCGCTTGGAAGTGCGTCGCATCCTCCTCCGTCAAGTGATTGAGCATCTCCGGCGCCCCCACCGTCAGCGTCTTGCACGTCTCGTTCTTGCAATCGAGAATCCGCATCGGGTTGCGGTCATAGCGGCTTGCGCAATCCTTGCACAGCTGCTCCTTGACCGGTGCGAGGTGTTCGCGGAGCACCGTGCGGTAGTTCTCCCGCGACGCCGGCGACCCGACCGAGTTGATCTCCAGCGACAGCCCGGTCAGCCCGAGCTCCTTGTAAAACGTCATCGCCAGCGCGATGATCTCCGCATCGACACTCGGCTCATTCACGCCGACCACTTCCACCCCGAACTGGTGGAACTGCCGGTAGCGACCCGACTGCGGACGCTCATAGCGGAACATCGGCCCGATATAGAACAACTTCTGCGGCAACGGTTGCGCG
>DASTWJ010000142.1:0-8670 GCA_035776695.1 Bacilli bacterium
GTTGACGGTGACTTGCGGGCGCATCCCTTCGACGTTCGTTTGCACGTCGGCGAGGCCGGGGACTTTCTCGACTTCGCGCTTCAGGTCCTCGGACGCCTGCTTCAACGTGTCGAGGTCGGCGCCGTTGATCACCATCATCAGCCCGCCGTTGCCCGGCACGCCGCCGATGCCGCGCAGCGCCGTGTCGACCCCGTCGCCGAGGTTCTTGGTTCCGTCCCGCATCATCTTTTCAAAAAGGATGGTGTCCGCGCCGTCTTGTAGCGTCAGGCGGACGTTGACGCGGCCTTTGGTGACAGAGGTGGTGTAAGACTTCGTCGCGCCCGTGTCCTGCACCACCTGCTCGATCTTCTGCGCTACTTCGTTCGACTTGTCCAGCGACGAACCGACGGGCAGTTCCGCGGAGAAGGCGTAGGACTGCACCTTTTCCTGCGGGAAGAAGTTCATCGGTACATGCGGTACGAGGAAGCCGGTGCCCCCCAGCAGAGCTAGACAGATCAGCACGACGATGGTCTTGTGGCCGAGCGACCAGTTCAGGAGCTTGGCATAGCCTCTTTGCATCGCGTTGACCTTGTGCTCGGCAGGTTTTAATTTCAACAGGAACAGCTTGGACATCAGGGGCACGATGGAGATCGCGATCAGGAGCGAGAACGCCAGCGCGATCACCACGCTCCACGCAAACGGGGCGAAGAATTTGCCGACGATGCCCGGCACGAACGCCAACGGCCCGAACACGGCGATCGTCGTGATCGTCGACGAAGTGATCGGTTTCGCCACTTCGGACGTCGCTTGCAGCACGAACTCATCGTCGCGCTCCTCCGCCCGCGACAGCAGAATGCGGCGGTAGAGGTTCTCGATCACGACGATCGAGTCGTCGACGACGCGCCCGACGGCGACGGCGATGCCCGCCAGCGTCATCATGTTCAGCGAGTAGTCCATCCACTTCATCACGATCAGCGTGACGAGGATCGACAGCGGGATCGAGAGCAGGGCGACGACGGTTGCCCGCAGGTTGCGCAGGAACAGCATCGTGACCAGCGCCGCCAAGAGCGCACCGAAGAACGCCTCGCGCAGCATGGAGTAGACCGATTTTTTCACTTTGACCGACTGATCTTGGGTTGTGGTCAGCGTGTAGCCGTCCGGCAGATGGATGCCGTCGAGCTTCTCCTGTGCTTGTTTGACGATCTCCACCACGTTTGCGCCGACCGCCGGCACGATGTTGGTGACGACCGCCGGCTTGCCGTTTATGCGGGTGAACGACTGTTGGTCGCCAAGACCGTAGGTGACGTCGGCGATGTCGGACAACTTCAAGGTGGTCAGCTTTACCGCCACCTGCGCCTTATCCGCGTCGGGCTTGCCGGTCGAGTCCGCTTGTTGCTTCTGTAGCTCGTTCAGCGCTTGGTCGTTCGCCACGCCAAGTTTTTGCAAGCCGTCCTGCACTTGTTTCAACTGCGCTTGCAGGTCGGTGATCTGTTTTGTTTCCGCTTGGATTTTGGCTTTCAGCGTCTTGATCTGCTGTTGCATTTCGGCGTTTTCCGCGGTTTGCGGGTCTTGCTTCGCCGCCGCTTGCAGACCGGCCAGCTGCTGTTGGTCGGCGAGCAACTGACCGGAGAGGCCGTTGAGCGCGGAGATCAGTCGGATCTCCGTCTGCATCAGCTCCTGCGACTTCGACAGCACGCCGACAGACCGGCCGAGGCCGCCGACTGCGCCGCCCAGTTGACCCATGCCTTCGCCGATTGTCTGGAACGTATCGGTCATGCCGGACATGTCCTGCTCGACGAGGATCAGGTTGACGTTCTTGATCGCCTCCAGCGAAGTCAACTGCTGGCCGACCTGCACGTTCATCGTCTTGCCGTCGATCGTCACTACGCCCGTCGGGGCGGAGATGTTGTTGGCGATCAGCGCTTGCTTGACCTGATCGAGGGTCAAGTTGTGTTCCTTCAACTTGTCCGGGTCGACTTTGACAGAGACCTTTTTCTCCCCGGAGCCGTCGACGACGACCTTCGAAACGCCGTCAAGCGAGGTGAGTTGCGGCCGGATTTTCTCCTCGACAAACGCCTGCACTTCGGCTTGCGGTGCGCCTGCGCCGTCGACGACAAACGAGTAGATCGCTTCGGCAGACGGTCCTTCCTTGCGCATCTCCGGGTCTTGGGCCGTGTCGGGAAGCGACACTTTGGACAGAGCGCTTTGCACTTCCTGCTCGGCGGTGTCCATATCTTTGCTCATCTCAAACTCCATCGTCACATAGCTGACGTTCGCCTGTGACGTGACGTAGAGGTTCTTCAAGCCTTTCAGATTGGAGAGCTGCGCCTCCATCGGCTGGCCGACATCAGCCAGCACCTGAGCGGGCGTCGCGCCCGGATAGACGGTGACCACGCTCAAGTAAGGTATGTCTACATTCGGAAAGTTCTCCATCTTCATCGACTGCACCGAGTAGAACCCGCCACCCAGCACCAGCAGCATGATGATGAAGAGAAGACCGATATTTTTCATCGAAAATCGGGTGATGCCCTTCATGTCCTTCTCCCCCCATTGCCTTGCGTTTTGGTTCGTCCGCGATCATACATAGTCGATTGTACCGAACCGTCAGCTTCGTATCCAGCGGGAAAAGGGTGAGAGTTTGACAGTTTACGGAAAGGAAAAGGTGCCTTTACAAAAAGGCACCTTCCCAAAAAACCTATTTGTTTCTATAGCGAATGTTCTGAGGTCATCACCTTGTTGATCGTCCAAGACTCGAAAATGGTCCACGGGAGCGGGTTCTTATAACAGACGATCGTAACTTCATAGTAGGACCCATTGGCCATGAGTCCGACCTCATAGTACTCATCGGAAGACTCCTGATTCAAGATTCGATTCTCATGCAGGTCACGAATAAGTAAAGGTTTCTTTGCTGAAGCCAATTGACCTACAGCGTTTTGGTCGGATTCCGGTGCCATCGTTTCCATTCCATTCAAATGATTGAGTAAGTATTTTACTTGCAGTTCTCGGTTGAGATCGGAATGTCCAAAGATAGGAATCGCGAGAAGAAAGAGGGTTGCCACCACCAATGTGACTTGAGCCCCTTTTCCCTTCCCTTTTTTCACAATTTTTGTACAAGCGAAAATACATATCACCAGTAAAAGCAAAATCGTAAGACTTGCGAGTAAATCATACGCCATAGGTGTTTCTCACTCCTTATAAAATGACCCCAATATGATTTTATCATATTGGGGTCATTTTCAGCTTAGAAATCTGCGTTCGAAAATACAATGTTGGAGTTAGGCGCATCAAGCAGACTGTAAGGAGCAACCAAGTTGTATGCAAAGAACATATCGTAGTAGAAAGGAAGCGTTACATTTGCACCGAACTGGTAGGCGTCCCATACGATTTTCGAGCAATAGGTTTCGTCATAAGGATCACCGATGTCAGACATGCCATAGGGCACATCGGAATGATTTATCACAAAACTTGAAGCCCAGTTCGCAGCAGATTGAGCAGAAGCGGTATCGTTCAGACGAACTACCTTTTCATCAGGATAACTGCCAAACCAAGTCGAGATCGATGTTTTTTTCGGGTAGTACCCATATCCAGCAATGGAAACAACATTCCCGCTATAGTCGACCACGATTCCCGCATGGCCTGTAAAGCCATTGGAAGATACACTATCCGTAACCAAGATATCGCCAGGGCGGACAGAAACACTCGAACCCGGATACACTGCCGCACCGCTACCACCTACATCAGAGTAGTTCGGTCCATCCGAAGAAGCCATTGCACCCGTATTGGTCAAAGTCATAAGACCTGTCAATGCCAAAGTAGTCACAAGCATTTTTTTCAACAAAACTAAAACACCTCACTAATAATAATTTTTCACTACTACGTTGCGCAACTACAGAGATTATAAATTAATCACCAGGTGCTGTCAATACAAAAATGACACTTTTTTCAATCCGTGTAATTATTTGTGGGTTTATCACTTACTGCCAAAGAGTAAGACCATATTTTATTTTGAGTTTTGGTGAGATAAAGCAGAAAAGCCATGGAAGGTTCTCCACAGCTTCTTTTGGGATCTTCTGCGTAATTATTTTGTTTTCCTTACGAAATCGCTGCCAGCCAGATCTGCTTCATCCGCTCGATGTAGTAGTGGTACTTCTCATCCTCCACATCGGTGCGGACAATGTCCCGTTCGCATTCCTCGCAGACAAACTGCCCGTATATGCGAATCCCGCGCTCCTTCGGCTCGGTGCAGACGATGCAGGTTCCGCCGCCGAGCCCGGCGTGTTCTTGGTCGCGATCTTTGTCAGGTCCGGTGACGCTTACGCTTGCGTTTTCCATCTCGAACACCACCTTTTCCGTTTGCTCGTCTATGACTTCCAGTATAACTTTTCGGAAGATTTATATACCTCTGCTTATGTAAAAGTTCTGGATTTGGTGCGAACGAATCAGGTGTCTAATCCTATCATCTAAACGACTGATAAAGGTATCATTAGAAATACTAAAAATTATAGCTTGCCACATATTATGTGCGGATATATAATTGAAATACAAGTTGGTTCTCAACGAAATTTAAGGAGGAAGTAAAATGCCCGTTCAAGAAGCCCTTTCTTTTAATGACCTGCCTGCTCTCAACTCCAGCCCGGACAGCGTTCGCACCTACTTTGCGAACACGTATGGGGAAACTCCGGATGGCATCAGCGTGAACAGCGAGACCTATTTCAATGCCGTAACGCCTGCCATCACGCAGACATATGGCCATCCTTGCTACAAAACGCTGGGCGATTTCACCTACACGCAACAAGCTTCCTCCCCGCCGCAGAGCCTCGTCCTCGGGACGAACTATGCGATCAACAACAGCAACGAGTCCGCCCAAATCTCGATTACCGTTCAAGGAGAATGGTCTGACACGCAAACTTGGTCGAGCGAAAGCACGACCGGTCTCTCTTTTACCGAGACCTTCAAGATCGAAGGGATTTTTGAATCGGGAACCAGTTTCAACGTCAGCACCACTTCCGGTCAATCCAGCAGCTCGACGAGCACCAAAACCATCTCCTCGACCGTCACCGTCGAAGTTCCGCCGATGAGCAAGAAACTGGTCTCCATCGTGGCTCAGATGAGCATCGAAACGGTCAACTATACCGCTCCGATCTCCGTCCAAGGCTTCTTTGGCGCCAACTTCCCGGATCGCGTGCAAGATCATTACTTTTGGTTCGCATCGGCTGACCAATGCCTGAACAGCACGACCGGTACGATCAAAGGAAGCGTCACGAACTCGAACACGTTTAACGTCCAAACCGAAATCGGGGCGAGCGAACCGGTCTAACAGCAGAAACTGAAAAGATTCACCGCCATCATCATAAAAAACGCCCGTGTCATCCGCTTCATGCGCTTGACACAGGCGTTTTTCGCGTTACGGTTCACAACAGCCACACTTTGATGATGACCATCGCCGCCACGCCAGGCAACCCGAGCAGGCCGGCCGTAATAGCGGTCACCGGGTTCATCGCGATGTGGAAGCCGAACGCTTGTCCGACGGCGTTGATCAGAAACAGGGCGACGATGCCGACGATCACCCCGCGCAACAGCCCCATCAGCGCCCGACCGGGGTCGCGCAGGAATTGCGAAACGATAAAGATCAATACAACCGCACCGATTAAGTAGGCGATCACTTGCCACGCTGCCATCTCTGTCCCTCCTTGTCTTCCTTGTCTACTTTATGCCTGAGAGAGAGCAGATATGATAGGCTGTCCCGGATCGACCTAGGACTTTTGGGCAAAAAAAAGACGGCGATCTAGGTCGCCGTGCTCAATGGAGCGGTGGCAAGGTCGTGCCAACGCTCTGGGAGGCCATCCAAAATGTTAAACTTTGGTTGGTTACTTCATAGTATAGCATGAAATTCTTCAAATATGCACATGTTTTTTGTTGCCATTTTGTTACAAGGTGAAAATCAGTCTAAATCAAAAGTCCTATTTTATCAGAAAAATACAAAAACTGAGCCCTTCCGTTTACAGGGAGGGCTCGTAGAGGCGGTTGCTGTCTCTGAATTTTTGTTTCGCTTCCCGGAGCAAATACCCGTATTTGCGCTCCGCCGCCTCCAAGTGGTAAATCGCGTGGTCGATCAATTCCGGCTCGGACACGTAGTCGATATGTTTCTGCGCGATCGCCCACTCTTGGCGGGCCAGCTCGATCTCCGCGCGCAGTTTCGCCATCTCGTCCGGCTCTTGAGGTTCCGGCTGCCGTCCGCGCAGCCAGTTGGTCAACCGTTGCCAACCGCGTTGTTGCTCCTTGCTCACCGGCACTGCCCCTCCTCTACATCCAGTTCAAGTTGCTGTGAACTAGTAGATGTATAGTCGGGGGTGGGCAAGCTTATGACAGGAGTTGCTCCAAACTCTTTCGAAATAATTGAATTGCTTTGCGGTACGGTGCGACGCTCAGCAAATCAACTCCTGCGAGTTGAAGCTGGTCAATCGGATCGGTTCGGTTTCCATCCGACAACAAACGGAGAAAGCGTCCGCTCGCCTCCGAGCCACCCATGAGGACATGCTCGGCCAGTACCACGGCTGCTGTGTAACCGGTGACATATTTGTAGACATAGAACGATTTGAACAGTTGCGGAATTCGCGCCCACTCGATCTTGACCCACTCATCCACTTGAAAAGAAGGGCCATAGTATCGGTTATGAAGATGTCCATACTCGGTGCACATTTGCTCCACGGACAACGATTCCGTCTGATGCAGCTCGTACATCCGGGATTCAAATTCTGCGAGCATTGCCTGACGAAAAAACAGGCCGCGTCCAAGTTCAAGCTCATGTTGCAACAGAACTTTTGTTTGTGATTCGTCTCGGATGGTAGCCTGTAAGTAATGGAGTAACAAATGCTCATGCACCATGGCCGCCACCTCTCCGACAAAGGCTGAGACATTGCTATATACATAGGGCTGGGCAGCGTTCGTATAGACAAAATGCATCGCATGTCCCAACTCGTGCGCCAACGTGAACAGATCATCCAATTGCCCGTTGTAATTCAAGAGAACGAACGGATTCGAGCTATAGACGGAATACGTTCTGGCTCCCCCGCTTTTTCCGGCATTGGGGTAAACATCGATCCATCGCTCATCAAAACACCGTTGGATGTTACGTACATAGTCCTCCCCAAGCGGAGCCATCGCAGCCAGGATCAAATCTTGTGCTTCCTGGTAGGAGAAGCTGAAGGCAACGTCCTTTACCAACGGGACATACAGATCACAGTACTCTAACTTTTCCAAACCAAGTTGCGATTTGCGTAGTTCCAAGTATTCGTGAAGGGCCTCGATTCCCTCATGAACCCCCTGTAGCATCGTTTCATAGACCGGCTGAGGAATCTCGTCCAGATCCAACGCCCGTTCCAAACAGGAGGAATAGCCTCGTACTTGGCTGTAAAACGCTTGTTTCTTCACATTTGCTTTGAATAACTCACTCAATGTATGCTTCACACCATGATAAGTGCCTAGCAGAGAGTGGCAAGCCCTTTGACGCAACTGTCGATCCGCACTTTCGAGCAACCGACGAAACGAGAATTCGTTGACAGGATGTTCTCGTCCTTCCGCATCAGTAACAGGCTCAAACGTAAGATCCGCATACAACAATAGAGAATGCCCGGAAGTTCCGACCTCCGCCCAAGGGGCCACACCGGCCAACATCCGCTCGATTGCCGGTTCCTGTACGTGAGCTTTCAGCCTCATGATTCGCTCAACCGTCTTTCGGTACAAGCGAAGCGGTTCATGCTGGTCAAAAAAGGTCTCTAGGCTGCCCGGTGACATCGAGAGGATCTCCGGCTTAACGAAGGAAACGGCGGTCAAGACCTCAGCCGCGAGGGATGACGCGCGATCGACACAACCGCGCCACACATCATCTGTTAGGTCCTCAGCGGAACGCATCCGCGCATAATAATAAACGGCTTGCAAGGACTTTTCGATTCGGTCTTTGTATTCAAAAGCTGCGCATAGAGTGATTGCGGATTCTTCCAATCGTCCTCGAAACGCTTCGACTTGCGGAAGAAGTTCTTCTACCCGGGTCATTCCGCGCTCCCACTCCCGCATGGAAGGAAACAAGGGGCTCAAATTCCAGCGATAGACAGGGTCAATCTGTTCTCTGCGAGGTACGCTCATGCTCATCACACCACTTGACTGCTGTTCATCTGCAACGGGTTGCGGTCGGTGCGACGAACGAAGAGCAGAAACAGGAGGCCGAACATCATTTGAATCCCGCCGATCACAAGCGGTACATACGTCAAACCGACCGCCGAAATGATGATACCCGTGAAGAAGGCACCAACTTGGAGAGCGCTCATCGCCACAGTTGTCCACAGGCCAAAAACGCGACCACGAGTCTCAGTCGGAACTTCCTGCTGCATGGTGATCCGCTCATACGGTGCGGTAAACGCAGAGAACAGCGCGAAAAGAATCAAACAGATGGCACCCTCAAACAAATTTCGGGAAAGACCGAACAACACCCAACTGACACCGATCATCGCGTACATGATGCCATAAGAAGAGATTCTTTTGAAGAAAAATTTGCGGTTGGCCATCCAGATCCCCAAGCAGGCGGAGACCAAACCTTCTGCCACATACAGGGCACTCATCCCCCACGACGCCATATGGTAGACACCAGAGACATACTCTTCAATCATCAGGTTGTAGGAGCCGATCAGCAGACCG
>DASTWJ010000143.1:0-16927 GCA_035776695.1 Bacilli bacterium
TGACGATGTCGCGCACTTCGGTGTTCGCGGAGGTCAGGTCGGTGTAGGTGTCGAGCAGTTCCGCGTTGGAGGAGACGACCTTCTGGGTGTCTTTGTCCACGAAGAGTTGGATGTGACCCAGCGCCCAAGTCCATTGGGACGCTTCGACAACCGGGATGCCGTTGACGATGCCCGCGACGCGCATGTGGGAGTGACCGCCGATGATCGCGTCGAGGGTACCGTTGCCGGTGCCGTTCGCCAGCTCGGTCAGTGCGCCCATGATCTTGTCGGTTTCGGCTTCTTGCTCACCCGGCAGGTGAGAAGTAACGATGACGATGTCGCAGCCTTGTTCGCGCAGTTCGGCGGACAGTTCTTTCGCCAGCGGAACCGGGTCGGCGAAGGTCAGGCCCTTGATGTTGTCGTACTTGGTGGTCGTCGCCGTCTCCGGAGTCGCGAAACCGATGATGCCGATCTTCAAGCCGTCGCGCTCGACGATGGTGTACGGTTTCGCCCACTCCACGCGCTCGCCGGTCGCGTCATCGATGATGTTCGCGCCCATGATCGGGAAGGTCGCTTTCTCGATGTTGTCGATCAGCACGTCGCGGCCGAAGTCAAACTCGTGGTTGCCGATCGCGCCCGCGTCGTATTGGATCTCGTCCATCGTCTTGATGACCGATTCGCCGTTGACGGTGTTGGAGATCAGGGTACCTTGCCATTCGTCGCCGCCGTCGACGACGATGACGCCGTCGGAGTTGACTTGACGGAAGTCGTTGACGATGCCGCCGATCGTTTCCATGCCGCCTTCGTCCTTGTTGACGCGCTTGTCGAAGCCGACTTCGATGTTGCCGTGGATGTCGTTGGTGGAGAGCACGTCGATCACGTCGAACAGAACCGGCTTCAGCGCGGTCGCCGCTTCGCTGCGGGTAACCGGCGCTTGCGGGTTGAACTCACCGCTCGCGGTCGGGCCGAACAGACCGGCGATCGCTGCGTACGCGACATACGGGCGTGCCCAGTCGGAGATCTTGTCCGCGTCTTGGAAGTAGTTCAGGACTTTCTCGTTCGCGACCGGTGCTTCGCCGCCGGTCAGTGCGCCGACGACGATCACCGCCAGCTCTTCACGAGTGACGTTGCGGTTCGGTTGGAAATGGCCGTGGCCGTCGCCCTTGATCAGACCGATCGCCGCGGCGTTGTTCACCGCTTGCGCTTCCCAGCCGACGAGGTCGGAGAAGTATGCTTGCTTCACTTTTACGTCTTGCAGGTTCGCCGCGCGGTCGATCATCGTGACCAACTCGGCACGGGTCACCAGCTTATCTGCATGGAGCGAGGTGTCGTTCGGGTAGCCGACGATCGCCCCTTTTTCTTGTGCCAATGCGATATCCGATTTCATCACGACATCAACAGCGGTGTTCTTCGCGGTGTTATCCGCTGCGAACGCCTGAGAACCGTACAGAGAAGTGACCAGCGACGCGGCTACGGCCAGCGCGCCGAATTTGGTGCCTTTGCGTTTCATCTAATGTGTCCCCCTAATCTAGGAAAAAATGCGTGATTTCGACACTATTATACTAGATTAGGTAGGAAGTGGCGTTACTTTTTTAGCGAAAAGTTCGTAAAAATTATGCTAAAGAGAGAATCGCTTCAGTGAGACTTGTCGATTCCGCCGCTTACAGATCCCGTTTGGCGAACTGACGAAAGGCGAGCAACAGCATGACCGCGCCATAGAGCAGCGCATACCCGATCATCAGGCCGCTAGGAGCGGAGAGCGAACCGAACAGCCCCTGCGCGGCGAACGAGAACGGGTCGCTCGGCGCATCGAACAGGGTGAGCGTCATCTTGCGAAACAGCGAGTCGAGCGGGAAGATCAGCGAAGTGACGATGCCGCTGTTGACCAGCGCGTTGTTGTTCAGCAAGACGCCCAACTGCTCGACAAACCCGCCGATAAACCCGATGCCGTAGAGGATGATCAGGATCACGCCGCCGTTGATCGTCGTCATCCGCGACGAGAGCCAGAGCGCCGCTGCGACCAGCACGAGCGGTTGCATAGCAAATAAAGCGGCCGCCCCGACGATTTGCGACAGGTGAAGGCTCAGTTGCAACACGCCGCCGAGCGTCTGGTTGATCAACAGGATGCCGGCAAACAGCCCCAAGGCATAGATCACAAGCAACCCGCCAAACCCGAGATACTTGCCGAAGATCACATCGCGCCGCCGCAACGGACGCGCCAGGATCGTGTCGATCTGGTGGCTCTCGATCTCGCCCGATACCGCTCCGACGCAAGCGAGGATCGACAACAGCGCCGTGATGAAGGAAGCAAAATACAACCCCACCCCCAACAACTGCGTCGAAACAAACGCACGTTCCATCTGTACACCACCCGACCCGCCTCGTTGTTGCAGCTCTTCGGCGAACTCCCGCGAGCCGTAGTGAGTGGCCACGCCGTAAAAGAGCAGAAACGCCAGCGTCATCAAGATCGTGATCAGAAAAATCCGCTTGGAAAGCACCTCTCTACAGGACAACTTGGCGATCGTCCACATGGGGCTGTCCCTCCTTTCCCTGCACCCAGTGCAGGAACACGTCTTCCAAGTGCGGCTGCTGCGGCGTCAGTTCATAGAGCAGCACGCCCAGCTCACTCAGCCGCTGAACCAGCAAAGGCAGGCTCTCCTCCCGTTCCACCTGCACCATCCAGCGCGTCGGCGCCTCTGTATCGGCGACACTTCCCGCCTCATCCATCGGTTGCGCCTGCAACACGAGCGAGGACAACTGTTGCCACACCGCTTCGGTCAACCCGGTGGCCCGCACGACCACCTGCGTATGCACATCGGACAAGCGCCGCCAGTCCCCCTGCACGATCATGTCGCTTCGGTGAATGATCGCCACCTGATCGCAGACGCTCTCCACTTCGTTCAGCAGATGGGAATTGAGAAAAATCGTCTTGCCCTGTTCCCGCAACTCGACGATCAAGTCGCGCACATCGCGCCGCCCGATCGGATCGAGCGCCGAAGTCGGCTCGTCGAGGAAGATCAGATCGGGATCGGCGAGCAGCGCACAAGCCAGCCCGATGCGCTGTTGCATGCCTTTGCTGTAGCCCTTGATCTTCTCTCCCTCGCGCCCACTCAGTCCGACGCGCTCCAACAGCGTGTCGATCCGTCGCTTGCGCTCCGTTCGCGCTACGCCCGCCAAAGAGGCGTGCATCTCCAACAGTTGCCGCCCCGTCAGCCAGTCCTGGTAGCGGAACAACTCCGGCAGATACCCGACCTTGCGCCGCGCTTCCGGGTCGCCGATCGGCCGTCCGAGCATCTGCGCCCGTCCGCCCGTCGGGTGCAACAGCCCCAACATCGTGCGGACAAATGTACTCTTGCCGGCCCCGTTCGGCCCCAAAAAGCCATACACGATACCGCGCGGCACTTGCAACGTGATGTCGCGGAAGCCGCCGCGACCCTCATATTGCTTGGTCAGTCCCCATGTTTCGATCACCATCTCGGACATGTCGAGTGATCCCCTTCCTTTGAAACAGCAGAAGAGCACACCCTGAACGGGCGGCTCTTTGCTATCGGTACGTAATCGGTGGTTGGTTTCCGGCTCGTCAATCTTCGCTTAGCGGTCGTACAGCTTCGCGAAGGAGAGCAAAAGTTGTTGGGTATCGAGGTTCTGCTCGTGGTGGGCATTCAGTTCCAAGCGGTACAGCTTGCCTTCTTCCTGCCACATCAGCATCCCGTGACCGGGCTGTTGCTTCGCTTCGACAAACAGGCCCTCCACGCCGTTGACCTGCACTTCCTCAAACGAGTCGCGCCCGTTTGCCACATAAGGAACCGGCATCGTCGTCTGCCAGTCTTCGATGTTCGCCAACTGTTGAGCTACCTGCTCCGGCAGGAACGGCAGTTTGAGCACCGTGTTGCGCAGTTGGTCGAGGTCGACGTCGGCCGGCACGTGGATTTGCGGCGCGTCGACGATGTCGAGGTCGACCCGGCGCGTGCTATCCGCCGAGTTGAAGCCGGCGTGCAGATCCTGAGGGAACGTGACGGAGAATTGCTTCTGGTTCAGCTTCGGATCGAATTGTACATCCGCTCCGAACTGCTTCAGCAGTTTGTTCGACTTCTCCGTGTCGAGCTTCAGGTTCAACGTGAAGCCGTCATGAATCGAAATCCCGTCCAACGCATACCCGTTCGGCGCGGACGGCACGTGATAGCCGGCCTGCTCCGCCGCCTGTTGCGTTTCAAAATAGTTGTCGGAGCGCCCTTCGTCGATCCACGCGGTCCCCAAGCCCTTGATCTCCTGCTTGCCCGGCGAACCGGTGCTGATCCAGTTTTCAAGGTCCCTCAGGTCCTGTTCGGTCAGTTTGACCATCTCGATTTTGTCCACGCGGAAGATCGAGAGCAGGTCGCTCGCCGCCGCTTGCACCTGCGGAATTGTAAAGGTCGAGATCATGACTGCGGCCGCCGCCGTTCCGGCCAGCCAGCGCCAATTGCGTTTCATCATCTTCGTCCATCTCCCTTCCATCTCTTGTTCGGTTGTCATCGTTTCGTTCGCATGGGCATTCGTCGGAAGCTGCGTCACAAGCGCAACCTCTTCCTCACGCCCTTGCTCCCGGGTGGCCAGCGTGGCTTCCATCCGACTCCACGCCGCGTTCACATCCACTTCATACCGCTCTGCCTCCGCGATACTCTCACCCAGCGCTTCCTCCACCCACTCGCTCAGCCGCTTCGCCTCGGCGAGCGACCGTTGGCAGTGCGAGCAGGTTTCCAAATGCCGCGCCAGTTCCTTGCGTTCCTCGCGGGACAGTTCATTGTCCAGATAGGCTTCGATGCGCATCTCCTGCGGACAGGTCATGACTCCATCCCCCTTCTTCGTTGGTACAGGTCGCGAAACTTCTTCCGCGCGCGAGCCAGCAACGTGCCCACCGATCCGCTTTCCACCTGCGTGATCTCCGCCAGTTCGCGGTAGCCGTACCCGGCATATTTCAATAACAGAAGGGCGCGATCGCGCTCGCCCAGATCGGTCAGCGCCTCGCGCACCGCCGTGATCTCCTCTTGTTGCAGCCAGCGCTCCTCGGTCGACGGCTCCACCGACGGGCCGGGTTCGGCGCCTCGCTCATCGCGGGACGAACGCCGTCGCTCGCTGCGCACATACTTGTACGCCGCGTAGATGCTGGCCTGATGCAGCCAGCCGCCGACGTTGTCGATCGTCCGCCATTCTTGGTCATACAGCTGCAGGAACACGTCTTGCGCCACATCTTCAGCCGCCGCCGCATCGCCCAAGATGCGCAACACCTGTCGCACCACCTGCGGGTAATACGCGCGAAACACGTGCTGAAATGTCGGTGGCGTCACGGGATGCTCGCTCATCGTTGCGATCCCCTCCATTTCCATCCTCCTCTCGCTGCGTTTCACTCTTATGAACCCGCCGCGAGCGATTTTGTGACAGCTTGGCACGAAAAATTTTTCAAACCTGTGAAAAAAGCCGCCCGTCACGCCCTCAAACGACGTCTCAGTGCGGCTTCTCCTTGCGGTCGACCAACCGTGCGCGGGTGATCGCCTTCTCCCCGAATTTATCCTTCAGCGCGTCGATCGCCTTCGCCAACTCCTGCTGTTTCGGCGAATCGGGAGCCGGCCCCGCCGTCTCCTCTGCGAACAACGACAACTGCTCCACATGCTCCTGCTCCTCGTCCGCCGCCGAGAACTGGCTCATCGACATCCCGATCAGGCGAATCGCATCGCCCGGCCACAACTGACAGCCGGCCAGAAGGTTCTTCACCGTCTCATACATCGTCGACTCCAACGCCGTCGGCTTGGCGAGCGTTTTGCTGCGCGTGATCGTGCGAAACGGGGCATAGCGCAACTTCAACGTCACCGTGCGCCCTGCGAACCCCTTGCGCCGCATCCGCCGCGCCACCGTCTCCACCTGCGCCAACAGCGTCCGCTCCAGAAACGCCACCTCCCGCACATCGGTGGCAAACGTCGTCTCCTGCCCGACCGACTTCGCCTCGTGATGCGGCTCGACGGGACGCTCGTCCCGCCCGTGCGCCAACTGATAGAGATGGTCGGCCAACGACCCCAAGTACCGCCGCATCCTCGCCACATCCATCCGCGCCACATCGCCGACCGTCTTCAACCCCAAGCGATCCAACTGCTCGGCGCTCTTCTTGCCCACGCCCCACAGCCGCGACACAGGCAACGGATGCACCCGCGTCACCAGATCCTCGGGACGAATCACGACCAATCCGTCCGGCTTGTCCATGTCGGACGCCAGCTTCGCGAGGAACTTGTTGTACGCCACGCCGACCGATGCCGTCAGCCCCAGCTCCTCTTGAATCTCCCGCTTGATCCGCCGCGCCACCGTCACCCCGTCGCCGAACAACTTCTCCGCGCCGGTCATGTCGAGAAACGCCTCATCCACCGACAAACCCTCGATCAACGGCGTATACCGCGCCAGGATCGCAAACATCTGACGGGACACTTGCGAATACTTGCGGTGGTCGGGGTGCACGAACACCCCGTCGGGGCAGAGCCTGTGCGCCTGCGCCGTCGGCATCGCCGAATGGACGCCGTAGCGCCGCGCCTCGTAGGAGCAGGTAGACACCACGCCCCGCGCATCCAGCCCCCCGATGATCACCGGCCGCCCGCGCAGCTCCGGTCGATCCCGCTGCTCCACCGCCGCGAAAAACGCGTCCATATCCAGATGCAAAATCGTCCGTTCCCGCTCCATTCGAGCTCGCCACCTCCCCTTTTTCCGAACGTGTGTTTTCCGACTTCCAGTATATCACAACCGGGAATCTTCCTTCATCAACCGTTTCGCAAACCCGACCAAGCACCGATACGCCAGCCGCCGATCTTCCAACGACAGCACCTTGCGCCCCGGACGCGGGTTGATGTCGAGCACCCACAGCCCGCCCGACGCATCGAGCCCGATGTCGATGCCGAGATACGAAAGCGTCGGCCGCAGCTTCGTCACCGCCTCCGCCGCCCGCAACGCCACGCGCTCCACCTCCGCTTGGACGGGCACCCGCACCCCTTGTCGCCGCATCCGACTCGCCA
This sequence comes from Bacilli bacterium, assembly GCA_035776695.1. Classification (GTDB taxonomy): domain Bacteria; phylum Bacillota; class Bacilli; order Tumebacillales; family Tumebacillaceae; genus Tumebacillus. The sequence continues at coordinate 7,008 of DASTWJ010000143.1, forward strand.
ACCACGCATACGTCCGCACCTTCCCGCCGCGCGCGAGGTTGGTGACCGCCCGCCCTTTGCGCCCCAAGCGGGGGACGGTGGCGATCGGCTGCCACAGGCCCTGCTCATCGCGGTACACCACGACGCGCAGATCGACTTTGTGCCCGTCGACTTCCACTAAAGACACCCCTTTTTGCAAAAGGTGTCGTGATCTCCGCAGCGCATCCCGCACCCGATAGCGGAGATCCGCCCGTGACACTTTGCGCGTCCGCCCGGCCCCTGCGAGGAAGAACTGGTCGTGATCCGCTCGCGACACGCAGAGCACGCCCAAGCCCCCCGACCCGCGAACCGGTTTCAGAAAAAGGTTCGTGGTGTGGGACAGCCACGCTTCCACCTCCTCGGGTCGTTCGAGCAACACCGTTTTCGGCAGATGCGGGCGCAAGGCTTCTGCTTGCTCCAACGCTTGCGTCGCCGCCCATTTGTCGACGAAGCGCGGATTGAGGAAGGTGATGCCCGCCTGTTGCAGCTCCTTTTTCTGCCGAGCGTAGCGTTTGTCGTGGCGGGCGATGCGCAGGAATACGTTGTCGACCACGACGGCAGGCAGAGGGCCGCTCGTCTCCACCCACCCTTTTTCCTCGTCCCATGCGAAGCCCTCGAACGTTCGATGCCGAACATCGACGCCCGACGGTGCGAATAAAGAGACAAGCATTCCGCTCGCCGCCCCTTCCTCCGCCAGTACCTGCCACGTAAGAGCGCTTATCGACTCGTCCGTACCGACCTTCGGCAAATCGGTCGTCATCAGCCCCAACCTCATGTCTTGCATGTCGATCCCTCCCGTACACCTAGGCATCTTCCCCTACCTTATGCGCGGGCGTGCAAAAGGGGTATAGTACCATCCATAGGAAGAACATGCTAACATAGAGGTTATGGCTTACATAAGTACCGGTGCGAAACGGGGCCGGAGCTACATAGAGGAGGATTCACATGAACGACTACTTGGTGCGCGGCACCGCACTGAACGGCAAACTGCGCGCATTTGCCTGCATCACCACCGAACTGGTTCGCGAGCTGTCGGAGCGGCACGGCTGCTTGGCCTTGGCGAGCGCGGCGCTCGGCCGCTTGGCGACGATGGGCGCGATGATGGGCGTCACACTCAAAGGAAACGAAAAAGTCACCCTTCGCGTCGACGGCAACGGCCCGCTCGGGCGCGTCATCGTCACCGCAGACGCACAAGCGCACGTGCGCGGCTATGTCGAGAACCCGCTCGTCGAACTGCCGCCCAAAGACGGCATCGTCTTCGGCGACGTCGAGAAGCTGGACGTAGGCGAAGGGGTCGGCCAAGGCTACCTGTACGTGATCAAAGACCTCGGGATGAAGGAGCCCTACATCGGCTCGACCCCGCTGGCGACCGGCGAGATCGGCGACGACTTCCTGTACTACTTCGCCCAGTCCGAACAGGTGCCGACCGCCCTCGGCCTCGGCGTGCTCGTCAACAAAGACCAGACGGTGCGCCAAGCGGGCGGCTTCATGATCCAGCTGTTGCCGGGCGTGGAGGAGGAAGACATCGCCTACATCGAAGACCAGATCCGCCAGTTCCCGCACATCACGTCGCTGTTGGAACAAGGCAAAACGCCGGAAGAGATCCTGAACGGCCTGATCCCCGGTCAGGTGAAATTTCATGAAAAAGTGCCGGTCGGCTTCGAGTGCGACTGCTCCCGCGACCGGTTCGAGCGCGGCCTGATGACGATCGGAGCCAAGGAGATCTCCGACATCATCGAAGAGGATAAGCAGGCGGAGCTCGTCTGCCACTTCTGCAACGAGAAGTATCATTTCACCGAAGAAGACCTGCGCGGCGTGCTCGATCGCGTGCAAAATGGGTAAAGTTGGGGTTGACGCTCAGGTCATTTCGCTTTACACTGTACATATACTGTAATACCAATAATATTACTCGGCTTTATATAGAAGGAGGCATTTTCCCATGCGTGTGGCGAACAACATTGCTGAACTGATCGGCGAAACTCCGATCGTCAAACTGAACACGATCGCAGGACCGGAAGACGCAGAGATTTACCTGAAACTGGAATCGTTCAACCCGGGCGGTTCCGTCAAAGACCGCATCGGCTACTCGATGATCGTCGAAGCGGAGAAGGCGGGCAAGATCAAACCGGGCGACACGATCGTCGAGCCGACCTCGGGCAACACCGGCATCGGCCTGTCGATGGTGGCGGCTGCCAAAGGCTACAAGGTGGTCATCGTCATGCCGGACACCATGTCGATGGAGCGCCGCAACCTGCTGAAAGCTTACGGCGCGGAACTGATCCTCACCCCCGGCGCGGACGGCATGAATGGCGCGATCAAGAAAGCGAACGAACTGTTGGAGGAGAACCCGTCTTGGTTCATGCCGCAACAGTTCGACAACCCGGCGAACCCGAAGATCCACCGCGAGACCACCGGTCGCGAAGTAGTGGAGGCGGCGGATGCAATGGGCGGCCTCGATGCTTTTGTCGCAGGGATCGGCACAGGCGGCACGATCACCGGTGTCGGCGAAGCGCTGCGTGAGAAATACGGCAAGGACGTCACCGTTTACGCGGTAGAGCCGGCCACTTCCGCGATCTTGTCCGGTGGTCAGCCCGGCCCGCATAAACTGCAAGGGTTGGGCGCAGGTTTCGTGCCGACCGTGCTGAACACCGAAGTCTATGACGAAGTGATTCAAGTGGACAACGACATCGCCTTCGAGATCTCCCGCCAACTGGCGAAGGACGAAGGCGTTCTCGTCGGCATCTCCACCGGCGCCAACGTCTACGCGGCGCTCCAAGTCGCGAAGAAGCTCGGCAAGGGAAAGAAAGTCCTGACCGTCGCTCCGTCCACCGGCGAGCGCTACCTGTCGACTCCGCTGTTCCAATTCGAATAAGAGCGGATTCTTGAAAAAGAGCACCTGTTTTCGTCCTCTCGGCGAAAGCAGGTGCTCTTCTGTTTGCTATAATAGAACCAACCCAAGGAGGGAAGCACCCACATGACCACACAACGAACCCTTTTACATACAAGCAAACACCAAGACCGCACGCTGCTCATGGGCATCCTCAACGTCACGCCCGACTCCTTCTCCGACGGCGGGCAGTGGACCGATCTTGACCGTGCCGTCGCCCATGCCAAGCAGATGGTCGCCGACGGCGCAGACGTGATCGACATCGGCGGGGAGTCGACGCGGCCGGGGCATGAGGAGATCTCCGCAGAAGAGGAGATCAAGCGCGTCGTCCCCGTCATCGAACGCCTCGCTCGCGAGATCGACACCCCGCTCTCCATCGACACCTACAAAGCCAGCGTCGCCGAAGCCGCCATCCGCGCCGGCGCGCATATCATCAACGACATTTGGGGATGCAAAAAAGACTCGGAGATGGCCGCCACCTGTGCCCGTCTCCACGTCCCGATCATTTTGATGCACAACCGCGAAACCCCTGCGGAAAAAGACGTCATGCCGACCGTCCTGCGCGATCTTGAGGACTGCATCGCCCTCGTCAAGAATGCGGGCGTCCCCGACGAACACATCTGGATCGATCCGGGCATCGGCTTTGGCAAAACGCACGAGCAGAATCTCTACGTCATGAAGCACCTCGACCAACTGACCACCCTCGGCTACCCGATGCTCCTCGCCACCTCGCGCAAGTCGATGATCGGCAACGCCTTGAACCTGCCCGTCGACCAGCGTCTCGAAGGCACCGCAGCGACCGTCGCCTTCGGCATCGCCAAGGGCGCGAACATGGTGCGCGTGCATGACGTAAAGGAAATGGGCCGCGTGGCTAGAATGACCGATGCCATGATGCGGATCGAACTGTAACCTACATATAGAAGAGAAAGGATTTTCCCCTATGGACACCATTCACATCAACGGCATGGAATTCTACGCCTACCACGGCGCACTCCCAGAAGAGAACCGCCTTGGCCAACTCTTCACCGTCGACGTGCAACTTCGCATCGAACTGCAACCTGCAGGCGTTACGGACGACCTCGCCAAGACGGTCAACTACGCCGAAGCCTACGAGGAGGTCAAGGCGATCATGGAGAGCGTGCCCGTCCAACTGATCGAAACCCTCGCCGAGCGCATCGCCGCCAAGCTTTTCGACCGCTTCCCGCTCGTCGAAGCTCTCCGCGTCAAACTGAACAAACCCAACCCGCCGATCCCCGGCCACCTCGCAGGCGTCGCCGTCGAAATCTACCGTGAGAGACCCGCTCGTGGCTAACCGGAACATCGAAGCAGCACCCCGCCCGATCCCCACGAACCCTTTTTCCCAAAACGATTCGGAAAAAGGTTCGCTGTCCGCCACCGCCTACTTGTCGCTGGGCTCGAACATCGGCGACCGCCTCGGCAACCTGCGGACCGCCATCGCGAAGCTCGACGAACACCCGGCGATCCGCGTCACCCGCGTCTCGCCCGTCTACGAGACCGAACCGTGGGGCTACACCGACCAAGCGGCGTTTCTCAACCTGTGCGTCGAAGTCAAAACCTCGCTTGAACCGAAAAAGTTGCACAAAGTCACTCATTCTACAGAACTAGACCTCGGTCGACAAAGGGATATCCGCTGGGGACCTCGTACATTAGATATAGACATCCTGCTCATGGATCAGCAGGTCATGGACACGGCGGAATTGACCTTACCACATCCTCGTATGAGTGAACGCGCTTTCGTCTTAGTACCACTCGCAGACATCGCCGGGGAGGTCGTAAACCCGGTTACGCGGAGAACCGTGTCGGACATGGCCAATCAAGTGGACGGAAAGGAAGGGGTATTCCTATGTCAGACACTATTGGCAAACGACTGCGAGCCTACCGAAAGTTGAAGAACCTCACCCAGCAAGAGTTGGCCGATCGGCTGCACGTCTCGATCGCCATCGTCGGTGCGGTGGAGCGCGGCACCCGCGAACCTTCGCAGGAGCTGATGCGTTCGATCAACGAAGTGCTCGGCGTCACGGAACAAGAGCTGCGCGGTGAAACGGTCGTCTAGTCAACATTTGGCGCTTGAGCAAACACCGTCGGCAGTGGTATGATGGGAAATACGTATGAGAGCGAGACACAGGTTCGGCCACCCGACCCTGTGTTTTTCGCATGAGATAAAGGAACAACAAACGGACACACTTGGGAGGTGCAAAGCGATGCTGAAATACGGCAACGTGGAATTGGAAAACAACGTCATTCTCGCCCCGATGGCGGGGGTGTGCAACCCGTCGTTTCGCGTGTTGGCGAAAGAGATGGGCGCAGGTTTGGTCTGCGCGGAGATGGTCGCGACCAAAGCGCTGCAACACGGCAACCAGAAGACGCGCGGCATGCTGACGATTCTGGAGGAGGAGAAGCCGGTCTCGATGCAACTGGTCGGCTGCGACCTCGAATCGATGAAAGTCTCCGCCGAACTCGTTTCGTCGACGGCGGCGGCGATCATCGACATCAACATGGGCTGCCCGGCGAACAAAGTCCACAAGGCGGGCTCCGGCGCGGCTCTGATGCGCGACCCGGACTACGCGGGCCAAGTGATCGAGACGGTCGTCAAGGCGGCCGGCAACAAGCCGGTCACCGTCAAATTCCGCAAAGGCTGGGATGACGAGATGATCAACGCCGTCGAGATCGCCAAGATCGCGGAACAGGCGGGCGCGGTTTCCGTTGCCGTACACGGCCGCACCGCCAAGCAGATGTACACCGGCCAAGCGGACTGGGAGATCATCCGCCAAGTCAAGGAAGCGGTCAAGATCAACGTCATCGGCAACGGCGACGTGACCTCTCCGCAGAAAGCGAAGGCCCTGCTCGAGCAAACCGGCGCCGACGGCGTGATGATCGGTCGCGGGGCGCTCGGCAACCCGTGGATATTCAACCAAGTCGCGCACTACCTGAAGACGGGCCAAGAACTGCCGGCTCCGAACGCACAGGATCGCATCTCCGTCGCCCTGCGCCACATGGAATTGCTCGTCGCGGAGAAAGGCGAGTACGTCGGCGTCCGCGAAATGCGCAAACACGTCGCGTGGTACACCAAAGGTCTGCGCGACTCCAACAAGTTCCGCGACGAGATCAACCTGATCGAGAACGCGGAAGATCTGCGGGCGGCTTTGCATCGCTACCTCGACTTCCTGCTGATGCACGAAGCGCGAGACGCGGCACTGGTCTAAGCTCTTTTCACACAACCGCACTAGCAAGGACCGAAGGAAGCCGATGCGCTACCCATCGGTCCTTTTTTGCAAAATCAGACCGTGCCACCTCCGTCTAAAGCGGCGGTCAAATGGACAGGATGAACAGCATCAACCTGTCTACAAGGAGGGCGGCCCGCCTCATGAGCAAACATGTCGTCAGCGTCTCACTCGGTTCCTCGTCCCGCAACCATCGCGTGTGCTTGCAGCTGCTCGGCGAAGAGGTGACGGTCGAGCGGGTCGGCACGGACGGGGATCGCCACCGCCTGATCTCCGAGATTCAGAAGCTCGACGGATTGGTCGACGCGTTCGGCTTGGGCGGGATCGATCGCTTTATCTATGTCAACGACCGCCGCTATGCGTTTCGCGAGGCGGAGGCGATCGCCCGGCATGCGCGGTACACGCCGATCTTGGACGGTTCCGGGTTAAAAAATTCGCTGGAACGGGATGTCGTGCTCCGACTGGCCGACGATCCGCGCGTCAGGTTGCGCGGCAAACGGGTGTTGCTCGTCTCGGGGGCTGACCGCTTCGGGATGGCGGCGGCGCTGGTGGAGATCGGTTGCACGGTCGTATTTGGCGATTTGATGTTCGGGCTTGGCGTGCCGGTACCGCTGCGTTCGTTGAGCGCGTTGAACCGCGTCGCCAAGCTGGTCGCGCCGTTGATCACGCAATTGCCGATCCGCTACTTGTACCCGACGGGAGAGAAGCAGGAAGCGATCACGGAGAGATACGCCGAGCACTACTTGGCGGCCGAGGTGATCGCCGGAGATTTTCATTTTATCCGTCGGCATTTGCCGGAGCGGTTGGAGGGGAAGACGATCCTCACCAACACGGTGACACCGGCCGATGTGGAGCTGTTGCGGGCGCGTGGGGTGGGGCAGTTGATCACCACGACCCCGAATCTGGAAGGCCGTTCGTTTGGCACGAACGTGATGGAGGCGCTGCTCGTCGCCCTGTCAGGCGCGTCGTGCGAGCTGGCGGCGGAGGCGTATCTGAGCGGATTGTCGAGAATTGGCTTTGAACCGCGAATCGAGTCGATTTAATTTTGTTGACATGAATCGAGGGAGCCTCTATAATTTGTTGCAAGATTATGCCTATTTACACTGTCAGCGAGAACCGTTGGCGGTGTTTTTCTACATTCATATTTGAGAGCAAAGGGGATACGGATCATGGCGGAAAAAGAAGTTTTGCTGACCGCACAAGGATTACATAAACTGGAGGAAGAGTTGCATCACCTGAAAAGCGTGAAACGCCGCGAAGTGGCGGAGCGGATCAAGACGGCGATCTCGTTCGGCGACATCTCCGAGAACTCGGAGTACGAGGACGCCAAGAACGAGCAAGCGTTTATCGAAGGCCGGATCATCACGTTGGAGAAGATGCTGCGCAACGCGCGTCTGATCAACGAAGAGGATGCGATGGGTGATTTGATCGCGGTCGGATCGACTGTGCGCATTAAAGATTTGGAATTTGAGGACATAATGGAGTACACTATTGTAGGAAGTGCGGAAGCCGATCCATTGGAAAACAAGATTTCCAACGAATCGCCGGTCGGACGAGCTCTGCTTGGCAAAAGCATTGGCGAGCGGATCGAAGTGACCGTTCCCGCGGGGGCGCTTGCGTACGAGATTGTGGAAATCAAAAAATAGAAGTTTTGGAGTTGAAGTCGGATGGCAGAACAGGAAACCCAAGTCGTGGAGCTCAATGAACAGATGCAAGTGCGGCGTCAGAAGCTGCAAGCGCTCTACGACAAAGGCATCAACCCGTGGGGACAGCGTTTTGAAGCGACCCACAGCACGCAGGACATTCTCGCTTTTGGCGAAGCGAAGTCCAAGGAAGAGCTGGCGGAGATCAACGAGCCGGTCAAGGTTGCCGGACGTCTGATGCTCAAGCGCGGGCAGGGCAAGGCCGGATTTGCCCACATTCAGGACGTGGAAGATCGCGTGCAGATCTATGTGAAAAAAGACAACGTCAGCGACGAGGAATTCGAGCTGTTCGATAAAATGGACATCGGCGACATCATCGCCGTGGAAGGCACCGTGTTCAAGACGAACAAGGGCGAAGTCTCCGTCAATGTCACCAAGCTGTATCAGATGGCGAAATCGCTGCGCCCGCTGCCGGACAAGCACCACGGGCTGAAAGACGTCGAACAGCGCTACCGTCAGCGCTACGTCGACCTGATCGTGAACCCGGAAGTGCGCAAGACGTTTATCGCGCGCTCGAAGATCATTCAAGCGATGCGTCACTTCTTTGATAACGAAGGCTTTTTGGAAGTGGAAACCCCGACCCTGCATCCGATCGCAGGCGGTGCGGCGGCTCGTCCGTTTGTCACGCATCACAACGCGCTGGATATGGAGCAGTACCTGCGCATTGCGCTGGAGCTGCATCTGAAGCGTCTGATCGTCGGCGGCCTCGATCGCGTGTATGAGATCGGTCGCGTTTTCCGTAACGAAGGCATCTCGACTCGTCATAACCCGGAGTTCACGATGCTGGAGCTGTACCAAGCGTACGGTGACGTGGAAGACATCATGACGCTGACGGAGAACTGTGTGGCGTACTGCGCGGAGCAGGTGCATGGGACCACCAAGATCACCTATCAGGGTGTGGAAGTGGATCTGACGCCGCAGTGGAAGCGCATCTCGATGGTCGATGCTGTCAAGGAGAAGACGGGTGTCGACTTCAAAGCGGTGATGACCGACGAAGAGGCGCACGCGCTGGCGAAGGAACACAAAGTCCCGGTGGAGAAGGCGTGGAAGGTCGGTCACGTGCTGAATGCGTTCTTCGAAGAGTATGTGGAAAAAGACCTGATCCAGCCGACGTTCATCACCGGTCAGCCGGTGGAGATCTCCCCGCTGGCGAAGAAAAATGCGGACGATCCGCGCTACACCGACCGTTTCGAGCTGTTTATCGTCGGTCGCGAGCATGCGAACGCGTTCTCCGAGCTGAACGACCCGATCGACCAGCGCGAACGCTTCGAAGCGCAACTGGTGGAGCGGGAGCAGGGCAATGACGAAGCGCATGAGATGGACGAAGACTATATTCAAGCGCTGGAGTACGGCATGCCGCCGACCGGTGGCTTGGGCATCGGCGTCGACCGTCTGGTCATGCTGTTGACCGATTCCCCGTCGATTCGCGACGTGCTGCTTTTCCCGCATATGCGTCATCTGTAGGATCAGGTGTGGAAAAAGGACTTAGTCACAAGGCTAAGTCCTTTTTTGTGGAAAAAAACAGGCGTTTTGGGGATAATCATGTGTGCAATGTGGATAAAACGGTGGATTTTGTGGATAAATGCGGTGGTTATCCACATAGTTGTGCACAATTCAGACGGTTATACACATGAGGGAGAGTGAGAACAAAAAAACGAGATTGTGCGAGGTTGTGGGTAATTTTTTTGAGACAATGGCGTCTGTTGTTGGAATTTGTTTCATCGAGGATTTGTTCCGAGTTCGTGGGCGTGATAAGATGTTCCTTGTCGCCGTGAGAGACAAGCGGTGATGAACGAAAAGAGAAACTTGCCAGTTGACAGATGGATGAGGGTTATGTTAATCTAGTCATCGTCGCTTCTGAGCGATACGTCAACACGATTGATCCCTGAAAACTAAACGAGTGAAACGAGATCGATTCGAGTCATGATTCAAACTTTTATTGAGAGTTTGATCCTGGCTCAGGACGAACGCTGGCGGCGTGCCTAATACATGCAAGTCGAGCGAAGTGGAGAGAGCTTGCTCTCAAAGCTTAGCGGCGGACGGGTGAGTAACACGTGGGTAACCTGCCTG
>DASTWJ010000144.1:0-3495 GCA_035776695.1 Bacilli bacterium
CTGCGCACGGCCCCATGATCACGGAGATCTGCGGGATCACGCCCGAGTAGACGGAGTTACGGTAGAAGATGTGACCGTAGCCGTCCAGCGAAGCGACACCCTCTTGGATGCGCGCGCCGCCGGAGTCGTTCAAGCCGATGACCGGTGCGCCGTTTTTCGCGGCGAGGTCCATCAGGCGAGCGATCTTCAGTGCGTGCATCTCACCCAACGCACCGCCGAAAACGGTAAAGTCTTGTGCAAATACATAGATGATCCGCCCGTTCACCTTGCCCCAGCCGGTGACGACGCCTTCGCCCGGCGCTTCCAGATCGGCCATGCCGAAGTGGGTGGCGCGGTGTTCGATAAACGGGTTCAGCTCGCGAAACGTGCCTTCGTCGAGCAGGAGGTCGATCCGCTCGCGGGCGGTCAGTTTGCCTTTGTCATGTTGTGCCGCGATCCGCTTGTCGCCGCCGCCGAGTTCGACTTTGCGCCGACGATCGTGCAGGTCCATGATTTTACGATCCATGTCCACTAGTGGTTCCCCTCCTCAATCTTCTGACAGAATTCGGTCAGCACGCCGAACGTTTCCTTCGGGTGCAGGAATGCGATCAACTTGCCGTGGCCGCCCCGGCGCGGCTTTTCGTCGATCAGTCGGTAGCCTTGTTCCTTGGCGTGCGCGAGCGCCGCTTCCACATCCTCCACCGCATAGGCGACATGGTGGATGCCTTGGCCCTTCTTCTCCAAGAACTTGGCGATCGGCGATTCGGGCGAGGTCGGTTCGAGCAACTCGACGCAGCTCTCCCCGACTTCGATGAACACCGCCCGCACCTTCTGGTCTTCGATCACCTCTTCGTGAATGATCTTCAGGCCAAAACCGGTGGTGTAGAGCGGCAGTTGCTCTTCAATGCTGTTGACGGCGATGCCGAGATGGTCGATTTTCTGCGGGATGTGTTTCATCGGCACTACCCCTTTTGCACGCGCTCGCGGATGTAGTCGGCCATGGCGCTCAGGGAGCTGCCCGGCGTGAACACTTCGGCGATGCCCGCTTCCTTCAGCTTCGGGATATCTTCGTTCGGGATGACCCCGCCGCCGACGACGAGGATGTCACCGGCGTTGTTTTCGTTCAGTTGGCGCACGACTTCCGGGAACAGGTGCATGTGCGCCCCGGACAGCGAGGACAGGCCGATCACGTCGACATCCTCTTGGATCGCGGTGGCGACGATCTGCTGCGGCGTTTGGCGCAGGCCGGTGTAGATCACTTCCATCCCGGCGTCACGCAGCGCTTTGGCGACGACGAGTGCGCCGCGGTCATGACCGTCGAGACCCGGCTTGGCGACGAGTACGCGGATTTTTGCAGTAGACATAGTATGTGTTCCTCCTCTTCCCTTACCATTGTGCCGGCTGGTATTCGCCGAAGACGTCACGCATGACGTTGCAGATCTCACCGAGGGTGGCGTAGACTTTGACCGCTGCCACGATATGCGGCATCAGGTTCTCGGAGCCTTCCGCCGCTTGGCGCAAAGCGGTGAGCGCCGCTTCGACCGCCGTGTTGTCACGGGAGCCGCGGAGCTGTTCCAGCTTTTCTTTTTGAATCCGTTCGATCTCCGGGTTGATCTTCTGCAACTCCGGTTGCGCTTCGTTCTCCAAACGGAAGCGGTTGACGCCGACGACCACTTCGTCGCCCGACTCGATGCCCATCTGCGTTTGGTAAGCGGCCGCTTGAATCTCACGCTGCATGTAACCTTGCTCGATCGCTTTGACGGCGCCGCCCATTTCGTCGACCTTGTTGATGTACTCCATCGCTTGGCGCTCAATCTCGTCGGTCAGGGACTCGACATAGTAGGAGCCTGCCAGCGGGTCGACCGTGTCCGCCACACCGCTTTCATAGGCAATGACCTGCTGCGTACGCAACGCGATGCGTGCCGATTCTTCCGTCGGCAGGGCCAGCGCCTCGTCGCGGGAGTTGGTGTGCAGGGACTGCGTGCCACCGAGGACAGCAGCCAGCGCTTGCAAGGTGACGCGGACGATGTTGTTGTCCGGCTGTTGCGCGGTCAGGGTCGAGCCGCCCGTCTGCGTGTGGAAGCGCAGTTGCATCGATTTCGGGTTCTGTGCGTGGAAACGCTCCTTCATCACCCGCGACCAGATGCGGCGAGCGGCGCGGAACTTCGCAACTTCCTCGAGGAAGTTGTTGTGCGCGTTGAAGAAGAAGGACAGGCGCGGTGCGAACTTGTCGACGTCAAGGCCTTTGTCGACGGCTGCTTGCACGTAGGCGATGCCGTTGGACAGGGTAAAGGCGATCTCTTGCACCGCCGTCGAACCGGCTTCGCGGATGTGGTAGCCGGAAATGGAGATCGTGTTCCAGTTCGGCACGTTCTCCGCGCAATATTCGAAAATATCGGTGATCAGGCGCATCGACGCTTCCGGCGGGTAGATGTAAGTGCCGCGAGCGACGTACTCCTTGAGAATGTCGTTTTGGATCGTGCCGGAGATCTTGTCGGCGGACACGCCGTTCTTCTCCGCGACGGCGATGTACATCGCGAGCAGCACGGAGGCCGGCGCGTTGATCGTCATCGAGGTGGACACTTTGCCGAGGTCGATCCCGTCGAACAGCGTCTCCATGTCTTGGAGCGAGGAGATCGCGACGCCGACTTTGCCGACTTCGCCCAGCGCCATCATGTCGTCCGAATCGTAGCCGATCTGTGTCGGCAGGTCGAACGCGGTGGACAGGCCGGTCTGGCCGTTTTCGAGCAGGTATTTGAATCTCGCGTTGGTCTCTTGTGCAGAGCCCATGCCGGAGTACTGGCGCATCGTCCAGAAACGGGAGCGGTACATCGTCGGCTGCACCCCGCGGGTGTACGGGTATTCGCCCGGGAAACCGAGCTTGTCTTCGTAGTTGTGCTCCACATCTTCCGGCGTGTACAGGCGGTTGACCGGGATGTCAGAGGAAGTGGTGAACTGTTCATGACGCTCGGGGAAACGGGCAGCCGCTTTGTCTGCTTTCGCTTGCCAAGCTTCGTATTCTGTCTTGAAGTCGGACATACGTGTGAGGACCCTCCTACCCTATTTTGAGGTCTCGGCGCGGTGCCGAAACTTTTTCATTTCTCATCAAGGCGAAAACTAGATATAATGGCACAAACAACCCTATTATACCATAGAAAGCGATTGCAACACGCATCGTGGTGAATGAATACTCATTTTTTTCGACAGGCGGGAGGAAACAAGGATGACAAGTGTGAACAAGCAGATCATCGCGATGGGCGGCGGCGGATTTTCGATGGAGCCGGAGAACTTGTTGCTCGATCGGTATGTGTTGAAACAGACGGGCAAGGCGCGTCCGAAGGTATGTTTCGTCGGGACGGCGAGCGGGGATTCGCAGGGGTATATTGATCGCTTCTATAAGTCGTTCGGCGAGTTGGACTGTGACCCGTCGCATCTGTCGGTGTTCAAGTTGCCGACGAGCGATCTGGCGTCGTATGTGTTGGAGAAAGATGTGATCTACGTCGGCGGCGGCAACAC
>DASTWJ010000145.1:0-12807 GCA_035776695.1 Bacilli bacterium
GTCGAGGCGGTAGTCGACGGAGAAGCCGGAGGAGCGGGTGTAGAAGGCGGGGAAGTCGTCGCTCTTGTAGCCGATCACCGGCACACCTTGCGTTTCCAAGTATTCGAGCGTCCGCCCGAGGTCGAGGATCGACTTCGCGCCCGCACAGACGACGGCGACGTCGGTCATCGAGAGCTCCGTCAAGTCGGCCGATACGTCCATCGTCACTTCGCCTTCGCGATGTACGCCGCCGATGCCGCCCGTCACGAAGACGGAGATCCCCGCCAGCTTCGCGCAGATCATCGTCGCGGCCACGGTGGTCGCTCCGTTTTTCTTCGACGCGATCACATAGGGGAGGTCGCGACGGCTGACTTTCAGCACGTCTTGGGACTGGCCGAACGACTCCAACTCCTCATCGGTCAGCCCGATCTTGATGCGTCCGTCGATGATGCCGATCGTCGCGGGGACGGCGCCTTGCTCGCGGATGATCGCTTCGACTTCTCGTGCCGTCTGCACGTTTTCGGGGTAGGGCATCCCGTGGGAGATGATCGTCGATTCGAGGGCGACGACCGGTTGCCCTTGTTGCAATGCCGCTTCGACATCAGGGTGGAAATCCAAGTAGTCTTTCATGCTGTAGCTCCTTTCACGTTCACCATTCACGCGTGACCTTCTTACTTTTTCCCAAAACCAGCTCGGCTGTCAAATCGGGGCGCACCGTTTCCGCGCTTTCCACCGTCAGCGAAGCGGTGGCGATGCCGCAGGCGACGGCTTCCTCGATCGAACGAGTCTCCAGATAGCCGCAGATAAACCCGGCCAACAGCGAATCCCCGGCTCCCGTCACGTCCCGCACTTGCGCGGGCAGGGCGGGGAAGACGCGGTTGATGTCCTGACTGACCACGCAGACCCCTTGCGCACCGAGCGTGATGATCACATGCTTCGCGCCGAGGGAGACGAGCTTTTCTCCTGCCCGTTGCACATCGGCCGTCAAGCGAATCGGCACGCCGGTCAGCACTTGTGCCTCATCCCGATTCGGGAAGAAAAAGTCGACGTGGCACAGGAGTCCGTTGAGCTTTTTCGCTTTGGCGTTGGAGACGGGGTCGAGGAAGACCAGTTGTTCCGGCGATCTTTGAGCCAGCAGCGCTTCCAATGTCTCTTTCGGCAGGTTCGTGTCTAGGAACCAGACGGGGTGTTGCAACGACTCCGCAGGCAGGTCGGGCAGCAGAGCAGGTGTGAACTCGTCGTACACCTCCATATCCGCCAAGCCCAATACCATCTCGCCTTGCTCGTCCAGCAATGCCGTATACGAGGCGGTGCCTCGCGTATCCGAAACGGTCAGTCCAGACACGTTCATCCCCAGCTCGGTCGAATGCCGTCGCACCCACTCGCCCGGCTGGTCATTGCCAAGCCGCGAAACCAGTGAAACCCCACACCCCAGCCGCGCCAAGTTCTCCGCGACATTGCGAGCCACACCGCCCAGCGACTGGTGGACGGAGACGGGGATCGAGGTATGTAACTCCACTTTCGATTGCGCAGCCGCCTTGCGGTCGACATGAGCCGCACCGATGCACACTACTTTTTCTGAAAATGAAAACTCAGCCATGCGAAACCTCCCGTACATGTCCTAGAAAAAGGAGTGTGAATAGGGGGAAGTGCCCCCTTTCACACGCATTTCAAGACCCGCCAACATCATCACGCAACATCAACATGCTACTTCATGCTACTTCATGCTACTTCATACTACTTAGACATACTACTTAGACATACTACTTAGACATGCTACTTAGACATGCTACTTAGACATGATACTTCAACATGCTACTTCAACATGCTACTTCAACATGCTACCTTCAGCACGCATCGCTCGACACTTCCGGTTTTTACTCCGGCTTGATCTCCTCAATCCCGTTCATATACTTTCGCAACGCCTGCGGCACATAGATCGTGCCGTCCGCCCGCTGGTGGTTTTCCAACAGCGGTATCAAAATCCGCGGTGTCGCGACCGCCGTGTTGTTCAACGTGTGGCAGTAGTGCAGTTTGCCGTCCTCATCCCGCCAGCGGATGTTCGAGCGGCGGGCTTGGAACTCGAGCAGGTTCGAAGCCGACTGCGTTTCGCCGTAGCTCTCGCGGCTCGGCATCCACGTCTCGATGTCGTACTTCTTATACACCCCTTGCCCGATGTCACCCGTACACACCGCCACCACGCGGTAGGGGAGTTCCAACAGCTGCAACAGATCCTCCGCATTCTTCAAAATCTCCTGCAACACCCGCTCCGACACCTCAAGATCATTTTTGCAAATCACGACCTGCTCCACCTTGGCAAACTGATGCACCCGATACAACCCGCGCGTATCACGCCCCGCCGACCCCGCCTCACTGCGGAAACAGTTCGACACGCCGGCCACGCGAATCGGCTTGCTCACATCGACGACCTCGCCGCCGAAATACGACACCAGCGGCACCTCCGACGTGCCGACGAGGAACTTGCCTTCTTCCGCGATCTCATACGACTGATCACGCCCCAGGGGGAAAAAGCCCGTGTTCGTCATCATCTCCTCCCGCACCATCAGCGGCACATCCATCGGCGTAAACCCGCGCTCGCTCAGCACGTCGATCGCCAACTGCTGCACCGCCCGATGCAGATACAGACCGGCGCCCTTCAAGAAATAATTGCGCGTCCCCGCGACCTTCACACCACGCGGGATGTCGAACAGGTCGTATTTTTCCCCAAGCGTCACATGATCCATCGGCTCGAAGTCAAACGCAGGCACCGTCCCAACCTTGCGCACTTCCACGTTGTCCTCATCCGTCTCGCCAATCGGCGTATCGGGCGAAATGATGTTCGGCACGAGCAGCAGCAAGCCGTTCAGTTTGCCTTCCACCTCGGCGAGCGTCGCTTCCAACTCCCCGATGCGCCCGTTGATCTCGCGCACCTGCGCCTTGATCCGCTCCATCTCTTCCTTGTTCCCCGCCTTGGCGAGCTTCGGCATCTCCTGCGACAACGCGTTGCGCCGGCTGCGGAACTGCTCCAACTCCTGCAACGTCTGACGGCGCTCGACGTCGTGTTTCAACAACTCCTCGACCGACAGGGTGATGCCTTTCTGTCCGGCGACCTCTTGCACCAACTCAGGGTTCTCGCGAATAAACTTGATGTCCAACATGGTGGCACACGCTCCCTTTTCCAAAAAGCTTTGGGTTTAGAAACATACAAAAAGCGCCCTCATCCACATTGGGACGAGGAGCGCTCAGCTCGCGGTGCCACCCAACTTGATCGAAGCGGTTTGTCAAAAAAACAACCTGCCTTCGACCCTCTCGGACTCGCTGTAACGGGCGATTCCCGGCTCACTTAGAGGGTGTCCCCACCCCGGTCGTGAGCGCCTCCAAGTTGGATGCTCTTCATCGGCCTGATTCCGTTCTGAAAATGGTTGCTCTCATTATACGCTAGACTTCCTCGGAATGACAACAGGTATACGTCCAAAAGTTGCCTTGGTGCCTTTTTCCTGTCCAAAACAGGTGTCATCATAGTCACGGCGGGGGAAAATGTGTACAATAAAAAGGTTGCATGGACACAGGCAATCAGAGGAAGGAGTTACATAGATGAGTGAGATCAGACGCGAAGACATCGAACTGTTGGCCCCGGCGGGCCATTGGGACGCGATGCGCGCCGCCGTGGCGAACGGGGCGAATGCGGTTTATTTTGGGGTGGAGAAATTCAACGCAAGGGCGCGGGCGAACAACTTCCTGATGGAAGAGCTGCCGGAGATCATGGAATTCCTGCACACCTACGGGGTCAAAGGGTTCCTGACTTTCAACATCCTCGTATTTGAAAATGAGCTGGAGGGCGCACAAGAGCTCGTCGAAGCATGCGTCAAAGCGGGCGTCGATGCGGTCATCGTGCAGGACCTCGGCTTGGTCAAGCTGATCCGCGAGATCTCGCCCGACTTCCCGATCCACGGCTCGACCCAGATGACGATGACCTCCGCCGAAGCGGTCGAATTCGTCAAGCCGTACAACATCGAGCGCGTCGTCTTGGGACGCGAGAACAACTTGAAGCAGATCAAGAAGATCCACGACCAAGCGAAGACGCCGATCGAGACGTTCGTCCACGGGGCCTTGTGCGTCTCCTATTCCGGCCAATGCCTGACCTCCGAAATGTGGGGCGGTCGCTCGGCGAACCGCGGCGAGTGCGCCCAAGCCTGCCGCCTGCCGTACGACATGATGGTCGACGGCGAGCACAAGCCGATGGGCGACATCACCTACCTGCTCTCGCCGAAAGACTTGGCGGCGATCGAGATCGTGCCGCAACTGATCGAAGCGGGCGTCACCTCGTTTAAAATCGAGGGCCGGATGAAGTCGGCCGAATATGTCGCCAACGTCGTCTCCAAGTACCGCAAGGCGATCGACGCCTACTTCTCCGGCGTCAACTACGACCCGGACGTGATCGAGATTCAAGAGCTGGAACAAAGTTTCTCCCGCGGCTTCACACCGGGCTTCCTGCTCGGCACGAACAACAAAACGCTCGTCGACGGCACGTTCCCGAAGAAGCGCGGCGTCTACCTCGGCCAAGTCAAGAAGATCTACCGCGACTCGATCCTCGTCGACCTGCAAGCGCCGCTCAAGCGCGGCGACGGCATCGTGTTCGACTTCGGCGACCCGACGCAGCAGGAAGAGGGCGGCCGCGTCTATGACATCCGCATCAAAGGCCAGAAGATCGACGGCAAAGTCGAATCCGGTCCCTACGAGATCGTCATGGGTCGCGACGACGTCAACTTAAAGCGGATCAACATCGGCGACAAAGTGTGGCGCACCTCCGACCCGGAACTGGAACGCCGCCTGCGCAAATCGTTCGAGCATGAAAAGCCGTACCACACCTTCCCGCTGGCCGTCAACGTCTACGGTGCAGTCGGACAACCGCTCGTCACCACCTGGACCGACGTGCAAAAAGGCCACACCGTGACGATCTCCTCCGAACAGCCGGCGGAAGAAGCGATCAAACGCCCGCTTGACGAAGAGATCCTGCGCGACCAACTGGGTCGCTTGGGCGGCACCGTCTATTACATGGACGAGCTGACCCTCGACCTCGTCGGCAACGTCATCGTGCCGAAGTCCGAACTGAACCGCATGCGTCGGGAAGCGGCGGAGCAACTGCTCGACCTGCGCAAAGCGGCCCCGCAATACACGCTGAACCCGGACATCGACGTCTACGAAGACGCCAAAGCGGCCCCGCCCGCCAACGGAGCGGAAGCGCGTCTGCACGCCCTGTGCCGTTCGTTGGAGCAGATTCAGGCGGCAGGGGAGACGGACGTCGACTACATCTACGCCGACTTCGAATTCGTCAAGGACTACCCGAAAGCGGTCCAACTGGCGCACGACTTGGGCAAGAAGATCGCCCTTGCCACCCCGCGCATCCACATGCCGGGCGAGGCAGGGATTCTGCGCCAGATGATCAAACACCGGCCGGACGCGATCCTGATTCGCAACACGGGCGCCGCGTACTTCTTCGAGCAGGAGCGACCGGAAGGCATCGAGCTGATCGGCGATTTCTCCCTGAACATCGCCAACCACAAGGCGGTCGAACTGTTCAAGGAGCGCGGCATGTCTCGCGTCACCGCCTCCTACGACCTGAACTCCGAGCAGATGGTCGACCTGCTGACCCAATCGGATGCGCGGGACGTGGAGATCGTCATCCACCAGCACATGCCGATGTTCCACACGGAGCATTGCGTGTACTGCACGTTCCTTTCCGAAGGCACCGACTACACCAACTGCGGCCGTCCCTGTGAAGAACGTCGCGTGTCGCTCAAAGACCGCGTCGGCATGGAACACCCCGTGCGCGTCGACACCGGCTGCCGCAACACCGTGTACAACGCCGTCGACCAATCGGGCGCAGACTTCCTCAACGAGTTCCTGCGATACGGCGTGAACACGTTCCGCGTCGAGTTCTTGGAAGAGGAACCGGCTCGGGTCAAGGAAGTGCTCGGCCTCTACCGCAAAGCGATGAACGGCGAAATCACCGGCTCGGAAGTGTGGAAGGAACTGAAGGCGATCAACCAGCTCGGCGTGACGGGCGGGACGTTGATCAAGTAACCGTATGTAAGACAAGGGACAGGGCAACGCCACCTTTTGCAAAAAGGGGCGTTGTCCTTTTCTTTGTCTTGGTGTACTCTGTTGTAAATCTTGGAAAGTTACGACAGTTTGGAGGAGAAACGATGAGCGTGGAAGTACGGGAGAAAATCGAGCGTGCCTTGCAACTGAGCGGCTTGGCGAGCGACTCTGTGGCGGACAGCGCAACTTTTTTAGGCGAAGGGGCATGGCATGAGGCGTATTTGTTGACGATGTCGGATCGGCGGCGGCTGGTCATGCGCTTTCCGAAAAAGGTGGCGTACGGACAGCCTGTGGAGTATGACGAAGCGGCTATGAAGGCGGAGTATGCGGGGACGGGGTATTATTACAAGCTGGCGAATCAAGTCGAGCCGGGCATCTGTCCGGAAGAGTATGACTACCACGTCTCGCCGGAACTGACGTATACGCTGGAAACCTATGTAGGCGAGACGATCGACATGGCAATAATCGACTTGGAGACGGCTTACTCCATCGGCTACCAGCGCGGGACGTTTATGCGCAAGATGGACGGCGTGGAACCGGGGGTGACAGGTTACGCGTTTCTGAATTGGGACGAGGAGCGTGGCGAGTTGCGCGGGCAGGTGGACGGCGACTTTCGCGACAACTTGCGGGAGGAGCAAGACGACTATCGGCAGGACTTGGACGCGCTGCTTCAATCGGAGTTGGCCTTCGACCGCGCCGAAGTGGAGCGCAAGTGGCAGGACGTGTTCGCCCGCCGTGCGATCGACACGGAGACATTGGCGCTCACCAACCGCGACACCTCGCCGGAAAACACCGTGCTCGTCGACGGTCGTTTGCGCGTGATCGACCCGCTGCCGATCCTCTACAGCGGCAAGGTGATGGCCGGCAACGTCTTGAACAACTATGACGCGTTGCATCCGCTTTACCACACTTCGCCGCGCTATGCCAAGCATCGCTGGAATCTGTATGAAGACAAGCTCACGCGCATCGCCGACGGCTTTCTGGACGGTTACAGCCAAGGCGACGCCGACCTGCGCCGTGCGTTGCGCGGTGAGGAGTTTCTGATGCTGCTCTCGATGGTGGCGGGGCATTATGCCCTGTTGCAACAAGAGGAGCTGTCCACTTCGCAGATCCAGCGGTCGGGTGATCGTCAGGCGATTGAAGAGCGTTTGCCGAAGTTGCTCGATCGTTTAGAGAAGTTCTCTTTCGCATAAGAAGCATTGATCAGTTCTCGGAAAGCGATTCACAAACGGGAGGTTTTTTCTGCTGAATTTGTCGAGGGCTTAACCGTTCCAGTTTGGCTCAAATGGACTATTTTCTGGGGATTTTACCTATTAGGAAGGAAATTCAGAAACAAACGCCGAATCTCTAATAAAAATCGCATTGTCTAAAGAAGTCGCTTATTGACGATTCTGGATTTTGTGATAAAATAAAGTTACATTATCTACCACTATCATTAATAGGGGGCCCGAGGGATGATCGACAAGCAAGTAGAAACCAATGGCGCAACGATCCGTAACATCATCGAGGGGTGCGGCGTGTTCCAATCCCGCGTAACCAAATTGCTGGCAGAAAAAGGAATCGCTGAGATCAAGATGGACGGCTGGTATCCGCTGCAAACCGTCATCGACATCATCCAAGAGTTGGCGAAGTCTGTCGGTCCGAACATCCTGTCCGAGATCGGCAAGACCGTTCCGAAGAACTCTCAGTTCCCGCCGGAAATCGACTCTTTTGAAAAAGTTCTGGTTGCACTCGACTTTGCCTACAAAGCGAACCATCGCAACGGCAAGATCGGTTCCTACGAAGTCGCGCAACTCGAACCGAAGAAATACAAAGTCACCTGCGACAACCCGTACCCGCCGAACTTCAACCTCGGCCTGCTGCGCGGCTTGTCCCGTAAATTCTCGACGCTCGTACGCATCGAGCAAACGGACAACTCCGTTCGCGGCGGCGAATTCGTCGTCAAGTGGTAATCTGATTTCAAATACGTAAAGACCACCGCTTCCGAAGAAGGGTGGTCTTTTTTTGGTTCAATCCTTAGCAACCGCAGCCGCCGCCGGTAGCGCCGCCGACCGGGTAACCCGGAACGAGCAGGATGAACAGAACGAAGATGATCAGGAACACCACTGCCCAACGAGTGTAAGCACCGAAAGTACCGTACATACCTAAAAACACCTCCGTTTCGTGACGTTTGCTATATCGTATGTGAGGAAGCTGAAGAGCGGGGCGGCGTTTGTCCTAGGACAGGCGTTTGATTTGCGGCGAAGGGTGTGGGGTGGGGAATTTGGATTGACAGGTCGGGGACAATTCAAGAAGATAGAGAAGGTACTGACAAATCGGTTGACGTTTCAGGAGGATTTGACTGTTGAATATATCCGAGCTACAACAATTCCGGGGCGAAGGGTATCGCTTCGTGCCTGTGATTCGTACATATGAAGACGCGTGGATCGAGCCGGATGTCGCGTACGAGCGGCTGGGCTGGGCGAGCGAGCGCCACTTTTTGCTGGAATCGGGGAAGTTGGGGGAGTGCTCGTTTATCGGCGGCGACCCGTTTGCCACGCTGTGGGCGAAAGATGGACGGGCCGTGTATTCGTCTGCGGAAGGGGAAGAGGAGCATCAAGGTGATCCTTTGGAGATCCTTCGGGCAAAAATGTCGCTGTTTCGTTCCCCGCGCCTGCCCGACCTGCCCAAGTTTCGCGGCGGGGCGGTCGGGTTGTTCAGCTATGACTTGATTCGGTATATCGAGAAGATGCCCGAGCTGTCGCGGGATGACCTCGGGACGCCGGATCTGTCTGTATTGTTTGTGGATAAGTTGTGCGTGCTGGATCATGTGAAGAAGCGCGTGCATTTGATTGCGCATGTGGATTTGGGTGAGAGCGATGATGTTGAAAGTAGCATAGATACGGGCTCTAGTGCTGGTACTGGTACTGATGCTGGTACTGATGCTGGTATTGATGCTGGTATTGATGCTGGTATTGATACTGGTATTGATGCTGGTATTGATACTGGTATTGATGCTGGTATTGATACTGGTATTGATGCTGGTATTGATGCTGGTATTGATGCTGGTATTGATGCTGATTCTGTTACTGGTTCAAATACTGGTACTGAGGTAGATGGTGTCGTGAAGCTGGATGGTCTGGAAAAGGCTCTTGCTGATGCTGAAGCTCAGTTGGACGAATGGGAACGTCGATTATTTGAAGGTTCGTCGCAGGTTCCTGCTTTTCCTCAAAACCTGATGCCGGGCGAGTTGGAATTCTCTTTTTCCCAATCCGACTTCGAACAAGCTGTCGAACGGGTCAAAGACTACATCGCCCAAGGTGACGTGTTTCAAGTCAACCTCTCCGTCCGTCAAGGTCGCGAGCTGGGAGCGGCTCCTTATGAGATTTATAAGCATCTGCGCGTGATCAACCCGTCTCCCTATGCAAGCTACTTGCATTTCCCCGACATGCAGATCGTCTCCTGTTCGCCCGAACTGCTCGTTTCCTCTTATGGCGGACAGGTCAACACTCGCCCCATCGCCGGCACCCGCCCGCGCACAGGCGACGCGGAGCAAGACCGTCGTGCCATCGAGGAGCTGCGCACCAACGAAAAGGAAATCGCCGAACACATCATGCTCGTCGACCTCGAACGCAACGACCTCGGCCGCGTCTGCCGCTACGGCACGGTCAAAGTCAACGAGTTGATGGTGATCGAAGAATACTCCCACGTCTTCCATATCGTCTCCAACGTGCGCGGTGAATTGGCAGTCGAGAAGGACGTCTACGACCTGATCCGCGGCACGTTCCCCGGCGGCACAATCACGGGCGCCCCGAAGATTCGCTGCATGGAGATCATCGAGGAGCTCGAACCGACCCGCCGCGGCCTGTATACCGGCTCGATCGGCTGGATCGATTTCAACGGCGATATGGAACTGAACATCGTCATCCGCACCCTGCAAGTGCAAAACGGCAAAGGCTACGTCCAAGCGGGCGCCGGCATCGTCATCGACTCCGTGCCCGAACGCGAATACCGCGAGTCGCTGCGCAAAGCGAAAGCCCTCTGGGTGGCGATCGAAACGGCAGAGGCCAAAGCGCGGGAAGGAGCGACACACGCATGATTCTGATGATCGACAACTACGATTCCTTTGTCTACAACCTCGTCCAATACCTCGGCGAGATGGGCCACGAACTCGTCGTGCGCCGCAACGACGACATCACCGTCGAGGAGATCGCCCAGCTCAACCCGCGCGTCATCGTCATCTCGCCGGGGCCTTGCTCGCCGAACGAAGCGGGCGTCTCGCTGGATGTGATCCGTAACTTCGCGGGCAAAATCCCGCTGCTCGGCGTCTGCCTCGGGCACCAAGCGATCGCCCAAGCGTTCGGCGGTCGCGTAATTCGAGCTGAGCGGCTGATGCACGGCAAGACATCGCCCGTTTTCCATGATGAGAAGACGCTGTTCGACGGACTGCCCAGCCCGTTTACCGCCTGCCGCTACCATTCCTTGCTGGTGGAGCGGGAGACGTTGCCCGGCTGCTTCGAAGTCTCCGCTTGGACGGAAGAGGGCGAGATTATGGGGCTACGGCATGTGGAGTACGCAGTAGAGGGCGTACAATTCCACCCCGAAGCAATCTTGACTGAGCATGGGAAGACGATGTTGCGAAACTTCTTGAACCGGCAGGGACTGACATGTACGTCTATCTAAACGGTAAAATCGTCCCGATCCAAGAAGCGACCGTCTCCGTCCTCGACCACGGCTTCCTCTACGGCGCGGGGTTATTCGAAACGATGCGAACGGTCGGCGGACGGCCGATGTTCTGGCAGGAGCATATGACGCGCCTGCGCGAATCGGCCGACGAGTTGGGCATCTCGATCCCGTGGAGCGACGACGAATTGGAAAAAGGGGTCGTGGACACGGTGCAGGCAAACGGCTTACAAGAAGCCTACATCCGCCTGACCGTCACCCGCGGCGAAGGCGCTCTCGGCCCCAGCGGGAAGTCCTGCACGACGCCGACCTTGGTGATCTACGTCAAGGAACTAATTCTGCCCCCTTCCCACGTCTACGAACAAGGCCGCGACCTGATCGTCCTGCAAACCGTCCGTAGTACGCCGGAAACGCCTGTGCGCGTGAAGTCGCTGAACTACCTCAATAGTCTGCTCGCCTACCGAGAATTGGAGCTCAGAGGGGCAGCAGAGGGCATTCAGCTTACCAAGGAAGGCTATGTGGCGGAAGGGGCGGTCAGCAACCTCTTTTTTGTCGTCGATGGAGAACTTTGGACTCCCTCTTTGGAGACTGGGATTTTATCTGGTGTTACGCGCGCTTGGGTAATAAATCAAGTAAGAGAGATGGGAGTTAATATAAGGGAAAGACGTTTTACCCTTGACGAATTAGTCGGGCTTGAAGAAGCGTTTTCTTCAAGTTCTATTGTTGGTATAATTCATGCCAAATCAATCAGTGCAGTGAATTTTCAAAAAAAGGGAATAGGTATAGTTAGTCGGACTTTGCAAGGTAAGTGGAAAAAATTAACGAATTCGAGAGGGAGAAGCATATAATTGTGCTTTTCCCTGTTTTTTGCCTATTGGTTAATGTTTACAGAGGTTAGACAATCATGTCATAATGATCAAAGAAAGTCAAAGTCAAACCCAGAAAGGGATGCTGTGAATGTGAAACTTAGCCTAAAATTTATTGTTGAAGAGATAGTGTAATATGAGCGGTAAGACCTACATCAAAACAACTAATATTTTTGGAGGACCATCGATGAACGAGGCATGGAACAAGATGAAGCGGGTAAAACAGCGTGAAAAGATTGCGGAACTTAAAAAGGCAAAGCGAAGAGATGCGGAGAAACGCTTTATAGAAGCAAAAAAACTTCATGAAATGGAAAAGTATCTAAAAAAGAAACAACGCAATAAAATGAGAAAGACAGCGAAAGTACATTTTGCAAGTAAGGTACAAAAGACTTCCACGGTACAACAAATAGGCAAGACAATGAAGACAGGTAATGTACACCCAGAGGGTTCTGATATCGTGGCTCAAAAAAATGCTTATAAATGGATTAAGGGTAAAGACTCTCTGTACGTTGAAGTAGCAAAATTCTTAGGCTTTCTTGCAAGTGATGAAATTCTACGAATGGTAATTGATCATGCTATAGCGGCAAGTAGTTATCAAATCTAAAATCCTCTAAGTGTGGCTCCAAGAAGTTTCTAAACCGGAGCCACACTCCTTTACCAAAAAATGCAGGCGAAAAACCTCTTGCAAACTCGTTTCGCCCATGATATATTACTACTTGTCGCCAGCACGGCGGCGCTGCTGAAAGAAAACATGCGGTCGTGGCGGAATGGCAGACGCGCACGCTTGAGGGGCGTGTGGGGTTTCCCCGTGGAAGTTCGAGTCTTCTCGACCGCACCATCTGCCGACATAGCTCAATTGGTAGAGCAACTGATTTGTAATCAGTAGGTTACGGGTTCAATTCCTGTTGTCGGCACCACTGTTGGGGGGATATAGCTCAGTTGGTAGAGCACCTGCCTTGCAAGCAGGGGGTCAGCGGTTCGAATCCGCTTATCTCCACCATGTATCTCCTGCCTTTTTAGCTCAGTAGGTAGAGCGCATCCATGGTAAGGATGAGGTCATCGGTTCGATTCCGGTAAAAGGCACCATGTTTTGGCTCGTTGGAGAAGCGGCTTAACTCACCGCCCTTTCAAGGCGGCATTCACGGGTTCGAATCCCGTACGAGTCACCAATGGAGGTTTAGCTCAGCTGGGAGAGCAT
>DASTWJ010000146.1:0-24040 GCA_035776695.1 Bacilli bacterium
CTCCCAGCCGAACTTCTCGGCGAGCTCCGGCTTCTGTGCGCCGAGCGCCTGCCCGACCAGCGTCGTCGCCACCAGCGCGAACGCCATCCCCGGCATAAACGTCATCCCGAGCACCGAAAAGGCGATCTGGTGCGCGGCAAACGTGATCGTGCCAAGCCCCGCCACCACTTTGGCGAGGATCATCTGCCCCGTGCGCAATGAGAACTGCTCCCCCGCCGCCGGCAAGCCGATGCGGATGATCCGCTTGACCATCTCGCGGTCGACCTTCCACATGCCCGCCACCCGCAAGCGGATGCGCGCATCGCCGCTGAACAGCACATACACGACCCAGACGGTCGCCGTCAGCCGCGCCACCAAGTTGGCCACCGCCGCCCCGACCACGCCGAGCTCCGGAAAGCCGAGATAGCCGTAGATCAGCGGGAACCCGAGCGCCACGGTCAGGATCGTCGACAGCACGTTGATCCGCGCCGGCGTCTTCGTATCCCCCGCCCCGCGCAGCACCGCCGACAGCCCCATCGAGAGCGCCGTCAAGCCGAGCGACAGGAAGATGATCTGGGCATAAAGCACGCCGTCCGCCAAGACTTCCGGCGCCGCGCCCATGAACCGCAACAACGGCTCCGCGAGCAGATAGGACGACACGGAAAACGCGATCGACAGCAGCAAGTTGATCAGAAACGTCTGTTGCGCCGCCACGTTGGCCTGTTCCGGCTCGCCCGCCCCGATCGAGCGGGCGATGATCGCCGTCGCCCCCGTGTTGATCGCGAAGAAGGTCGCGAGCATCAGGAAGACGATCGTATTGGTCAACCCGACCGCCGTCACCGCTTCCGGGCCGACGCGCCCGACCATGATCATGTTGAGCATCGCGAGGAAGTTGGTGAGCACCATCTCCGTCAACGACGGCCCGGCCAGGCGCAGGATCGTGCGGCGCAGCGTTTTCTTGCCGTCTTCTGCCGCTTCCACCTGCTCCAAGTCGATGCTGTCGAGTTTGCTTTTCTGTGAGCCGTTTGATGCCATTCCCATTCCCCCTCTTTCTATCGTTTATCTATTCGGAAAACGGGAGGCATTTCCTTCTGTCCTCGAAATAATTTCCGACGTCTCCACCGCCTGTTGTTCCCCGCGCATGGAGAAGACGACCGAACCGATGATCAGCAAGGAGCCGATCAGGAAGGACAGATTCAACCGCTCCCCCAACAGCCACCAGCCGAGCAGCGACCCGCAGATCGGCTGCACGAAGAAAAACAGTGCCGCCGTGCTCGCTTCCATCAGTGCGAACCCTTTGGCCCACAGGAAGAAGGCGACCGCCGTCGACACGACGCCGAGGAACAGCACGCCCCACCAGACCGCCGGGTCGGTCGGTACCGTCAAGCCCCGCCAAGCCAACTCGCCGGCCGACAGCGGCAAGGTGAACAGCACACCGAAGATCGTCGCCCAGTAGGAGACGGTCAGCGGCGAATAGCGCTCCGTCAGCGCCTTGCCCTGTACCGAATACAAGCCCCATGTCAGCGCCGCGACGACGAGAAACAGGTTGCCCGTCAGCGTGCCGCCGCCCTCCTGAAAGTCGGCTCCGATCACGACCAGCACGCCGAGTGTGGCGACGAGCAGCGTGATGCCTTTGCGCCACGTCAACTTTTCCCGCAACAACCACGCCGCAAACAGCGCGATCACCGCTGGCGAGGCGGACGTGATCACCGCCCCCATATGCGCGGAAGACAGATGCGTGCCAATAAACTGGGTGCCGATCGACAGCGTATACCCGACCAACCCGTAGCGAGCCAATCGGCCCCAATCCCCACGCGCAATCGAATCGCCTCCCTTGGCGCGAAGCACGACAAAGAGCACGACCAGCGCGATCAGATAGCGAATCACCACCAAGGTCATCGGCGGGATCTCCTCCATCACCACCTTGCTGACCACATACGTCCCGCCCCAGATCGCGGCGGCCGACGTGAGGCACAACGCCCCTAACAACCGATGCATCTTCCCGTCCCCTCTCCCCTCGAACTTTACCCGATCCCTGTTCTGAAAAAGGCTCACCTCGTCCGCCGAAGTGAGCCATCGCTTATGAGAGCAAGATGTTGCCGTTCGGAACTTGCTGGTCCTGCATGAGCCGCCGCGCCTGCTCGTTGTAGTCGATCGCCATCCGGTACACGTCGAGCGCTCGCGGGTCGTTGAGTCGGTACAGCTCGTCGGCGATCTCCTTCGCCAGTTCATACGCTTCCACCGGCGCTTGGTGCTCCGCGAACAGGCGCAGAGACAATTCCAAGTGTGCCATCGCCTCTTCCTTGCGCCCCTCTTCCCGCGAAATCCACCCGAGCAAGCGGTACGCTTTCGCCTGCTCCTTGAACGGGTTGACCGGATGATGCTCGACGAGTTGCAACACCCGTTCCGCATAGGTACGCGCTGCGGCGTACTCCTCCTCCGCCAACGCGATCTCCGCCAAATGCAGGAGCGTCGCACAATGATACACATCTTCCTTCATCAAATCAAACACCTGCGCCGCACGGCGAAAATGCGACTTGGCCTGGCTGGCCTCCCCCGTCTGTTGAAACAGGCTGCCGAGGTTGTGATTGATGATCGCGACGTCGAGCAGAAACGAATTGTCCTCCGCCTCTTTCAGCACGGTGAAAAACAACTCCTCCGCCTTCTTGCATTCCCCGAGTCGCTTGTACATCGTCGCCTTCATATAAGTCGAGCGAATCCGCATCACGTGCTTCGACAGCTTGGTCGCCAACCGCTCCGTCTTCTCAAAATACCGCAACGCCGCCCGGTTGTTTTGCATTTGAAAATGGCTCTTGGCCAGGTTGAAATACAGATCGACCCGGAACTCCGCATCGCTCTCCGTCTCGGCGTTGATCTCCTCCGCTCGGCAAAACGCATCGTGCGCCATGATCGCGTTGCCGTTGATCGCATGGGCGCGTCCCAGCTCGCACAGATAGCGCACGCGCATCGGATCGTCGAGCGGCCATTCCTCCGCCAACACCTGTTCCACGAGGCCGATCGCCTGCTCGAACTGAAACAGGTTGATCAACACGCGGCTTTTGTACAACACCGCCTGTGCCAACACGTCTTGGTATTGAAAATCGCGCGCCTGCTCGATGATCGACTCGATCAGACCCAGCGCCTGTTCGTTTTGTTTGGCATCGATCGCGTCTTTGGCCAACTGCAAGTGCTCGCCCAATTCCTCGCGCATCGCATCGGCCGTCTCCACCCGCTCGACGGTGACGCCCAAGCGGTTCGCCATCTGCTTCAACAGCGCTCGGTTCAGATGGGTCTTGCCGTTTTCCACTTTGCTCAACTGGCTGACGGAGCAGAGCCCGGATGCCAGTTCTTCTTGCGTCAACCCTTTCAAGAGGCGGTATTTGCGCAGGTTCTCCCCGATCACGCGGTTGCGCTCTTCGATTTGCATTTCTACAGACACAAAAACCTCACCTCGACTGACTTGTAACTTCCACGCTTTATTATAAACGGAAAAGAATGGGTGGAAAAGGGGAACCCTGCACTTATAGGCTCTCGTAATAGGTTAAGAATACATCGCCCCAGATGTTGAGCGCCGACAGCAGAATGATCACGGCCAGCGCCACGCGCAGGATCTGCACGTTGGTGCGCTGCCCGACCCGCGCCCCGATC
This sequence comes from Bacilli bacterium, assembly GCA_035776695.1. Lineage (GTDB taxonomy): Bacteria > Bacillota > Bacilli > Tumebacillales > Tumebacillaceae > Tumebacillus. The sequence goes on from DASTWJ010000146.1 coordinate 3,628, forward strand.
ATCGCGCCGACAAATGACGCCCCGACGATCACCGCCGTGAAGCTATACAGCACGTGCCCGCCTGCCACCTTGCCGATCGAACCGCCGAACGAGGAGAGAAAGACCACCGTCAGCGACGAAGCGATCGCCGTGCGAGTCGGCAGCTTGAGCACGCGAATCATCAAGGGGATCAGCAAGAAAGACCCGCCGGCGCCGACCACGCCGGACAGACAGCCTACGCCAAACGACAACGCGATGGCCAGCGGCGCGTTGAACGACAGGCGGTCGACCGCTTCTTCTTGCAAGTCGCCCGGCTGCTTGCGCAACATCAGCACGACGGCCAGCAACGCCATCAAGCCGTACGTCAGATGAATCGCCAGCCCCGGCATGAAGCCTGAGAAGAACGAACCGAGCAGCGACCCGCCGAGCATCCCGCCGCCGATCACCCAGACGACGCGGCGGTCGAGCCAAGGCGATTTGCGGTACATCAGCATCCCGATGCCCGTAGACGCGAACACCTGCAACATCGTCGTCGAAGAAATTTCATTCGGCGTCATCGCATAAGCCCCGAACAACGGGGGGACAAAGAAAAGGAGCGGATAGGTGACGATCGCACCGCCCACCCCCAACAAACCTGAGCAAAAGGAACCGATCAAGCCTATGGTGACGTATACTGCAACATCCACAATTGACATCGCGTCTTCCTCACTTCCCAATACGCGTTCCATGTCTATCTCTATACAAAAATATCTTACCACATCCCAACATCGCCCGTTTCGACAAATTTGGTTCTTGCACAAAAGTTGGAAACCCTCTATAATCCCTAGTATTAGGATAGGAATATGGTGATAAAATGAACGCATGGAATCGTTTCTGGAAACCGCTGACGGGCCGTTGCCCGTATTGCAGCGACAAGTTGCTCACCTTGCCTTCGGAGACGGGGTTTGGCAGCCGCTACCGCGCCTGCCCGAACTATCACTATGTCGAGGAGACCGTCCCCGCAGCCGACACGGTGCTCGTCTATGAGCTGGATGGAGCCGTGATCGACCATCCGATCTTTGACCAGTTGAAAGCCGAATAACAGTCAGACATACAAGCAGGGAGTCCCCCGTTACGGAGGACTCCCTTTTTTTGCTGTCGTTTACTTTTTGGGCACGGCGCTGATATAAAGTGATCGCCCGTCCTCGCTTGTCCCGATCACTTGGACATCCCGGGCAAACGAAGCGACATCCTGCACCTGATTCCGATCGGCGTCGTACAGATGGATGATGGTCGGCGGCATGTCGTATTCCTTCTCACGCTCCCCTTGATCGATCCAGAACAACTTGTGCGTGCCGGTGATCCATTGGCCGTACTTCACTTCGTCGGTGATCAACCGCTTGCCACGGTAGATGCCGCCTTGCGGACGAAGCAGGTAGGTGCCGTCATCGGACGCGTCGCCTTCCCAGTCGGTGCGCGGGTGAGTGGTCGTGGGCGTGACCGTATCGGTCGCCCAGGCATAAGTGAACGACAGAATCTTGAACTGCGTCTGATCCGTCATCGTAAACGTCACCTGCTCCCCATCGTCCACGATGCGGATCGGGAGAAGGCCGTCGGTCGCTTGGTTGTGCGCTACCCACCCCTTCATCACGCCTTGCAAACGCTTCTGTTGTCCCGTTTGCAGGTCGACGATCACGAGGTCGAAGTCGTGCTCCTGTTCGGGTGCGCCGGACGCGATCAACACGTGTCGGTAGTCCCGGCTGAAACTCGCCCCGTATACGTGCCCGGCCACCTGCACGGGAACGGCCGTCGAAGCGTTCGGCACGACGACGCCCGCCGTCGGCTGTTCATAGAAGAAGCCCCTCGTATCGGCGACAAAATCCCCGGCACCTTGATAGTCTTTGATCATCAACGAGACGGGGTACTCGGTCAACTGCTCCGTCTTCAGATCGAGAATCGAGTACCCGCGCAACAGATGCACATCGCACCCGCCGCAATATTCCAGATATTTTTCCGCCAGCAGATAGCGAGAATCGCCCGGCAACTGCTCGAAGCTGTAGTAGCCGTCGAAGTCGGGCAAGCGGGTCAACGTCCCGTCTTGCGTCGAGACGCGAAACAACTTCGGCTCGCGGTTGATCACAAAAGCCAGCTCGGGCAGGTCTTGCAGCACCGCTCCGCCGAGGGTGCGGGTGCCGACGAGGTTCAAGCCCAACCACCAACCTTCCGCCGCATCGGGAACGTCGACTTGCAGGTGCAACTGCTGCGTACTCGCCCAGCGAAAGTGCAGCTTCACATCAAACGCGGACACCTTCGCCCCGTAGTTCTTGCGACGCTCATCAAGTATGTGCTGAACACTCGCCACCAACCGTTGCTCAACCGACTCCTGATCGATCGGCTCGCGAAAAAAGATCGTGAAGTCCTGCTGCCCCGGCGTCATCGTCGACATCATCGGCGATTGAATCCGCGGCTCCTTGTCGTAGCGAATCAGCGCGTCATGCACCAACGTCGCCGTATTGAACGGCACCGATTTTGCGTCCGCTTCCCGTACGGAGCTGACCGTCGGCTCCTCATCCACCACCGCTTGATCATCCGTGGTGGAAGGCGATGCGGTCGAATCCGGACCGTTTTGACTCGTTCTTGTTTGCCCCTGCTCCTGCTGGTGTGTCACCTGTGGCTTCTTGCCCGCCTGCTGCGAGCACCCGACCAGCGTGGCGAGCAGACCGATCGCACACAGGCACATGAAACTTTTTTTCATAGCGAATCTCCTTTAACACCGATAAATCATGTCTACTAGAGTAGACGGACGCCGTGTGGAAAATGTTACATGAAAAAGCCTGCCCTATGAAAAGGACAGGCTCTTTTTTGCCGGAAATGCTAGTATTCCAAGATGTTTTGCAGATTGCGCACGTGGGTCGGCGAACCGGTGACGATCAGGCGGTCGCCTTGTTGCAGTTGCGTGTCGCCGTGCGGGATGATCGTCTCGTTGCCGCGGAAGATGCGGACGATCAGCGTGTCGCCGAGGAACGGCAACTCGCGGACGGTGCGCTCGTGGTAGTCGGCGTTGTTCAACTCGATCTCCTGCAGCTTGCCTTCGTGCGTCATCAGGCGGATCATCGTCGGATACTCGATCATCGCCTTGAGCAGCGTCTTGTGCGAGAAGATCGTCGAGAACGGGCGGATCGTCGAGTCTTCACCAAGCCCCTCCAACCCTTTCGCTCCCTCTTCCGTGCGAGCGATCACCTGCTTCACGCCGGCCTCCTCTGCCGCTTGCGCGATCCGCAAGTTCTTCTCGTCATCGTTGGTGAACACCACCAGCGTCTCGCAGTCAAATGCGTCGCGCTCCGTCAACTGCTCCGGCGTGATCTCCGGAATCTGGACGATCGGATAGGGCCGCCCCGTCGCCGGATCGAGCTTCGACGTGTCGGTGCCGTAGACGGTGACGGCGTAATCGTCTTGGAGCAGGTCGGTCGCCAGCGTCAGGGTGACGATGTTGATGCCGACCAACGACACGCGGGATCGCTCCTGCTTCTCCGCCGTCTTGACGAATGACTGGAACACGATCGGCGACACCAAGGTCGTGATCACGGCCGACAGCACCAAGGCGGTCTCCATCGTCGCATTGAGCAGGTTCATCTCGCGCCCGATCGCCGCCGCCGCGATGACGAGGGACAGCTTGGAGGCGAGGAGCAACCCGGTGCCGACCGATTCGCGCCACGAGAAGTGTCTGGCGAGAATCGGAATCACCACCAGCTTCGCGAGATAGAAGGCGACGAGCAACAGCGGCAGCATCACCAGCGCCTGCGGGTCGGTGACCAACGCGGGCAGGTCGAGTTTCGCCCCGACCATCATGAAGAAGATCGGGATCAAAAACCCGTAGCCAAACGCGTTCAACTGGTGGACGAACTGCTTCTTCGGGCCGAGCAGCGCGACGATCACCCCGGCGAGAAAGGCGCCGAGAATGTTCTCCGCTCCCACCCCTTCCGCCAACACGACGAAAAAGAGGATCAGGGCGAAGACGCCGCGGGTGTTGATCGAGATCGTTTCTTTCTTGATCTTCTTGGTGACATTTAACCGTCTGACCAGCCGCCAGACCACGAAGAACACGGCGAAAATCGACAAGAGCAACAGCATGTTGCCCACGCCGCTCGACGCGATCAGGGCGATGTAGACGGAGAGCAGGATCATCGTCATGAAGTCGCCGACGACGGTGGTCAAGAGAATCGTCTGCCCGAGCTGCGTCTCCACGATGCCTTTCTCCTTCAGCACCGGCATGATCACGCCGAGCGAGATCGTCGAGATGATCAGGGTCATGAAAAAGGGGTGCTGGACATAGCCCATCGCTTGCAGACCGAGCGAGATCAGATACGAGGCGACGAGGATCGCACCGAAGCCGACCACAGCGATGGCGAGCGGGTTGCCGCCTTTGCCCTTGCCCCCTCCTTTTCGCTTCGAATCCTGCAAGGCTTCAAAGTCGATCTCCAAGCCGCTGAGAAACATCAGATAGATAATGCCAAGCGTCGAAAGCAAGGTCAGCCACGGGTCTTCCTCGATCAGACCGAATCCGCTCTTCCCCAATACGATCCCCACGATGATCTCCGCGACGACGACGGGCAGCGCTTTCCAGCGCAACCGGTGCAACACGATCGGCACGATGAACGAAGCGAGCACCACGATCATCAGCACCAAGGGCGAGTGTTCTTTCATGCGCGTCCCTCCTGTATCGTTCCGTCGAAACGGGTGATTTTGCCAACTGATTTGCCAACAATTGTAGACCTAGCGTACCCTTTTTTGCGAAAACGTACAAGATCGAAGATCACTCGACAAAGCCCAAGCTTCGACTTATCATAAGAGGTGAAACACGCTTTCTATTTTTGGAAAAAAGCAGGTGAATCGACATGGCTGCCACCCACCTTGTCTTCCAATCGAATATCGGCCGGCAAAAGCCGGAAAGCATCGTCAACAAGTCGACCCGCTGCCCGTTTTGCGACCGCAACGAGTTGGCGGAGATCCTCGCCGAAGAGGGTTCGATCCTCTTGGTGAAAAACAAATTCCCCGTGCTCGAAGACACATGTATGACCGTGCTGATCGAGACGGACGTCTGTCACTCCGAACTGTCCGAGTATCCGCGCGACCATCTGCACCGGCTGATCCGCTTCGGCGTGGCGCAGTGGGAGGCGATGGAGCAGAGCGGCGAGTACGCCTCGGTGATCTTTTACAAAAACCACGGCCCGCTCTCCGGCGGGACGATTCGCCATCCGCATATGCAGATCGTCGGTTTGAATCAGGTCGACTACCGCGAGCATGTGACGGCGGAGCAGTTCGAAGGGTTGGTCATCGACCGCTCCCCCGGTGTGGCGTTCAACATCTCGACCCGCCCGCGCATGGGGTTTTACGAGCTGAATGTCGTGTTGACAGATCGGGAGCAAATCGACCGCATGGCCGACTACATTCAGATGGCCGCACATTATTTCTTACACCATTTTCATGCCAAATGCGACTCGTACAACCTGTTTTTCTACCGCTTAGAGAACGGGAACATCGCAGCGAAGATCCTGCCGCGCTTCGTGACCACGCCGCTTTTTGTCGGGTATTCGATCCCGCAGGTGGCGTCGCGCATCCCGGAGGTCGTAGCCCAGTTGCAAGAGCTCTACCTGGCACAAGAAAAGCACCGGACCCCGTGATCCGGTGCTTTCTTTTTGACCTGACGAGCTAGTAGGCGGGTAGCGGCAGTCTGATTTCCACGACGGTGCCTTGGCCCGCTTCGCTGTCGATGTGCATGCAGCCTTTGTGGTTTTCGATGATCGAATAGGAGATCATCAGCCCGAGGCCGGTGCCTTTTTCCTTGGAGGTGAAAAACGCTTGGCCGAGCTTCGGGAGGTGTTCGGGCGGGATGCCGCAGCCTTGGTCGCTGAAGCGGATCAGTACTTTATCGTCCAAGCGGTCGGCGGTGATCGCGATATGACCGCCTTGAGGCATCGCTTCGATCGCGTTTTTCAGCAGGTTGATAAACACCTGCTTCAGTTTGTTCTCTTCACAGTCGATCTCCAAGCCGGCGACCTCTGTCGCGTCGACGGAGATCTCGATGTTGTAGAGGATCGCTTGCGTATTCATCAGCGTGATCGTCTGGTCGAGCAGCTCGGACACGCTCTTGCGCACGATGTTCAACTGCTCGGGCTTGGCGAGCAACAGCAGTTCGCTGACGATCAGGTTGATCCGGTCGATCTCGCCGAGCATGATGGTCGAATACTGCTTGACCTGCTCCGGCTTTGTCTCCGTCTGCAACAGCTGCACGAAGCCGCGCAAGGAGGTCAGCGGGTTGCGAATCTCATGCGCGATGCCGGCCGCCAGTTCGCCGACGACGTTCAATTTGTCCGTCTGCACCAACTGCCGAAACGTCGCCTTCGCCTCCGTTTGCCGCTCCAGCTCCCGGCGGTACGTCACCCGCAACCCTACCAAGGCGATCAGTGCGATCAGCAGGCAACAGCCCGCCACCAACAACTCCCAAGGAAAAAGCCACTTTTCCACAACCAATACGTCCCCTTTCCTGACAACTTCTCAACGCACCTGCATGATCCATAGAAAAGAAAAAGGCCCAACGGCGCAAATTCCCCCCTCTGCGCAGTTAGGCCATGTGAAGACGTGTATCTTGTTGACACATTCTTGCATTTACCTGACACGTTCGTATTTATTTGAGAACAAAGCACATCAGGCTGTTGTCCTTTTTGAAGTCCCAGTCCACGAAAAAGTCGATCACCTGCTGGCCGAGAATCTTGTCAAACCGGCCGTCGGCGTGAAAATATTTCTTTTCCAGCTCGCCTTTGGTGATCCGCAACGGTTGTCCCATCCCCTTCTGAATCAGGGCATGTTCGATCATCAACAACATCCCGTAGCGCATGACGACCATGACGCGAGGCGACAGTTGGTAGGATTCGACGCGCTCCGGCGTCTTCTGCACGATCGCAGAGAGTCGGATGATCTCCTCTTCAAACGCTTCCCGTCCTGCAAATTCATTGCCCGTCGCTTGTTGTCCCTCATCCGCCTGCAGTTCGATCACGATCACGCCGGTGTTGGAGATGAAGTTCCAGTCGCTGTAGCAGGCGGCGATGTCGATCTCCAAGGTGAGTTGCACCACGCCTTTGAGCTCCGGCAAAATGCTGTCGATGATGATCTTGCGGGATGTCGCCACCGTGTCCATCTCGCCTTGCTGCAACAGCACTTCCTCCATCGGCGACAGGAATCCTCGGATGTACAGCACGAGAAACCGATCGCCCAGCGAGGCATGGCAGGACTCCGGACCTCGTCCAAACTTCTGGCGCAACATCTTGCTGGTGTAGGAGGAGATATGCTGCAACCCCTCATGTTGTGGCCCGTTGTTCATCGCGTTCCCTCCGCATATCCGGGGAATCGGCTGCTGGTACGATTTGCTATTGGTAGCAGATGACTTCCAAATCATCCGCCACCCCTATCATAACATAGTTCCCCGTGTAAGATAAAGTTAAGGATTGACTTGTCTGAAAATAATTTGTAAAGCCCCTCAAACGGTTTGTCCTTTACGCTCTAGTGTCTCGTGTGAACGGGAGGTTGTATGCATCGAGATGCCTTATAAAAAGCGACAGGTTTCGTCATTTTTCATTCCTTTACCGAATAAGAAACATTTAAAAAACCGCCTGTGTTTTACAGGCGGTTGGCAGTGCGTGATAGTGCAGCCTTTTCTACCAGTTCCAGAACGCCGTGCGCGTCTTGGCTTTGATAGCGAACGGAGGGGTGTGTTTTGCGCAGCAGGATGGCGGGTAGACCGGCTTGCTCCGCCCCCTGCACGTCGGCGATCGGGTTGTCGCCGACCATCCACGCGACGTCAGGATCTCCCATCTCGCGCAGGGCGTGGGCGTAGATCGCCGGATGCGGCTTCTCATAGCCGACACAGGCCGAGTTGATCACCGCTGCGAAGCATGCGGACAGACCGAGGTGGGCCAGTAGTTCGCCAAGCTCCGGCACGTGGTTGGAGATGATCGCGTGCGTCCAGCCCCTCTCGCTCAACGCATCGAGCGCCGGGCACACATCGTCATACAACCGCCACGCGGCCGGGTGCGTATAGGCCGGACCGACGTGCTGCGCAAGCCGTTCCGCCGTATCCGCCTCGCAACCGACGTTTCGAAACGCGTCGCGAAACAGCGGGTGCAGCCCTTGCCACCACGCGCCGGCCGTCGTCAGGTGCGGATGCGGAGTGTGCGGGTCGTGCCAATAAAATCCTTGGGCGAGGTGCGGGCGAAACGCTTCCACCGGGAGATCCAGCCCGCCCTGCTCGCGTGCCACTTGCGCCAACGTGCCGCTCCACATGCCCTCGCGATAGCCTAGCGTGCCGTCAAAGTCCCAGAACAGGACCTTTTTTGCCGAATTCATAGGGGTTCCTCCATCAGTCGCAGGTGATCTCATATCGCTTGATGTGCCACTCGAATAGCTTCGGTTCACGGCAGTACATGACCTTCGTTTTGTCCATCTGTCCCGCCGCTCGATAGGAATCGGCCAGCAGTTGCTTATCGCGATCCGTCAGCCGGGGAACTCGTTCCAGATACTTGATCGCCTGTTCCGGATCGACCGGATTGTGCATGCCTTTGCCGTTCGGCGTTTTCGTGCCATAGTAGGCCAAGATCGCCAGACTGCGCAACGCGTTCGGGTTGTCGCCTTCCTGAAGGTAGGACTCCACCGCCGCTTCATATTGTCCCTTCATCAGCAGGCGGTCACCTTCGAGCTGTTCTTCGTCGTCGAGAGTGAAGACCGGGCGATTTCGTTCATCAGTCCCGACCGTATAGCGTTCGCTGGAATTGAGCAGGTCCCCTTGTGCGTCAAACGCATGCACGTTCGCTGCAAACGTGCCGCCGGGGTAGATCAGGCCAAGTACGGAGGCGGCGTCGATCACCGTATAGTCCGGGTCGTCAGCCGCGTGGAAGGAGAGGCCGCCCATCTTGCCTCGCAACTCCTCGATCGAATAGGTCACTTCGGTCCCTGTGATGTGATCGTTGACATACACGCCCAGCGAACCGTTGACTTTGCCCGTTTTGTCAAACGTATCCCCGGTGATGCCGATCGTGTAGTACGCCGCATTTGGCTCCGGCTCCCACCGGAATGTGATCTCGTCGCCTTCGATCTCGGCACCGTCTTCGGGCGCGGTCATCTTCATCCCTCGTTTGAACCGAATGTCCCACGTCGCGGGCGGTTCACCTTGCTCACGAATCGCCACTTTGTCTTCATACTCGGCCGGCCAGAAATAGCCGTCCATTTCCGACGGTTGCAGGCGGATCCCCACTTCATAGTCGCCCGGTTGCAACCCGGAGAAGCGATAGACGCCATCGGCATCCGTCACCACGTGCGCAACCCCTTCCATCGTCGAGGTAAACGTGTTGTCCGACTTCTCGCGCAAATACACATGCTGACCCGAGATCGGTTTGTCGCCGAGCAGGACGCGCCCCTGCAACTGCGTCTCGCCGCTGATGGCATCCCCTTCGGCAAAGTGCACGGCCCGGTCATACTCGCTGCGAAACTCCGGATAGCGAGTCAACAGCGATTGCGCATCCGCTTTCCGGCCGGTCAACGCGTAGAGGGTGACCAAGAGACTCGGGGAAACCTGCTTGGCTTCGGAGCTGTCCGGGTAGTCGGCTTGCAGTTTCTTCAACCAAACGATCGACTGTTCGGCGGTGACGACCACCGGTGCTTGGGTCGTAGCGGAGTACATGCCGCCTGCGAACACATAGACCGAGCCGTCGGCAAACTCTTTCGGCCCCAGGTCGGCCGCTTGGAGCAGCGCGTTCGGCGCTTGCGGATGGATCGGGAAATCTTCGAACACGCGCTCGTACAGTTCCAGCGCCGCCAGCGGTTTCCCTTCCTCGCGCAACGCATCCGCCCGTTTCATCAGATAAGACGGGTAATACACCGCCCCGGCCGCCGCTGCGACGACGAGCAGGACGAGGAGACCGAGAATCCACTTGCCTTTTGAACCTTTTATCACCAAGAAAACTCCCCCTTCCCTACAGAGCCGCTGCTACTTGATATCATCGCGGAACTTCTGTAGGATGCGGTCGATCACGACCGCCGCTTGAGCACGGGTGACCGTCTCGTTCGGCCCGAACTTATCGCCGCTGCCGTTCATCAGACTGAGCGCCGCCACGACGGAGATGTTGCCGAAGTTCGGTTCGTCCTGCCCCACGTCCTCAAACCGTTTGGTAAAAGCGTCCGTGGCGGCCGCCATCTCGCGGTAATCGAGCAGGCCGACCACCCACTCCGCCAGTTGGGCACGGGTCAGGTTATCATCGGGGCGGAACGTCGCGCCGACCTCGTCATGGGTCATCCAACCGCGCTGCAACGCCTCCTCCACAGGAGCGTAGTCCTCATGCGTGCGCGGAACGTCCGGGAACGTCTCCCCGTCGAACGTCGAGCGACCCATCTGCAACGCGATCATCAGGTCTCTGAACCAATCGCCGCGGGTGACAGCTTCGTTCGGATGGACTTTGCCGTCGACCGGTTCGAACACGCCGAGTGACACCATCTTTTGCAAGGAGTCTTTGGCCCAATGATCTTGGATGTCGGTCGCCTTCGCCCCATTTGCCGAATCGGGATCATTCGGGTCGATCCAGTCGCCCGTGATCGCATTCAACGCTTTTGCGCCTCCCGTGTAGTACGGCGCATAGGCCAAGCGAACCTCTTTGACCCCGAAGTAAGGGCTTTTCGGATCATGCACCGACACATATTGCAGATGCAACGGGTAGTGATCGAGATAGAGGCGTCTCGCTTCCTCCAAGGACATCGCCTGCGCTTGGTCGGGGTATGGGGTCAGCGGATGGAACGAGTTCAGGCGGTTGGTGAAATCTTGCACCTGCCCCGTCTTGGCGTCGATCATCACGGACACCATCAGGTTGGCGACTGGCAGCCCATCGACAAGATAAGCGAACGAGTAGTGGTAGTTTTTCGTTTTCAGGTTCAAGCCGTTGTCGGCCGCCGGGTTCAGCACGAGTTTGTCGGCGTAGGAAGGTAGCGCTTGGCGGATAAAATCGATCGCACGTTCCTGCGCCTGCGCTTCGTCCACCGTCTGCGGCCGATCCTCTTCTCCCTCCGCGTTCCCTCGGTGAAAGACGTTGAAGGAGATCAGATCCCCCGTCATCGCATCCAAGCTGACAAAAGCCGCTTCAAAGCCGGCCGACCCGCTCTGATTCGGCTTGCTGTAATTGAGTTGCCAGATATGACGGTCACTGTTCTGCGAATCGACCTGATAGGACGTGTCATTCAGCGTGAAGCCCTCCAAATTCAATTGCAAGCGTTCGACCCGTGCGACCGCTTCCTCCTTGGTCAGCTCTTGGTCACGCCCCGCCGCTTGTTCTGCAATCGGTTGCAGATCGGGCAGCGGTTGCGGCGTCACCATGTCCCCCGTATTGGTAAACGCCTCACCCGTCTGCGCGTCAATGTTCGGGAAGGACGGCAGGATCGAGGAGCGCAACTGGCCGTAAATCAGGACAAGTCTTTCGGCATCGGAGAACCGCTCTGGCACCCGCATGTATTGCAAGAGCACCTGAAACGAATCGGCAAACGCTTGATCCGCTTGCTCTTTGGTGATCTCCGGTTTCGCGGACGGGAACTCAAGGCCGTCCGTCCACGAGAGGGAGTAGCGCACCAACTCGCCGGACGCGGTCAACGTCAGGTAGATCGAATTGCCGGTGTACGGAACGCCGTCGATCATTTGCACCCAACGGTAGGTCCACACGTCGTTCGCTTGGTCGGAACTTTCCTTCTTCCCTTGTTCCGGATCAAGCAGCTCCACCTGCTCCACCTGCTCCGCTTTGTCAGGCGACAAGTGACGGATAAGCGCCAGCGCCTTCTCCTGCGCGGCCTCTTCCGTGAGCGGCTGACCGTCCGCCTCGGGCATTTCGGAACGGTCGAAGTTGATCAAGTTCCCCGTGTTGGCATCGACGGTGAGAAACAGCATGTGATCCTGACCACCCTCCTGCAGGCGGTATTGGAGGTGCCACATGCCTTTGGACTCCGGGTACAGCGAAGTCGGCGGGCGATAGGACGCTTGCGAAAGTTCATAGCCCGCCGGGATCTCGACGAGTTTTGCCACCCGTTCCTGCACCTCTTGTTGCGACAGAATATTGTCCGGTTGCTCCTCTTTCGCCTGCACGGACGACGCCGCCGGATCGATGGCGGCGAAAGCGGACAACGGAGCTGCGGTAAACGCCATCCCGAGCACGAGGGCTGCGGCGGTGGCCGGTTTCAGTTTGGACATCTTCGGTTTCTCTCCCCTTTTGGATCGTTGTCTGATCGTTTATCTCTCGACTAGCAAGTGCTGTTTAGTATACACTAGTTTTGGCAATTTGTGGGGATCGTTTCCCTCGATTCGCTGATAGATCGGTCGTTGGCGGTATCGTTTGAGATGATCGTCATAAAACTCCGTCGCGAAGTACGCGTGAAGGCGTTTCGCTGTGGACAGTTGCGCTTTTCCCGAAAGTGAGGCCGCCAACCAGTCGAGATTCGTTTGTAGAGAGTCGGTGCCGAACATGCAGGTGAGAAAATAAGAGAGTGCCAATACCAACTCCGAGGCGTTCGCTTCGTTCGACAGGTGCAGGGCGTCGGCTTCAGGCATCGCCATCGACACCCCTGGGAACCGTTCGCCCGCCCCGTCACCCGTTCGAAACCGCCCCAACCGCCAGCCCGCTACGTATGACAGCAACGATTTCGCCGCTTCTTCTCGCGTCGGTCGTTGCATCGTGATCTCCTGCGGCAAGACCTCCGGCGTCAGTTCGCCGACCAAGCCGTAGATCTGCAGAAACAACTCGTTCAGCCTCTCTTCGTTCGCCTGCACCCGCCGAAAACGAGAAGCCGCCTCCCGCTCATACCTCTGATACGCCTCTTCCAGCATCTTGATGCCACCCATCTTCTGCAAAAGCGGATGTCCCGCAAACTCCCACGACGTTTCCCCGCTGTCCCAGTCCTCTTTCGCGAGGGCGATGTTCTCTTCCGCCAACTCCGTGATCCGCCCCTTGGTCTTGCCATCGAGCAAAAACGGCAGCGAGCGGATGTTCCCGACCTGAAAGTTCAGCGTCGGGTTGACCACTTGCAAAAACTCATACGCGACCTTGCTGCAAAGGAAGGCGGTCAGATAGGGAATCCACTCTTTTGCCGGGAATAAAGACGACCCGCCCACATCGAACAGAAACCCCGGCGGCGAGTAGCGCACCCCGAATTTCGACGCGTTGACAAAAGACCACGTGATCCCTTCGCGAAAATAATACGCCCGCGACGGCAAGCGGTTCCCGCGCACGAGCAGCTCGCGATAATGCCGCTCATCAAACGCCAGCACATACTCGTTGTTGCCGTACCATTTGCGAAACGCCCCGCCCTTGTTGTACGGAAACCACGTCACCCCTCGCGCATGCGCCTCCTCGATGCTGCCACAGCCAAACCCGATGTCGCCCTTCTCCACTTCCCACCAATAGCGCACATACCGCTCGTTGTCCCCCGTCGCCAAGCCTTGGCGCGGTTCGGCGGTCTCGCCCAAGGACGGTTGTTCACGGAACAGACGGCGCATCGCGGGGGATGTCCAATAGGCGATCAAGGAACCGGGCAAGTCGCGAAACTGCTCCGAGGATGCGACGGCCGAGCGAGCATTGTGCAAGGGGAAGCGGATCGGTTCCCCGTCTTGCAAGTCAGATTGTTGGATGAACTGATATGTCCCTTTGCGTCCCGTTACGCCGCATCGCAGAACAGCGGCCGCCGTGCCGAAGGAGATTCCCATCACGTTGTGCCCCAGATGCACCAGATGTTCGATCGAATGCTCCTGAAGCAACCGCTCGCGATACGCCGCAAACGAAGACAGAAACATCCACGACTGCATCGTCACAGCCGCCAGCAGACCGCCCGGACGGCAGAAGCTCTCCATCCGCTCCAAGAAGGCGGCGAACAGGTCTTTTCGGGTCCGGGGGTAGTGTTGTTTGATGAACTTGTGCAACTCGGGGTTCATTCCTTTGGCTCCCATATAGGGCGGGTTGGTGATGACGATATCGTAGCGGCGGGTGAGCAGGTCGGCTTGGCGCAAGAGGTCGGCGACCAACGGATCATCGGCACAGAGCGCCTCATGGTTTGGCAAAAGCTCACGAGTCGGTCGGAGCAACGACCCGAACTGCTTTGCTTCTGCGAACTGAGTGAACGAGCGGCGTAAAAGCTCGTCCTCTTGCAATCGCGCACGGGTTCCTTCTTTGAAACGCTTTTCCTCCGGCTCCTGAAAAGCGACGATGTTCAGCTTCGGCGGGTCTTGCAAGATGTCCGGGTCCAACTCCTGCGCTTTCATCAGCAAGGCAAAAGAAGCCAACGTCGCCGCCCGCTCGTCGATGTCGAAGCCGTACAGGTTGTGCCGGAGAATCAACCGGGGGATGTCGTGCGGCGCGTACCCCCGATCTTTGTAGATGTCGACCAACAGCTCAAACGCGTAGATCAAGATATGTCCGGCACCACAAGCAGGGTCGAGTAGCGTCAACGCCTCGGGACACACCCTCTTTTCCGGCAAAAGGTTCCGTGGGGCGTTCTTCTGTGCAGCCTCCGTCCCTTCTGTCGCGTTCGTCGCTTTTTCCATCGCTTCCGCTGGCGAGAGATAATAGCGCCAGTTCGCCGTCAACCGCCGCTCGCTCTCCGGCCTGCGTTCCACCCAATAGCGACCCAAGGAGTTCTGCACGAGAAACTGCACGATCCACGCGGGCGTAAACAGTTGGGTCGCCGCCGGGATGTCCGCTTTGCCGATCTTGATGTTGCGCTTCTTTTCCGCGAAGATTGCGTCTTTTTGCACCGACATGTAATCCTGATGCAGCCAGCCGATCCGCTCGACGTGCCGGAACTCGGCGAGGTCGAACTTGGCGAGCGCGGCGACCAGTTCCGAGTCGGGAGGCAGCAGGTCGTCCGGCAAGAGACGGTCGATCGACTCGTCCAGCGGTGCAAACAGCGTCGGAAGCAGATGCGGCAGGTCGCGATGGCGCAGCTGGCCTTGCTCTTCCCCACAAAGGCCACGCGCTTGCAGGCAGAGCAATACGAGCAAGCGCTGGAACCACGTGTAAGCGGCCGTTTCCAACTCCTGCGGGGAGTGCGGGTCACGAGCCGCCACCCGCTGCAAAATGTCGTGGCGGGCGAGCAAAGCGAATTTTTTCCATAGGGCTTTAGGGTTGGCCATAAGAGATCCCTCGTTTTCCGTCCAATATCTTCCTCTCTCCATTATACCATTGAAAAACAAAAGACCACCTAACAGAGTTAGAGTGATCTGCGCGATGCTTTTCGTTTGGTCGGCTCTTGGCGGTGGAGAAAGTCGGTGTAGCCTGCTTTGTGCGTGATCTGCACCAGCTTTTGCTCCAAGCGATTGAGGTAACGACGCGTTTCCTGCAGTTCGCGAAGCAGGTCATCGTGCGTGGACGGCAGCGAGCGGCGGGTGAGCGGACGTTTGCCGTCGAAGTTCTTGACTTGGAAGCTTTTCGGAACGCGTTTCGCTTTCGCTTTCCCATTCGATTTCGGCGTTTGCGAGTCGGCGTTCGCTCGTCTTTTGCTCGACGCAGGTTCCACCTGGCTCCCCTCCTGTACGCCGTCCGCCCGGTCCAGCGAGCCGAACCGCTTTTTCACTTCCTCTTCGATCCGCGCGTCGATGTACGCATTCCAGACGCGGGGAATCCATTGCCAACGGTTGCTATCCATAGGTTGCCCCTCCCCTGACTGTTGCTCTTGCTATAGTCTATGGGGCGGAGCGGAGATGGCAACGGGACAGTCACACATTGTCACCGATAAAAAACACCCGGCGTGGAGCGGTTCTGGCTCCGGCCGGGCGTTCTCGTGAGGTGTTAGGATTCCGTATCAAATTGAAACTTGCTCACCGCTCCGTTCAACTCATCCGCCAAACGGCTCAAGTGTTCCATCGAGTGGACAAGGGAAGTCATCGTCGCCGACTGCTCTTCCAGCGAAGCGGCCACTTCCTCCGAAGAGGCGACCGACTGCTCGGCGACCGCGGCGATCGCTTGGAACTCGCTTTCCACGCCGCCCGCCTGCTCGGAAGCTTCCTCTGTCAGCGCGTTGACTTCGCCGACCTCGCGGGTCACATTGCGCAACCCGTCGCCGACCGATTGGAACGCGTGCTCGGCGTCGGCCACCGCCTGTTCGCCGGACGCGACGGCGTCAAGCCCCTGTTGCATCCCGTCGATGCTCACTTCCACCTGCAAGCGGATGTCTTGGAGCAGGTCGCCGATCTCTTCCGCCGCCCGGCCCGATTGCTCGGCCAGCTTGCGCACTTCGTCGGCGACGACGGCGAAGCCGCGTCCCTGTTCGCCCGCCCGTGCCGCTTCGATCGCAGCGTTGAGCGCCAGCAGGTTTGTCTGTTCCGCCAGCCCTTGAATCAAGGCGACGATATGCCCGATCTGCTGCGACTGCTCGCCCAGCCGGTTCATCGTGTCGGCGGTGTGGCGCACGTGCTCCTGAATTGAGTTCATCTCCTGCCGCGTCCGCTGCATCGTGCCGCGTCCCGCTTCGGCGGTGGTGTCGACTTCCTGTGTCACCGTGCGCAGGTCATGCGACTTTCCGGCGATCTCCTGCAGCGAACGGACGACGACGAGCAGGCTGTCGTTGGCCCGTTGCAGGGCGTCATTTTGCGATTCGCTGCCTTTGGAGACGTCTTCCACGGCGTGGGAGATCTCCTCGGCGGTGGCGGTCGCTTCCTCCGCGCCGCTGTAAAGGTGCTCGGACAGCTCGGCCACCTGCGAGGCGGTGTCTTTGGCCGTATGGAGCAGGTCACGGATGTTGCGAACCATCACGTCGTAATGTTCACGCAGCTGTTTCAATTCGCCGGACGCTTTGACCGGCTCCGCTTCGCGCAAGGTGCCTTGGGCCGCCGCTTGCAGGCCGTTCACCACGCTGTTCAGTGCACGCACGATGCGGTTGGTGAAGCGCAACGAGACCAGAATCGCCAACAAGATCACGCCGACGGCCAACGCCACCGTATAGATCAGATTCTCTTGTTCGGAAGCGACGATTGCCTCCCGCGAGATCGCCAGGCGCATCACGCCGAGCGTGTGGAACTTGTCATAGTCGGTCAGCGGAATGTACACGAGGTCGTAGGAAGTGCCGTCGATCTCACCTTTCTGCTTGACGACTTTCATGTCTTTAAACAGCGTGTCGACCAACTGCGGGTCGGTCAACTTGTCCTGCTCGCCTTTCAAGGTCGAGACGACCGCCTTCTTCTCGCTGGCGTTGTAAAAGGTGACTTCCCCGCCGACCATGCTTTTCAACACGTCGGCCATCTTATCATCCGCGGCAAATCCGGCGGTGATCGTCCCGAACACGGAGTTCCCGCTCTTGATCGGGGCCACGCCGCGCACGGCGAGCCCGGAGCTGCCCTCTTCAACGGCCGCCACCGTCTTGCCTGTTGAGATCGTCAGCGAGACGATCGGGTTCTCATACTTGTTGTCCCCGAACTCGGTCGGGTTGTGTGCTCGGTATTGCACGATGCCCATACCGTTACCGATCTCGAGCACCGTCACACCATATGGACTGACCCGTTGAAACACCGGGTCGAGCAATTGAGCCATCGCCGTGCGATCCCCGTCGAGCAACGCCCGTTGCAAACGCGTATCGGCCGCCACTTGGTCGGCGATCGTCATGGTCGTTTGTTTTTGCTGCTCGATCATCCGCACCGCCGACTCCTGCGCGGCGCGTACCGCATCGTCTTGCGTCTGCGTCAACGCCTTGATCGAAACATAGTTGGAGACAAACCCCATGACAATCATCGGAATCAGTGCCATCAACAACAACATACCCAAGGTCTGTGTGCGTAATTTCATGCTGTCACCCTTCCTCCCAGTTCCCTCGGATGGTTAAATCTAACCAGTTCTCCCATACAATTTGACGAAAGCTGTCGAATCACCTGTTAAATTAGAACGATTTTTTCATTTGCATTTCGTAAAAAAACACCCGTTCATCTACATGAACGGGTGTGAGCGGAACCGATTTCAGAAACTTTACACCGCTTGGGTGATCGCGACGAGCAGACGCGCCGCTTTTTCCAAATCGTCAAGGCGAATGAATTCGTTGACGGTGTGGATTTTCTCATAGCCGATGGCGATGTTGCAAGTCGGGATGCCTTGGCCGTTGAGGATGTTCGCGTCCGACCCGCCACCCGACGCCATCGGGGACGGTTCGAAGCCGAGCGAGCGGATCGCTTGGAACGCCGTCTGCACGACCGGCGCTTCGATCTCGTGGTTCAGGTTGGAGTACATCTTCTCCGTCTTGACTTCGGCGGTCGTGCCCCATTCCTTCGCGGTCTCTTCAAACGTTTCGACCATGTGCTTCGTTTGCGCTTCCAACTCACCGAGGTCGAGCGAACGCGCTTCCGCCAGCAGCGTCACTTTGTCGCACACGATGTTCGTCGCACCACCGCCGGCAAAAGAGCCGATGTTCGCCGTCGTGCGCTCGTTGATGCGACCGAGCTTCATTTTGGACACCGCGTTGGCTGCGACGGTGATCGCCGAGATGCCCGCTTCCGGGTTGACGCCCGCATGGGCCGTCTTGCCGTGAACGGTCGCTTCGATTTTCATCTGCGCCGGAGATTGGGTGACCACTTTGCCGATCGGGCCGTTCGAGTCGAACGCGTAGCCGAAGTCGACTTTCGGCAGTTTGTCCCAGTCGGCGTGACGGGAGCCGAGCAAGCCGGACTCTTCGCCCATCGTCAGAAACAGCACGATGTTGCCGTGGTTCAAGTTTTGCTCCTTGAGCACGCGCACCATTTCCAAAATGCCCGCGACGCCCGCTTTGTCGTCCGCGCCGAGGATCGTCGTGCCGTCGGAAGTGATGCGGTCTTCGAGCAGCTGCGGCTTGATGCCTTCGCCAGGGGTTACGGTGTCCATGTGGCAAGTGAAGAGGACGGTCGGCTTGCTATCGTCGCCCTTTACGGTGCAGATCAGGTTGCCGGTGTTGCCGCCGACCTTTTCACCGGCGGTGTCCTCGACCACTTCGACGCCGAGTTGCGTCAGTTGCTCGGTCAGGTAGTCGGCCACGCGGCGCTCATCGCGGGACAGGGAATCGATTTGCACGAGGTGCATAAATTCTTGAATCAGTCGTTCGCGGTTGACTTGGGTCATTTCCGATCACGTCCTTTTCCAAAATAGATGGCGTTGGGAAACAGTTCAAGCCGGCTGTCCTGCCGGCGTTCGGCATGGGCCGTCCGCGCCCGCATCACGTCTTCGTCGACTTGTGGCGAGCGCAGGAGCAGATCGATCTCCCGGCTCGCCCGCTTCCAGTCGGACACGTCGCGACGGCCGCGTATGTAGGTCACGTCAAATCGTTCGCTCATGGCTCTTGACGCCCCTCCTTCGCTCGCTCAGGCTGCCGCTGTTACAGCGGGATGTTGCCGTGCTTTTTCGGCGGGCGGGTCTCCCGCTTGTTTTTCAAGATTTCCAGCGCGTCTTTCAACTTAGCACGGGTTTCGCGCGGGTCGATCACGTCGTCGATCATGCCGAGCGATGCCGCCACGTACGGGGTGGCGAACTTCTCCTTGTACTCGGCGATCTTCTGTGCACGGGTTTCGTCCGGGTTGGCCGATTCCTTGATCTCCTTGGCGAACACGATGTTCGCCGCGCCCTCCGCGCCCATGACCGCCACTTCGGCCGTCGGCCACGCGTAAACGATGTCGGCGCCGATCGCCTTCGAATTCATCGCCACATACGCGCCGCCAAACGCCTTGCGGGTGATCACGGTGATCTTCGGCACGGTCGCTTCGGAGTACGCGTAGAGGATCTTCGCGCCGTGGCGGATGATGCCGCGGTGCTCCTGCATGACGCCCGGGATAAAGCCGGTCACGTCTTCAAACGTGATCAACGGGATGTTGAAGCAGTCGCAGAAGCGGATGAAACGGGAAATTTTATCGGACGAGTCGATGTCGAGGCCGCCCGCCATGAACTTCGGCTGGTTGGCGACGATGCCGACCGTGCCGCCGTCGATGCGACCGAGGCCGATCACGGCGTTTTTCGCAAAGTTCGGCTGCACTTCCATGAAGTCGCCGTCGTCGAGGATGCGGGTGATCACGTCGCGCACGTCGTACGCTTTGGTCGGTTCGACCGGCACGATCTCCGCCAGCTCATCGTTGAAGCCCTCATCCGGCTTGACGTACACGCGCGGCGGCTCCTCCATGTTGTTCTGCGGCAGGAAGGACAGCAGTCGACGCACGTCATTGAGTACGTCCTCCTCCGTCTTCGCCGTGAAGTGCGACACGCCGGAGACGGACGCTTGCGCCCGCGCACCGCCGAGGTTCTCCGCCGAGATGCTCTCGCCGGTCACCGTCTCGATGACTTTCGGGCCGGTGATAAACATCTGCGAGGTGCCTTCGACCATGAAGATAAAGTCGGTGATCGCCGGCGAGTAGACCGCACCGCCTGCGCACGGCCCCATGATCACG
>DASTWJ010000147.1:0-17007 GCA_035776695.1 Bacilli bacterium
TTCGGTTTGCTGAAGTACACCACCGAGACCAACAACGGCAGGAACAACGCCGCAAAGATCACCTCGATCTGATTGTGCACGAACATCAGCACCGCTGCGATCACCGAGCCGGCAAACAGGATGCAATAGTCCAAGAACCGCGCTTTGCGCTTGCGCACGTACTCGGTCAACCCGACGACCGCACACAGGATCGCCGTCGGCAGCAGGATGTAGTTGAGCAGGAATTCCATGTGTTCGCGCTGGCTCAGGAACAAGCTCAAGCCTTCCATCAACACGGAAACACAGACGACAATCCAGTAAACATTCAGAATTTTACGATTCCACCGTGCGGTGTTCACTTCCACGGGCAAAGTTCCGTGACTCATGCGATCCACCTCAGACTTGTAAATGATTCTCAAGCACTCGACTTACGTATAGATATAGGATACTAGATTCGCCGCAAAAAGGCTGTCGAATCCTGGGTTGTAAAAAAATTCCTCGTGTAGAATCTGTATAAAAAAGCTAAAGAGACACTCAAATGAAAGATTTGAGTGTCTCTTTCTTTCTACAATCTATTATACCGCTTGCAGAGCCTCTCGTGCAAATGTTACACCGCTTTTCTTATCGCTGCGCCATCTCCAATTTGAATTCGGTCACCCGTTTGGCCGCCAGCGCATAGACTTGCTCCCGATCACGCGGGCCAATGGCGATGACTTCCATTCGGATGAGGTGAGCATGGACCGGACGGTAGATGATACGAAGCCCTAGCTTCTTAGGCTTGATCTTACCGAAACCGACCAAGTCCCCATGCAACGGCTCTCCAACTCCCTTTGGCTTGAGCAAGGGATTCTTTCTCGCTTGCCGGAGAATAAGGGCTAGGATTTGTTCTTGCGTGTGTTTGTCATAGTGAAGCAAATCCTCAAATGCTCTTTGGCTGAATCGAACTTCGACGCCAAGCATTGCGAGAACTTGGTTTAGTTTGTGTTCGATGTTTGAAGACTCCATCAGATCTCCTCTTCTTCACTTAGTTCGATGATCCGATCCACATCCAACTCCAAGTCGGATACGAGTTTCGCCATCGGAATGTCCGCAGGGTCATCCTGACGTTCCAAAGCGACTTCGTACATGACTTGATCGATCGCTTGATCTACCGCCTCCTTATACAGCAAAAGTTCTTGAAAATAATCCAGATCGGCGATCACCGCCTGCGCTTCTTTGTTTCTCGAGTTTTGCACAACAAAAACCGTATCACAGGTTTCGGACTTCGCATACATTTCCAGAATATCGGTTAGCTTCTTCGTTCTCGTTAGCTCACTAATACTTAGTACTTGCTCTTTTATAAACTGCAACATATCCGTGCGGACAGGCTTCATGCTCATGCTCACCTTCCCAACACCTTTTCAATAGAATGAAATCACAGAAAAACATAACGATAGATACAATCCAATGCTACCACGTACTTTCTCTAGTATGTCACACGAGATGTGTTTTGACAACACAATTCATGACACAACTTATACAAGATTCAAAGTCCTTTCCAACGCCTGCTCCAACGTCGGATACCGAAACTCAAACCCATGCGCCAACGCCTGTTGCGGCAACACCTTTTGCCCTTCCAGCAACAGGTCGGCCATCTCACCGAAGAGGAGCCGAAACGCGAAGCTCGGCACCGGCATCCAGTGCGGGCGACGCGCCACCTTCCCCAGCGTCCGCCCGAATTGGTCGTTGGTCACCGGTTGCGGGGATACGGCGTTGACCGGGCCGCTGACCGCCTCGTTGCGTACGCAAAAGTCGATCAGCCGCACGATGTCCTCGATCTGAATCCACGACAACCCCTGATCGCCTCGCCCAATGCGTCCGCCGACACCCATCTTGTACGGCAGATACATTTTGGGGAAAGCCCCGCCGTCCCTGCCTAAGACAACCCCCGTCCGCAGCAAGACCAGTCGCGTGTCCCGAATCGCCTCCTGTGCCGTCTGCTCCCACTTCCGCACCACCGTCGCCAGAAAATCGTCTGCCGTGTGCGCACGGGTCTCATCAAAGGTCTGACCTTGCGCCATGCCGTAGATGCCGACCGCCGACCCGCTGACCACGACAAGAGGCTTCTCCTCCAAGGCGGCGACCAGTTCCCCGATACGACGCGTCGCCTCGATCCGCGACTCCAAGATCCGCCGCTTCGCCGCGTCCGTCCAGCGCTGGTTGATCGTCTCGCCCGCGAGGTTGACGATCGCTTCCACGCCGCTCAACAAGCTCGGGTCCTTCGCGAGATCCTCCCACGTCACGGTCGCGACATTCGCCCCCTCGACACCGCCCCTTTTTCGCGAGATCAAAAAAAGGTCGTGCCCTTCCCCGCTCCAATACTCGATCAGATGCTTCCCGATGAACCCGCTCCCACCTGCAATGGCGATTTTCACGAGATTCCCCTCCGTTTACGTTGCGTTATTGCCTTCAACGTATCCTTTCTTTTCCAGCATGTCAAATGCAAAAAGAGAATGCCCTCCGTTCAGAAGGCATTCTCTCCCATTCCCCCACGTAAAATCAAAACCGCTCGACTAGCGATCCAAGATCTCTTCCAGCACCTTGTTGTCGAGCTTCTTGATCACAGCTGCCACCAGATCGGCCGCTTGCTCGAAGTCTTTGCGCGACATCATCGCGGTGTGCGTGTGAATGTAGCGCAACGCAAAGCCCATCGCGATCGTCGGGCAACCGATACCGTGGATGTGCGTGTTCGCCCCGTCGGTCGCACCGCCCGCCAGCGCATCGACCTGCAGGTGGATGCCCAGTTCCTTCGCGGTGTCCATCACGAGATCGCGCAGCCCGACTTGCGGGATCATCTTCGCGTCGAAGATCATCGCCAGCGGGCCTTCATCCATCTTCACATCGCGCGGATACAGTTCAAATCCGGGCGTGTCATACGCGATGCCCACGTCCAGCGCAAACGCGATGTCCGGGTTGACGAGGTTGGAGATGGTGATCGCCCCACGAGAACCCACTTCCTCCTGCACGGTCGCCCCGGAGTAGACGACGTTCGGGTGGTTTTCCTCTTGCAGGCGCTTCATCACTTCGACCGCCAACGCACAGCCTGCACGGTTGTCAAGCGCTTTGCCCGCCCAAAACGCGCCGTCGCGCATTTCAAAGAAATCCGCTTCCGGCGTGATCGGATCGCCCGGACGAATGCCCATCTCCTCGATTTCCTCGCGGCTCTTCGCGCCGACGTCGATGAACATGTCCTTCATTTCCAACACTTTTGCACGATCTTCGACTTTCAGCACGTGCGGTGCTTTCGAGCCGATCAAGCCGATGTGCTCGCCGTTTTTACGCGTTCTGATGCGCACGCGCTGGCCGAGCATCACATGCGGCCACCAGCCGCCGAGCGGTTGGATGCGCAGGAAGCCTCCCTTGGTTACGTGGGTGACCATCCAGCCCACTTCATCCAAGTGCCCGACGAGCATGATCTTCGGCCCTTGTGCCTCGCCGGTCTTCTTGCCGACGATCCCGCCCAGACGGTCGGTGATCACTTCGTCCGACAGCGGCAGCAGGTACTCCTCCATCTTCTTGCGAACGTCGCGCTCAAAGCCAGGCGCGCCGTGCAGCTCGGACAATTCCTTGATCATTTTCACTGTTGCGTCCATGTACAGACCTCCCCATACTGTGTGTTTACTGTTCCCCAATTTCTACCCGCTCAAACTTGACCCATTAAAAACGGACTACTCAGTCTGTTATAACATGTTTTGCCCCAATTGGGAATGAGTTGGCTCACAGACGAGGAACTTTTTGAAAAGGAATCGGACTGGCCAAGCGCGAATTGGCATAGAAGTAGCCAAGATGCGTTTTCGGAAAAAGGGAGGGTTTTGCGTGCTCGCGTTTCTCCAAGATTATTGGGTGCTGTTTCTGCTCGCCATCGTCGCCCTGTTCATCGTGCGGATGATCTTCAAAGCGGTCTTCAAGATCGCCTTGATCGCCGCAGGTATCGGGCTGGTGCTCGTGTTCGTGTTCCACTTCTCCGCCTCGGACGTCTTGCAAAAAGGCCAAGACGCCGCCGGCCTGATCAAGGACGCCTCGGTCGAAACGGTCGTTCCCCTGCTGCAAAGCGAAATGAAGGACGCCGACATCTCCTTCCAACCGGACGGCACTTATGAGGTGAAGACGACCCACGTGCGCGTCATCGGCAAAAAAGGCGAACCCACCGCCACGCTGTACTACGGCGATTTTCACTTCGAGATCAACGTGTCGCAGTTGGGCGACGTGGTGCAACAGCAGCTCGAACAAGCCCAAGCTCAACAATCGTAAATGTGCCCGAAATAAAGCCTAGCCAAACATCAAAGGCTCCCTCGCCATATGACGAGGGAGCCTTTTGGTTACGCTCTTCCGTTAGCTCATCATGAAGAACCAGAACACCGCAGCCAGTGCAAAGCGGTAGTAGGCCCAAGCGGACCACGGCAGCTTTTGCAACAGCTTGAGGAAGGTGAAGACGGCGATCAAGGCGACGGCCAGCGCTACGAAGAAGCCGACGAGGAAGAAGGTCATGTCCTCCATCCGCAGTTGGTCGTACGACTTGAGCAGGTCGACGCCCGTCGCGCCAAGCATCAGCGGAATCGCCATCATGAACGAGAAGTCGGCGCTCGCCCGCTTGCTCGCCCCGAGCAACAGACCGCCGGAGATCGTCGCCCCGGAGCGGGAGAAGCCCGGCCACAGCGCCAGACATTGGTACACCCCGATGCCGAGCGCCTGCTTGTACGACAGGTCGTCGATCTCATCGGCGGTGACCCGACGCTTGCGTGTCGCATAGTCGGCCACGATCATGAACAGGCCGCCGATGACGAGCGAGAACACGACGGTATTCCATGAAAAGAGCGTGTCTTTAATGAAGTCGTGTAGCAACAGACCGAGCAAGCCGGCGGGCAGGACGCCGAGCAGGATGTGAATCAGGTTCAGACTCGGTCGTCCTGCGGCGACGCGCTCTTTGTTCTTCGCCAAACCAAAGACGACGAGGTAACGCCGCCAATAGAGGATGGTCGCTGCCAAAATCGCGCCGAGCTGGATGAAGATCTCGAACGACTTGGCCGCCTCCCCCGTGAAGTCCAACAGTGTGCCGGTGAGAATCAGGTGACCCGTGGACGAGACCGGCAAAAACTCGGTCGCCCCTTCCACGATGCCCATGATGATCGCATTGAGAATATCCAAAGTTCACAATCTCCTAACGTCGTATCGGTAAAAGGGTCTCTTGCCACCCTACCCTATCTACTCTACTCGTCTCTTCCCGCGCTGACAAGACGTCCCCTCGTGTTCTCTTCAGCCTTCACGCCTTTGCATCAAATAAAACACAGATCCGTAACAATCGGAGCACTTGCGGTACCTTCGCGGGGCAGGTTGTGATGGACTTCGAAGAAGAAATTCATGAGGAACAGATCCTTCTTTCGCGAAAAGAAGGGATTTCGTGCTATGCTAGTGATACTATTCTGACAATCGTGCGAGGAGGTGAAGCGGATGAAACGGCACATGCAGTTCACGGTGGCGGCACTGGTCACCCTGACCGTCGCCTGGCTGGCCTCCCCCTTGTCCGACGCCCGCCCCGAGATCGGGCCGGAGGATGTGGTAGAGAATCATGTGAGCTCTATCAAGAACAAACAACGGATACTCGACTTCGTCACCCGCGTGGAGCAGGGACATCCGGATGCCGTGCGCACCGTGACCTACGACGCGGAAGGCGGGTCGTCGCAGCTCGACCTCGATTATGACGGGGCTGACGTGGAAATCTGGGCCGACACCTATCCTCCGCTCGGGAAGGAATCCCACCGGAAATACACCTGTGACCGCCTGTACCTAGAAGAAGGGGCCCTCTTCGAGATCAAGGTGCATCAGTGTACGGGAGGGCTTGAGGACGCAACCGTTTTTCGAATGACGCGGTGACGATGATAAACGTTCCATCCCCCTGACTCTTCCTAACCCGTCGCGTCAGGCACCTCCGGCTTGCCGATCTTGTAAAAAGTCCCGTCCAACCCGATAAAGCGCCGTTCCGACACCAATCCCTGTCGAAACGGCGCTTTTTGCCACCTGTGTTTAGAAAAAGATGCGTTGTCCGTCCTTGGCCGACTTGCGAACGGCATCGAGCAGCAACTGCGCACGGTGTCCGTCTTCGAACGTCGGCAGGATCGGATGCCGCTCCCCTGTCGTCAGCGCCCCATGCACCGCGTCGATCATCGGGTAAAACGCCGTGTAGTAACGATCGGCCGGCGCGCTCATCGTCTTGGGCGCTTCCGTGTACAAGCCGAGCTCGACTTCATGGAACGGATCATCGCCCATCGACAGCTCCACGTTGCGATCATCGGTCATCACCAGCGTGCCTTGCGTGCCGAAGACTTCCAACTTGGCACCGGACTGTGCATGGCGGATCGCCGACACGAACTCGACGCGAAACGTGGTGCCGCCGGTCAGGTGCCCGATCGCGAGAAACGCGTCATCGGCCGTGCGCAGTTCGGTGTTGCCCGTATGGTCGGTGTAGGACGGCACATGGATCGGCAGCAGGCCTTGCAACCGGGTCACTTCCTCCTGCGTCCACCAGCGCAGGGAGTCGAACATATGCGAACCGAGCGCGCCGAGCATCCCGCCGCCGAGCTCCTCATTGCCCAGCCAGCCGCGGGGCTTGGAGGTGAGGGCGAGGTAGCTCGGGAAGCTCGTTTCGTAGCGGACGTGTACGAGGCGACCGAGTTGACCCGACTCGATGATCTCCTTCGCCTTGCGCCGCGCCGGACGGAAGCGGAATTCGAAGTTGACGAAGCCTTGTTTCCCTGCCGCATCGCGAGCGGCGATCATCGCTTGCGTCTGCTCGGCGTCAAGCGCCATCGGCTTTTCGCAGAGCACGTGCAGGCCGCGCTCGTAAGCGGCGAGCACCATCTCATGGTGCAGATACGGTGCCGAAGTGACGGCGACCAGATCGAGTTCCTCCTGTGCCAACATCTCCCGCCAATCCTCGTAGACGCGGGCGATGCCCGTCTTCTCCCGCACTTCGTCGGTGCGCCCGCGCGAAACGCTGGCGATCGCTTGCAGGTCGAAGCCCGGATGGTGTTGGAACATCGGCGCGTGTACGTTCGCGCCAAAGCCGGTGCCGATGATGCCGACACGGATTTTCTGGATCATGAAGTGGTTCCCCTTTCACAGCGAGTGTTAGATGCTTCCATTATGGCGCAACTCCCCGCCTGTGGGAATCTCTTTTTTGCGGTGCAGAGCTTTTTCGCTAGAGCGGAAGAGCGGGACGGCGAGCAGCGTGACCACCGCCAACACGCCGAACACGAGGCCGCCTTGGTGATACCCCCACAGCGCCAGCAACCAGCCGCCGAGCAGCGGGCCGACGCTTTGGCCGAGGAACTGGAAGCCGCTCGCTCCGAAGTACGCGCCGCGCAGATGCTCCGGTGCCATCCCGTTGATCGCGACGTCAGCGAGGATGAAGACGAGCACTTCCCCTGCGGAGAAAAACGCCATCGATATAACCAACGGTACTAACGAGTGAAACAAGCCCAAGCCAAGCAGCGAGAGGGCGAAGCAAATACTCCCGATCACCAACGCGGTGTTATTGCGGAACCGCTTCGCCCATTTGACCAGCGGGATTTGCAGTAGCACGACGAGCACGGCGTTGGCGACCAGCAGTTGCGAGAAAAGGCGCACGCCGTCCGCAAACGTGTCGGAGCCCATGTAGAGGGACAGAGTGGTTTCAAGATGGGAGTAGGCGGCGGTGATAAACACGTTCGCCAGCAGAAACAGTCCGAAAGCGCGGTCGGTCAGCACGACTTTGACCGTTTCGCGGAACGTGACTCGTTCGTTTTCTGCCGCGGTCGGACGTACGGGATAGACGCCCATCAGCACGAGGATCGCCAGCGCATAGACGGCATACGCCCCCGCCGTCAGCCAGAACGGCATCGTCGAGTTGTGTGTGCCGAAGTACATCCCCGCCAGCGGCCCGATCGCCGCCCCGACGTTGATTGCGAGGTAGCGGGCGCTGAACACGTTGGCCTGCTGCTCCTCCGGCGTCACATCCGATAACAGAGCGCGGGCGACCGGCTCGAAGACGTAGCGGCACATGCCGTTGAGGGCGCTCAGCAGAAAGAACAGCCACATCTGCTCCGCCACCGCAAAGCCGACGAACACCAAGCTCCACGTCGCCATCGACAGGAACATCACCGGATAGCGCCCGATGCGGTCCGACCACGCCCCGCTGAGAAAGCTCGCCGCCGTGCCGACGAAGAAGGACAAGGAGAGGACGGCACCGATCGTCGTCGGCTCCAGCCCTTTTTGTTGCAGGTACATCGCGAGAAACGGGATCGTCATGTAGAAGCCGGTGCGCGAGGCGAACGTGCCGAGGATCACGGCCCACGCGACCGGGTGAAAACGAAGTATTTTCATCAGAGGTCACCTTCTTTATACTGGAAATAGGTTCCTGTCGAACCTTGCTATCCATAGAATAAAAAAATCGACCCCGTCTCGCCTCGCGAATGTTGTGACGGGCGAAAGCAATTATTGCGAGAGATCAGGATTGACTTGGATCATGGCGTTTTTGGAAAAAGGGGAGATGGCCGGTGCGGCAGTTGAAGCTGGAGTTGAACAACAGCATCGTGAGGGTGATGTACTTGGGGGAAGGTGCGTCCGACCCGTTGCATACGCACAAGCAGGACTACCAGATCTCGGTGCCGCTGTCGGGGACGCCGCAGGTGGAGCACAACGGCAAGGTCGTCGCGCTGCCCGGCGACACGCGGCTGGTGACCTCGCCGTCGGAGTCGCACCGGCATTTCGCGGCGGATGGGGAGTCGAAACTGCTGTTGATTTCCTTGCAACGAACCTTTTTGCAAGACGTGTTGGCGGAGCGGGTCGAGCGGACGGTGCCCGATCTGGAGTTCACCCCGTTTGCGGAAGGGTCCTCGCTGGCGTTGCAGAAGGTGGCGGAGAAGATCATCGCCGGGTCGATCGGCGCTCCGCTGTCAGGGATGGAGTGGCAGGAGCTCGAAGTCGATCTGGCGCATTGGCTGCTCTCGCTACACCCCGGTTCGCACAGTGGGCTCTGGTTGCCGCAGACGCCGCACGCCCTGCACCCGGCGTTGCAGACGGTGTTGGCGCAGATGCATGACGAGCATGCGTTGGACTTGTCGTTGGACGACTTGGCGGAGGCGGCGGGGGTGAGCAAGTACCACCTGATTCGCTTATTCCGCGAGCAGTTCGGGCAGACGCCGGCGCAGTATCTCACCGAGCTGCGGTTGCGGCGGGCGGTGGAGATGCTGGTGCATACGGGGCGTGAGATCACCGATGTGGCACTGTCGGTCGGGTTCGGGTCGCTCAGTTCGTTTCATCGGGCGTTCAAGAACAAGTTCGGCGTGACGGCGAGTGCGTATCGCAAAGACAGAGGCATGAACGAAAGAAGCTAGAAAATGAAACTTCTCGGGATCTTCACTTGTAGAATTTTTCAGCACATGGTAGAATAATTCTCGAAAAGACCGTATACTATAAAAAAAGACCATAGGTGCGGGTAACACCTACGGTCGATGCAAAATCGATGACCCTTTAAGGGTGGTCGGCTCCTAGGTAGAGCGATCAGAAAATAGACCGATTCCCAGGCCTAGGGCGGTCTATTTTTCTTTGTCGTCAAACTTCAGTAAAGCGATAACGAACATGCCAAACATCAGCATCAATTGCATTGTCGCTTGATCCTCCGTCATGACACTCACCCCCTTTCCACAGGGAGTGAGCCGACCACCCTTGCCGAGCCTATTCGATTGTGCAATTCAGATTATACCATAGTAAAATACAATGAACAGCCAGTTTAATAGATTCTCCCAAACAAAAATGCCTCTCATCGCGAGAGGCATTTTTGTTATGTTCTTTATTTGCCTAACAACTGCATCACGGCATTCCCTTCTACAATCCGGTCGGACATCGAGAACTCGCGCAGGGCGCGGTCGTACCCGGCTTTGCAGGCTTGCAGGGGCAATTCTTCACCACTGGTGCGGCTGTAACAGTTGCCCTTTTCGAAGTGTCCTTGGTTTTGCTCGGTTACGACATAGAACAACTCGTCCGTCGCATACGTCCCGATGCCGATGTAATGGCGAAACGCGGTGAACCCGGAGTTTGGCGGGGCGTTGAGCAGATCGTGCCCGAAGAACACCATCTTCTCCCGATCCAGCCCCAACAGGTTCGCCACCGTCGGCAATACGTCGATCTGCCCCGCTTGGATAGACTCCACAGCGGCGTGCTCCCCATACGGCAGGCGGATCAGGAACGGGATCTTGCGCAACTCCATCAGTTCGCGGTTGTTCGTGATCTCCTGCCCCAAGAACTTGCTCACCTGCACCCCGTCCTGCAACGAGTTGCCGAAGTGATCGCCATAGAGCATGAGGAGCGAGTTGTCGAGGAGGCCTTCGCGCTTCAAGCGATCGAGCAACGTCCCCAACGCCTTGTCCGCGTAGTGTTGCGCTTGCAGGTAGTTGCTGAACAGCTCGGAATACTGCCCCTCCGGGATCGTCAGCTCCTGCTTCTCCTCGGGGATGTTGTACGTCGTATGACCGGACAGCGAGATCATGTAAGCGAAGAACGGCTCTTGCGCCTCCTGCATCTTCTCCACCGACTGGCGGTACATCGACTCATCCGACAGCCCCCAGCCGACCACCTCGTCCATCTCGAGGTTGTTCATGTTGTAGAACGCCTGAATCCCTTCCCGCGGATAGACCTCCTGCCGGTTGTAGAACTCCGGCTTGTACCCGTGGACGGCAAACGTCTGGTACCCTTGCTCCGCCAGCAGGTTCGGCAGCGAGCGGAACGTGTTGTCCGTCTGCAGCATGTACGCCGACCCTTGCTGCAGCGGATACAGCGAGTTCAGCGAGGCGAATTCGCAGTCGGACGTCACACCCAACCCGATCTGGGGAAAATAGTTGTCAAAATACAAGCTTTCCCCCGCCAACTTGTTCAGGTTCGGCGTGATCTCCTGCCCGCCGACCGACTTCCCGATCAGAAAGCCTTGCAACGCCTCCATCTGCACGAGGATCACGTTTTTGCCCTTGGCGATGCCGTTCAGACGCGGCGAGGCCGGCTGTTCTTTGCGGTGATGCGCCATCCACGCCTGCAGGACTTCGAGTTCGCTCTGTGCAACGGTGACATCCCCTTGGAAGAGCGTTTTGTACGCATCGGCGAGGTGGTAATTGAACACGCCCATATTTTCCAACACGGTGTTGTTGGCGTAGATGTCGGACACCGTGTGTTTGCCATAGGCATAGACCAAGGAGGACAGGCTGCCGAGCAGCACGGACAGGCTCAACAGGCTGACGGCGGCCGCTTGCAGGAGACGCTGCTTGCGCGGGCGCACCAAGGCCGGTGTCCGCGTGGCCTTGCGTCCGCGCCAGATCGCATACGGCACAGCGAATAAAAAGTCGGCCAGAAGTAGCCCTTCTCGACCCGACACCTGCTCTTGCAGCACGCTCATCACGTCGCCCAGTTGACCCGCTTGGCCGACGATCGGCAGGGCGAGGATGCGGTCGTAGTTCTGGAAGAACAGCGCGTCGGAGAACAACACGAACGTCAGCAACAGATCGACGAAGATAAGCGTCCAGACCCGCTTCCTTACCGACAGCAACAGCGTCCATCCCGTCAGCAGAAACAGTAGTGCCAAACTCGACAACAGCACGCCGAACGTGCCGCCGACAAAGCCGATCGCCGATTGAAACGCCAGCATTTTCAAAACAAGTAACGCATGAAGCAAAAAGAATTCCTGATGGCGCGCCACCCACTGCAAGGCGCGACGCCACGTGAATTTGCGTACCATCGTCACAACTTCCCGCCTTCCGATTCTTTACACAATTTGAAACTCGCTTTCTGTTAAGAAGAATACCACACAGCAACCCCGTCTGCACGGAAAAAAGCCCGTGACCGCCCTTCTCAAGT
This sequence comes from Bacilli bacterium, assembly GCA_035776695.1. Classification (GTDB taxonomy): domain Bacteria; phylum Bacillota; class Bacilli; order Tumebacillales; family Tumebacillaceae; genus Tumebacillus. Next base: position 11,896 of record DASTWJ010000147.1, read on the forward strand.
GCAGGTCGCGAGCTTTCGGATCTTAACGAAGTCTTATTGGAGCTTGCGCAAATAACGAGCGGCCAGATAAAACACTTCATATTTGGCCAACGGACGATTGACGATCAAACGGTAGGCCAAGTTCTGGTCGATGAAGCCTTTCTCGATCGCTTGATACCAGACGTCCTCCGACAACTCCTGTCCGTACGAGCGCAACAGGTAGGACGCCATCTGATCGCGGGTCAACGGCTCGTCGGTCGCCTCGATCTTCAGTTCGGCGAGATTCGCTTTCAGCTTGGCGTGTTTGCCGTCGTCAGCGTGCATCCGCTGCAAGCCCAGCTCCAGCAGGTTGAGGAACTCGCGCTCGCCGATCGGCTCTTCCACATGCAAGTTGTTCTCATACCCGGCTGCGATCAAGCCGTAGGAGAGCAGGTAGCGCAGGCTCGGGTAGTACCACATGCCTTTGTACGGGAACCACAGCTCGAACTCGAACAGCCGCGCCCCTTGGTTGACCAAGCGCTGCTGCAACTCGGAGATCGCCAGCGGGTCGTGGGACAACTCGCGAAATGTCTCGTGTTGCTCCAGCGACAGTGCCGCCGCCACCCCCGCCGCTTCGCCGGCCGCCATGCCCGTCGGCACGGTGCGAGCACTGCCCGCCGCCAGCGAGGAATAGCCGGACGCCCGCCCCGCGACGAGCAGGCCGTCGATCTTGCGCGGCACCAGCGAGCGATACGGAATCGCATAGAGCGACGGCTGCCCGATGATCACATCGCCTTCGTCATAGGAGATGCCCTGGATGTCGACCGGATAGGCTCCAAGCGCCACCCGATCCCATTGGTCGCGGTTTTCCCAGACGTCGGCCAGCGACAGTTGGTACTCGGCGAGGATGTGCCGCGTTTCGCGGATATACAGTTCCGACGGCAGGTGGCCCATCTGTGCCGTCTCAAATCCCGGCACGTTCTCGCGCAGGAACTTGAGCACGTTGTTCGCTTCACGCACCCCTTTCTGGTACCCGAGGCGTTTCTGCTCCGGGTCGAGCCCGTCGATGCCAAGGATCTGCAAGCCGTTGATCGACACGGAACCGTCCTTGTTCAGCGCGAGGTTCAGCCCGCGCAGGCGCGTGTCCGCTTCTTGCGGCTGGTAGGCCGTCTTCAGCTCGGAGAAGCCCCACGCATATGTATCGTACTGGTAGCCGCCGCCGTACAACCCGTTCGCCATCGCCTCTCCGATCTTGTCCCAATCGGCGTGCGTCATCGTCATCACCAGCGTCACGGCCATCCGGCGGTCCAAGCCGATGTCCGCCTGTCCCACGAAGTAGGGCACGCCCGCCGCAGCCGCCAAGTCGGCATCTTGCGTGCAGTCGATGAAGCGATGCCCGACCACCCGCTCGCGCCGTCCGTCCGCACCGACCAGCGTCAAGGCTTCCAACCGCTTGCCGTCCATCGACAGCTGCGGTTCCTCGAACGCCGTCTGCAAGCGCAACGTCAATTTCGGCTCGTCGCGCACCATTTCCAGAAACACGGCCTTCGCTTCCTCTCGATCAAAATTCTGCGTATCCCCCACCCGCTCATGCCATTCCTCGAAGATCCCCCGATCAACACCCGTTCCGGAAAAAGTAGCCGTGTCGAGGTAGTTCAATTCCCCATAGGTAAACAGTCCGCCCAACCCGTCTCGGCTTTCCACGAGCAACGTGCGAGCCCCGTTGCGAGCCGCCGCCACCGCAGCCGCCACGCCTTCCGGTTCCCCGCCGACCACGACCACGTCATAGACGGAGGTCGGCATCTTCGCCTCTTCCTGTTGTTTGTCGACCGGCTCCGTCGCAGTCGACCCGTCGTTGGCACCCGGGATCGGTTGCAAGAGCGGGGCCGCCACCTGCTCCGCCTCACTGACATCGGCGGGCACCAGCTGTTGGAACACAGGAGACTCAGCGGAGGGGGCATCCGCGTAGGAGATCACAAGCGGCAGCAACAACAGGAGGCAGAGTGTCACTTGTCCCCACATTCGTTTCATCGACCGCTCCCCCTTGCACCCAATCCAATTTCCCTACTGCCTGTTTTCATTCGCCGCACAGGATGAATTTTCCTCATTGATTTCGAAGAGATTGTGACATTTAGTATGCCCTTGTCTCTTGAATTATGTGGAACCTAAATGGTTGCCCTTTTCATACAAGCAAGTGCTTGGCCTGTTCAAAAATCGCCGTCCACATCTCTTGCGTCAGCTTGCCGGTGAACGTGTTTTGCTGGCTGGGATGATAGCTCGCCAACAACGCGGGGGAGCTGTCGTCAAACTGATACAGCGCTCCGTGCGCAAAGGTCAGATCTTTTACATCGCGACCGGCCGACTTGAGCAGGTTTTTGTATTTGTCAAAAGCTAGTTTGCCGAGCGCCAAAACGACCTGTTTGTTCGCGAGCAGGTCGAATTCGGTCAGCAGATGGTCTTGGCAGGCGTGAATCTCCGCCGCCGTCGGTTTGTTTTGCGGCGGGGCGCAGCGAACGATGTTGTTGATGTAAGCGTCGGTCAGCACCAACCCGTCTTCGCGCGACGTGGCATCGGGGCGGTTGGCGAACCCGAAGCGGTGGAGCGCTTCATAGAGCCATTTGCCCGATTCGTCGCCGGTAAACACGCGGCCGGTGCGGTTGGCGCCGTGTGCGCCGGGGGCGAGCCCCAAGATGATCAGCCGGGCGTTCGTGTCGCCGAAGCCGGGCACGGGAGCCCCCCAATAGTCCTGATCCGCATACCGCTTCACCTTGTCCACCGCCACTTGGCGACACCAGTCGCGCAGACGGGGGCATTTTTCACAAGCGATGATCGTCTCTTGCAACTGTTGCATCGCTTCTTGTCGTTGTGTTTGTTTCATGCATCCGTTCCCTCCTCACCACCTTCCATTGTACCAGCAATTCGGGGCGACGGGAGATGCAAGACCTTACCAGCGTAAGACGGAGCCAATCGGGTGAGGATAAGAGGTACGCAACACAATTTCTACCCGGAGGTGACCGTCGTGGAAGAACGCAATCCTTCTGTCATCAACAAGCAACACAGTCAAGGAAGTCCCACCGTGTTCAATGTTCTGGGTTGGGTGTTTTTCGTCTTAGGTTTCTTCATCCCGTTTATCTTTAACATCGCCGGTATCATCATGGGCGTGTTCTCCATCAAGCGCGGCTCGAAAACGCAGGGCACCGTGCTGATCGTGTTGCATTCGCTCTGGCTCTTGCTGGGGATTCTCGGCTCGATCCTCGGCTTGGCGATTATCGGCAGCGGGGTGTTGGATCAGGTGCCGATGGAATAAGCACCGCCCCTTTTGCCCGTTCAAGGTCTGTTCACCTCTCGGAGTGCCCGTGCATAGGGTAGGTAGTAGCCCAATCATTCCGGGAGGTGACAGCCTTGACCACGATCGGACTGCAGGAGGGATGGGCGGAGAACCGTCCCCTGCGCTACGTCTCGGCCGGACTGACTCCGCTATCGGTGGCGGGGATGTACGTGTTGGTTCGCGGCTACGATGCCAAAGGAGGGCCTCTGCTGCTCTCTCGCCATAAACAGATCCTCGACTCGGTGCCGGGGATGCACCACCACAGCGCGTTGCGCCTCGTGCATTTCGTCGAAGTGCCCGCCGACTTGGATGTCGATGCGGTGCGCTCGGTGCAGGATGTGATGAAACGCGCGATTCGCATCCGCACGCCGGGGATGATCGTCAACGCCCCCGTCGTGCCCGTCGATGCGCAGAGTTCCGTCTATCCGGTCGTCCCTGCGTGGTACGAGAGCATCCAGACCGGCTACCTCGACATCGGCCCGATGCCGGTGCGCGCCGGTTCGGTGTTCCAACCGATCCACGGCATCGACAAAAGCACGGGCAAAATCGTCCCCGTCGAGGGCCAGAAGCTGATCTTCGACGCGCTGCCGTCGCACCCGAACTACTCACCGATCTGGCGGCTGCATTATGTGCGGGTGCCGGAAGGGTTTCAGCCGGATTCGCTGCGCTCGGTGCGGGCGATCTTCGAGAAGAAGTACCCGGTGCGTCCCACGACCACTTTTCTCAATGCACCGATTCCGGACATCGGGATCTAAACACGCCAAAAACCACGTTGCGTCCTGTATGTATGAGGCAGGGCGAACGTGGTTTTTCGTGTTTGCGTGATGGGTGTCTTCGTATGAATCGATTAGCCTTCCTGTTCCACCAAGTCGGCCAGTTTGGTCACCGCTTGCTCGGCATCGGGTCCCTCTGCGCGGATGATCACTTCCGAGCCGGAGGAAATCGCCAGCGACATGATGCCCATGATGCTTTTCGCATTGACCGACTTGCCTTGTTTCTCGACAAACACTTCGCTGGCAAATCGATTTGCTTCCTGTACAAACAAAGCTGCCGGACGGGCGTGCAGGCCCGCGTGCAGTTTGACGATTGCTGTTCTTTCCGCCACCGCTGAGGTCCCTCCTCCAGAACAAGCGCTTACATGCCAGCGCTGTGTCTTTGTGCTTTAGTATACCAAGGGTTTGGCAAAATATCGCCTGGTTAGGGCGTGTTGCCCTGTTTGACCCGCTCGGCCATGTCGTCGAGCTTGCGCAGGCGATGGTTGACGCCCGACTTGGAGACTTTGCCGGTCAGCATTTCGCCCAGTTCCTTCAGGTTGATGTCCGGGTATTGCAGGCGCATCACGGCGACTTCCTTCAGCTTGGGCGGCAGGTTGTCGAGGCCGATGGTGCGTTCGAGCAGCTTGATGTTCTCGATCTGGCGCACCGACGCCTCGATCGTCTTGTTCAAGTTGGCCGTCTCGCAGTTGACGAGGCGGTTGACTTGGTTGCGCATCCCTTTGACGATGCGGATGTCCTCGAACTTGAGCAACGCCTGATGGGCGCCGATGATGTTGAGGAACTCGATGATCTTCTCGACTTCTTTTAAGTAGACGACATATGAGTTCTTGCGGTCGATCAACTTGGCGTTCAGGTCATAGCCGTTGACCAACTCGAGCAGCGATTCGCTGTGTTGCAGGTCGGTCGAGGAGATCTCCAAGTGGTAGGACGAGCCTTCCGGGTCGTTGACCGAGCCGCCGGCCATGAAGGCGCCGCGCAGGTAGGAGCGTTTGCAACAGCTTTTTTTCACCAAAGAAGGCGTGATCCCCGCGACGAACGTGAGGTTCTCGT
>DASTWJ010000148.1:0-10712 GCA_035776695.1 Bacilli bacterium
TACTCTACTTGTAGTACATAAGGTACTCAAATTGGAGTACTCAGATTGGAGGCACTACGACAATGGGTCAACTGGACAAAACGCGTCCCTTTGTGATCACCGGCCTGCTGCTCGGGCTGTTGATGGCGTCGCTGGACAACACGATCGTCGCTACGGCGATGCCGACGATCGTGACGAGACTCGGGGGCTTGGATATTTATTCGTGGGTGTTCTCGGCGTATCTGCTGACATCGACGACGTTCATCCCGATCTTCGGCAAGCTGGCCGACCTGTATGGCAAGAAAGGCTTTTACCTGCTGGGTCTGATCCTCTTCGTCCTCGCGTCGGTGCTCTGCTCGACCGCCTCGACGATGGAGCAGTTGATCGCCTACCGTGCGCTGCAAGGCATCGGGGCTTCGGCGATGTTCCCGATCTCCTTCGCGCTGATCATGGAGATCTTCCCGCCGGAAGCGCGAGGCAAGATGCAAGGGCTGTTCTCCGCCGTCTTCGGCATCTCTTCGGTGGCGGGTCCGACGGCGGGTGCGTACTTCACGGAGCACCTGTCGTGGCATTGGATCTTCCTGATCAACCTGCCGCTCGGCATTCTCGCCGCGATCCTGATCGCGGGGTTCCTGAAGCTCCCGGCGCGTCGCGTGGAGAAAGTCGTCATCGACTACGCGGGCGCCTTTACCTTGACGCTGGCGATCATCGCGCTGATGTTCGGCCTCGTCATGGGCGGCAAAGAGTACGCGTGGGATTCCTGGCAGATTCTCTCGCTGCTGATCGGCTCGGGCGTGTTGACGCTTCTGTTCCTGTTTATTGAAACGAAAGCCAAGCAGCCGGTCATCCCGTTGCGCCTGTTCAACGCCGGTTTGACCTCTTCGACCGGCACGGCGTTTCTGCAAGGCGTGATCCTGATCACGGCGTCCTCCTACATCCCGCTGTTCATCCAAGGGGTGATCGGCGGTTCCGCCGTCAACGCGGGCAACCTGCTCACCCCGATGATGCTGGCCGTCGTCGCCGGTTCGACGGTCGGCGGCATTCTGTCGGCGAAACTGCCGTTCCGCCCGATGATGCTGATCGCGTCGGTGTTTATGGCGGGCGGCACCTACCTGCTGTCGCGAATCACGATGGAGACGACCAACACCTACATGATCCTGTCGATGATCGTGCTCGGTCTTGGGATCGGCCCGCTGATGCCGATTACGATGATGCTGACCCAAGTGTCGGTCGGTCGCGAGAACATCGGCATCGGCACCTCGCTGATCACCTTCTTCCGCAACATCGGCATGGCGCTCGGCGTCTCGGTGATGGGCGTGATCGTCAACAGCCGGATGCAGGACACGATGGTCGATCTCGGCACCAAGTTCAAGGTTCCGCCGCAGTTTGCGGACATGGTGAAGGAGCCGCAAGCACTCTTCTCCGAACAGGCGCGTCAGTTTATACCGCCGGAAGTGTTCACGCACATGCAGCAGGGCATGGGCGGTGCGATCGCCGACGTGTTCCTGATCTGCGTCGGTGTGGCGGTCGCGTGCTTCCTGTTTTCGCTGTTGGCCGGCAAAGCGAGCCTCGCGATGCTGAAGCAAGGCGGCCCGGGCGGTGGCGGCGGTCCGCAAACCACCCGTTCGGACGATAGGCAACAGAAACCGTCTACGGTATAATCAAGAGGTAAACGATTGTTTCGAAACCGCGAACGCGAACGGGGGGATGGCGCATGTTGCTGAAATTGATCATCTTGGGTCTGCTGTGTGAAGGCGACCGCCATCCCTACGAAGTATTGCAAACGATGAAAGAGCGGCAGATGCAGAACTACATCAAAATCAACTTCGGCACGCTCTACTACAACTTCGAACAGCTGTTGAAAAAGGGCGCCATCGAGGTCCGCGAAGTGATCCACGAGGAAAAGCGTCCCGACAAGACGATCTACCGGATCACCGACAAGGGACGCCAGCGGTTCCGCGAGCTGTTGCAAAAGCAACTTTTCGCCGACACGAAGCTGTACCACCCGCTCTATCCGCCGCTGATGTTCCTGCGCTTCGCCGATCCTGTGATGGTGCGCGACGCGATGCTGCAACAGCGCCAGCATACTGTCGAGCGGATCGCTCATATCAAGCAGGTGATGGCTGAGTTTGATTGCGACGCCGTCTGGACGCCCTTGCAGATCATGAAGAACGGATTGATGCACTCGGAGACGGAGTTGGAGTGGATCGACGGGTTCTTGCAGGAGATGGAAGAGCGGGGGATGTAGGAAAAGTTGCATCGGATACGTCCCCTTCGACATTACAATAAAGTACCCCCAGTATAGTCGTATTGAAAACCCAATTCATGGGATTTTCATCTTCAACTAACTGGGGGTACTTCAGGTTTTGTATCCGACTTTTTCCGCTTCCTTGTCGCATCTAGTTCTTTGCCTAGCATGAAGGTAATAGCTGAACAAAACGGCTCCAATTCCCCATTACTTTTCGGCATTTCATAGTACTTCATGCGTTTGCGAAGTTCAGATTCATCAAGTGGTGCAGTTGGGTCAAAATCGTTTTGAAGTGCTACATCTATCGCCACTTTTCGCAAGCGCTTCAAGCGTGAGGCATTCAGGTTCAGCTTTTCAATCGTCGTGGTAGCTTTCTGCCACCCTTCGCTTCCAAACTCACACGCGGGTAAAATTTCTCCACTCATTGTGTATTTGAAATATTCTCCACATTCAAGGTCAAGTGGTGAAACAAACCACTTCTCATGGTAAAAGTCATCCTTGTTATGACCACAGCTCAGTTCCCCCTCTTCATGTCTTGTGGCGAGACATGATAGGAACATATTTTGATAACTGAGTTGCTCGCCCGGAAACTTACTTTGTGGTTTCAGGTGTTCAATATGACTCGTTTCACTCTCAATTCTCGCCAAACAATAACAACAAATAGAAAATTGTTCTGCTAGCAAAGACTTCTTGAGTGCTTGACGAACATCAGGTCTTTTAGCCAAATCCTTGTATTTCGCTCGAATTTTATGATCTTGATAAAAATCACGCTTCCACTCCCCGAGCTCAACTGGCGCTTCAATTTTTTGTATAAATCGCATCAGTCGATATCTCTCCTACGATTTATAATCATGTCCGCTCTTAGAAGTTCCGGCACTTCGTTATAGTTGACTTTCGATTTCAATAGGCTTCGAATCCTATCAACTGACGGCCAGTCGCAGTCTTCAATTACTCGATATAGCTCTTCTATTAAGCTTTGAACCTCTTCGTTTCTGATTGGTACCTCCATAATTTCTTCCGTAACATAATTTACATCTTGACCAAAAACGGACTCAGCCACGTGAACTTTATTTCCTCTTTGACTATATTCCAGAACAAACAGTTTCATATGATCCGCTTCACCGATAACCTGTGGAGAATGAGTCGTTATAATGAATTGGATATTTCTAAATACCCTTGTTAAGCCCGAAATCACTTTACGCTGCCACTTAGGATGGAGATGTAACTCGACCTCGTCAATCATCACGATTCCTTCGCCCAACAAGGGATTATCCAACCCAGGATTTGCAATAGCTAGCCTTCTTGCCAAATCCCCCACAAGTGCCAACAAGCATTTTTCTCCATCAGACAATTGATTGACTTCTAACGTTATTCCTTCTTTTTCGATTAACATCCTTAGTGGACTTCTTGAGATTCGGAGATTTTTAAAATTTGGCAAAAAATCATAGATCGCAGTTCTGACAGAATTCAATTGTAAATCAATGTATTCCAAGCCAGTTTGGATCTTTTTTTCATTTTCAAGGTCTTCACGATTACGATACCATTCAAAAAAAGTTCTAAAATCCGCTCCCCCGGTCATTGCACGCTCAAATGCAGTATCTTGTATTGAAAAGTCGTGCTTTTTTCTGATTCGTAGCGGGATATCATTTACAATTCTGTGGACGGGATAATAAATACAGATCGGCATCCCCTTCATACCATCGTGCTCATAGTTGTCATCTATCACCGTATTTAAATAGTCTGTGATGTGCTGTAGATCATCGGCGCCGGTCCACTTTGGCGTATCTCTCTTCTTTTTTGTACATCCCCAATGAAGTTCTCGATCGTGAAAATCCATTTCTATAGAGATATGTGATCTTATTTTTTTGTACATAACATCAGTGTCATCGATTCTAACTTCGTTCCCGATGTTAGTGATTTTCTTTACAATTCGAGATAACATCAGTGCAATTCCATCAAGAATCGTAGTTTTCCCAGCTCCGTTTTTCCCAAGCAATACCACGCTTTTTCCACCACAATTCATATTTAACTCATTGAACCCACGGAAATTCTCTAATTTGATTCGATTTAGTTTCATATGTACCTCCAATGTTCGAGTCTTACACAAAATCAAAAACGAATAGCCTACTATGCGGATATTTTCTCATAAATGGTTTCAAACTTCCAGCAGGCAAATAAACTACGAAAAACTCCCGCTCTAAAAGCGGGAGTTGCCAACTGTCATGCCTTGTTCTTGATATCCTTCTTCGTATGCCTTTCCTCCAACAGCTTCAACACCTCGTCGAACGGCAGTTTCCGCTCTTGGAGCAGGACGAACAGGTGATAGATCACGTCGCCGACTTCGGCGGTGAGTTCGGCGCGGTCGTTTTTCATCGCGGCGATGACGACTTCGGCGGATTCTTCGCCGACTTTTTTCAGGATCTTTTCGAGACCTTTTTCAAAAAGGTAGGTGGTGTAAGCTCCTTCGGGTCGCTCGGCGTCGCGGTCGGCGATGATCGTGAGCAGGTCGTCGAGGATGGCGAAGCGATTGGCCAAACAGGTGGCTGTCGCATCGGCGGGACTAGGTTTCGGACGAGAATTGGCATGGGTTTTCGCAGCTGCCTCTCTGCGTAACTTCGTATAGCTAATGGCATAACCGGCCACTCCTGTTTCGTTTTCCTTTTCCACAACCGTCTCGAAGAAGCATGTCTTCGCCCCTGTATGACAAGCCGCCCCCGTCTGCTCCACCTCGGCAAGCAACGTATCCCGATCGCAATCATAACTTAAACGCACCACCTGCTGCACATGCCCCGACGTCGCGCCCTTGTTCCACAGCTCCTGCCGCGAACGGGACCAGAACCACGTCTGCCCCGTCTCCAAGGTCTTCAAGATCGACTCGCGGTTCATGTAGGCGAGCATCAGCACTTCGCGGCTCTTTACATCCTGCACGATGCACGGCAGCAGGCCGGTCGTCCGGTCATAGGTCAGGTCGTCGACCCATGCCGTGTTCGTCGATACGCTTCCACTCATCGGATCGCCACCCCTTTTCCTTTCAAATACTTTTTCACTTCCGTCACGGTCGTCTCTTTGAAATGGAAGATCGACGCGGCCAAGCCGGCATCCGCCTTCCCTTCCGTAAACACGTCGTAAAAATGGGACATGTCCCCCGCCCCGCCCGACGCGATCACGGGGATGCGGACGGCTTCCGACACGCGGCGGGTCAACTCCAGATCAAAACCGCTCTTCTGCCCGTCTTGATCGAACGAAGTCAGCAAAATCTCTCCCGCCCCGCGTTCTTCCATCTCTTTCGCCCATTGGATTGCCGACAAACCGGTCGGCGTCTTCCCCGCGTGGATGACCACTTCCCAGTCGTTCATGGCAGGGTTCCATTTGCCATCGATCGAGACGACAACGCATTGGGAGCCGAAGCGCTTCGCCGCATCTGTGATAAAAGCGGGATTTTTATACGCGGCGGTATTGATCCCCACCTTGTCCGCCCCCGCCTTCAACAGGTCGCGAATGTGCTCGACCGTCGAAACGCCACCGCCGACGGTGAACGGGATGAACACTTGGTCGGTCACGCGCCGCACGATGTCGAGCAGCGTGGAACGCCCTTCGTCCGTCGCGGTGATGTCGAGCAACACCAGTTCATCCGCGCCCTGCTCCTCATAGATCTTCGCCAACTCCACCGGGTCGCCCGCGTCGCGCTCGTTGGTCAAAAAGGACACGTTTTTCACCACGCGCCCGTTTTTGATGTCAAAACAAGGGATGATCCGTTTCGTCAACATCCTACGCCTGCCCCCCTACCCGCGCGGCATCCACTTCCTGAATGCACGCGGCGAGGTCGATGTTGCCGTTGTAGATCGCCTTGCCGATGATCGAACCGATCACGCCTCGCCCTTGGTAGCGAGCCAGTTCCAGCAGGTCGCCCGTCTCCTTGATGCCACCCGACGCGATCACGCCAAGACCTGTTTTCTCCGCCATCTCGACAATCGCGGGCACGTTCGGCCCCGTCAGCGTACCGTCGCGGGAGATGTCCGTGAAAATCACGCGGGTCGCCCCTGCCGCCTTCAACTCGCGCCCCAGCTCGATCGCGGTGATCGAAGAGGTCTCCAACCACCCGTTGACCGCGACCATACCGTCTTTTGCATCGATCCCGATCGCGATCTTATCGCCGTACTCCTGCAACGCCTCGCGCACGAACTCCGGCTGGTTTACCGCAGCCGTGCCCAAGATCGCCCGCGACACGCCGAGCGAGAACAACGCCTCCAGCGTCTCGCCTGTGCGAATGCCGCCGCCTACCTGTACCGGCAGGCCGGACGCCTTGACGATCGCTTCGATCACCGGGCGGTTCTGCTGGGAGCCTTCCTTCGCGCCGTCCAAGTCGACGACGTGCAGGAAGCGCGCTCCGGCCTCCTTGAACCGCCGCGCCACCGCCGCCGGGTCGCTGTCGTATACGGTCATTTGGTCATAGTCGCCCTTGTACAGGCGCACCGCTTGTCCCCCGCGCAAGTCGATCGCCGGGTATAGGATAAATTCACTCATGCCCGTACTCCCTCTCTCACCAAATTCACGAAATTCCGCAACAGCGTCAGCCCGACCCGCGACGATTTCTCCGGATGGAACTGGATGCCGAACACGTTGCCCTGCCCGACGATGCCCGCCACTTTGCCGTAGTAGTCGGTCGTCGCCAAGAGCACGGTGCGGTCATGCGGCTCGACGAACAGAGAATGCACCCAATACACATAATCCCCGTTCTCTACTCCGTCAAAAAGCACGCTGTCCTGCAGGAGCTTCAGGTCATTCCAGCCGATATGCGGAATCTTGAAGTCCCCGCGAAACAGCTTCACCCGGCCGGGGATCAAGTCCAGACCGCGGTGCTCCCCATGCTCCTCACTGGTGGTGAACAGCAACTGCATCCCCAAGCAGATCCCGAGAAAAGGAGTTCCTGCCGCTACGACCTCGCGAATCACGGAGACCAACCCTTGCGCCTCCAAGTTCGCCATCGCGTCACCGAACGCACCCACGCCCGGCAGGATCACGCCGTCCGCTTCCCGCACGACGGCCGGGTCGCCTGTCACGGCGACCTCCGCCCCGAGGGACACCAGCGCTTTTTCCACGGAGCGCAGGTTGCCCATGCCGTAGTCGATGATCGCGATCATCCCTACAGCACCCCCTTGGTCGACGGGATGCCTTTTTGGTTCGGGTCACGGAACACCGCTTCGGAGAGCGCACCGCCGAACGCTTTGAAGATGCCTTCGATCATGTGGTGCGTGTTCGTGCCGTACGCGACGTTGACATGCAGCGTGACGCCCGCATTGCCGACAAACGCGCGGAAGAACTCTTCGACCAGCTCGGTGTTGAACGTGCCGACATATTCTTTCGGAAAGTCCGCGTTGAACACGAGGAAGGAACGGCCCGAGATGTCAATCGTCACCTGCGCCAGCGCTTCGTCCATCGGCGTGAAGCGGTTGCCGTAGCGGCGAATCCCCGACTTGTCGCCGATCGCCTGCTTGAACGCCTGCCCGAGCACGATGCCGATGTCCTCGACGGTGTGATGGTCGTCGATGTCGATGTCGCCCTGCGCGTTGACCCTCAAGTCGAAGCCGCCGTGCTTGGCGAACAGGTCGAGCATATGGCGCAGGAAAGGTACCGGCACGTTCAATTCGCGTTGCCCTGCTCCGTCCAAGTTGAAGCTCAGTTCGATCTGCGTTTCCGTCGTATCCCGTTTGATGCTTGCTACACGCGCCGTCATGCTTGCGTCCCTCCCGGTTCAAGGTGGTTCTGCTGTTCCTTGTCCAATCGCACTCGAATCGCATTGGCGTGCGCCGTCAGCCCTTCCGCTTCCGCCAACGCGATGATCTTGCTCCCGTTTTGCAACAGCGCCGCTTTCCCGTACTGAATCACCGAAGATCTCTTCACGAAGTCATCCACCCCGAGCGGCGAGGAAAATCTCGCGGTTCCGCTCGTCGGCAACGTGTGATTCGGCCCTGCAAAATAATCGCCCACCGGCTCCGACGAATACGGGCCGAGGAAGATCGCACCCGCGTTCTCGATCCGCCCGAGCACGCTCATCGGGTCGGCGATCATCAGCTCCAGATGCTCCGGCGCGATGCGGTTGGAGACGGCGATCGCTTCGTCGAGGGTCTCCGCCAGAATGATCGCGCCCCAATTTTTCAACGATTCGGCGGCGATCTCCTGACGCGGCAGTTGCGCCAGTTGCGCTTCCAACGCCCGCTCGACTTCCACTGCCACTTTTTCTGAAGTGGTGACGCAAACCGCCGCCGCCATCGGGTCGTGTTCCGCTTGCGACAACATGTCGGCCGCCACATAGTCGGGGTCGGCCGTCTCATCGGCGATCACCAGAATCTCCGACGGCCCCGCGATCATGTCGATGGCGACATGCCCGAACACCGCCTGTTTCGCCAACGCGACGTAGATGTTGCCGGGGCCGGTGATCTTGTCGACGGGGCGAATCGTCTCCGTCCCGTACGCCATCGCGCCGACCGCCTGTGCGCCGCCGATGCGATACGCTTCGGTGATGCCCAATTCCCGAATCGCCACCAGCACGCCGGGGTTGAGCGCTCCGTCGCGATCCGGCGGGGTGCAAAGCACGATCTCGGGACAGCCCGCCACCTGCGCGGGAATCACGTTCATCAGCACGGAGGACGGGTAGGAGGCCCGACCGCCCGGCACGTAGACGCCGACCCGTTTCAGCGGGCGAATGATCTGGCCGAGCAACGAACCTTTTTCATCCGGCAACATCCAGGAGTTGCGTTTCTGCGCCTCATGATAGCGACGGATGTTGACGACCGCCTCGCGCAACGCCTCGACGAACTCGTTCGTCACCTGCTCATACGCCGCTGCGAAGCTCTCCTCCGGAATCCGGAAGTCGGCCAAGTTCACGCCGTCGAAGCGCTCCGTGTACGCCCGCACCGCCGCATCGCCTTGCACCCGCACGTCTCCGAGAATCTCGGCGACCGCTTCGCGCTCCTTGGCGTATACGTCCTGCTCCTCACGGTCGAGCGTAAACGCGGACGCTTGTACCACCTTGATCATTGCTCTGCCACCTCCTTCGCCAGCACGCCGCGCACCCGCGCGACGAACTCGTCGATCGCTTTGCTTTTCAGTCGGAACGCCATCCGGTTTGCCACCACGCGGGTGGAAACTTCGAGGATGTCCTCCATCACGACCAGCCCGTTCTCCTTCAGCGTACGCCCCGTCTCCACCACGTCGACGATCCGCTCGGCCAAGCCGATCAACGGAGCCAGCTCGACGGAACCGTTGAGGAAGATCACGTCCACCTGCTGCCCCTTTTCGCGAAAATAATCGGTGGCGATCCGCGGGTACTTCGACGCGACCCGCGGCATGGTGGTCGGCGGGGTGTTCGGCAGGCCCGCGACCGACATCTTGCAGCGCCCGATGCCCAAATCGAGCAGCTCATACAGGTCGCGACCCGCTTCCACCAAAACGTCCTTGCCGACGATGCCAAGGTCGGCCACCCCGTACTCGACGTAGGTCGGTACATCGACCGGCTTGGCGAGGATGTAGTTCACCTCGCCGCCCGGGCTTTGCAGGATCAGCTTGCGGGAGGATTCGAGGTCCTCCGGCACGGCGATGCCCGCATCCCGCAGAATTCGCAATGTATCGTCCATGATCCGTCCCTTGGACAGGGCGACGGTCAACCCTTGCATCGTCATCGTTACTTGCCCCTCTCTCTCGCCTTGCTCATCTCTTTGTCTCTGTCTTACGCCCGATTTTCTAGTTCCCCATTCTCCCCTATTCAACCCCTAGAGGTTGAACATATGCGCGAAGTCGCTCCACATCGCCTTCACGATTCGGTCTTCTGTGACCAGTTTGTTTTGTTTGAATTTGATGATCGTTACATGGTCGGGCTTGTTCAGCGCGACCGTGTCATCCACGTCGTCCACCCGCTGGGCGGTGACGACGAAGCGCTTGGAGCGCAGGTAGGAGGCGAAGCCGATCACCGGATAGCGTTCATCCGCTTCGTACAACACGAGGAAGCGTTCGCGATGCTCCAGTTGCACCGCCTTGTCCAGTACGTCGAGCACCCGCTCGATGCCGATTACGAAGCCGGTCGCCGGCGCCGTGCGCCCGAACTTGCCGAGCAGTTCGTCATAGCGCCCGCCCGAGCAGATCGGGAAGCCGACGTTCGGGCCATAGCCTTCGAAGATCGCGCCCGAGTAATAATGCTGGGACAGAAGCAGCCCGAGGTCGATCTGCAACTCCGCGTCCACGCTATGTAGCACGAGCACGTCCCAGATCGCTTTCAGGTTGTCGAGTGCCGCCAGCGCTTGCGAGGAGGCGGTCAACGCCTTCGCTTGCTCCAGCACCTCGATACCCCCGCGCAGCCGCGGCACGGTCAGCAGCACGTCGCGCGACGCCGCTTCCTCCGCATGCTCCGCCACGAGGCGTTCGTAGGAGACGAAGTCCTTGGCCTGCAACGCAGCCGACAGCTTCTCGCGCACCCCGGGTGTCACCACAT
>DASTWJ010000149.1:0-3863 GCA_035776695.1 Bacilli bacterium
ATTGTTTCTCGCATTGACGGCGGTGACGCTGACATCGTTGTTGGTGACGGTGTTTCTGCTCACAGAGACTTATTTTCCGAAAAAAGCGACCGTGGAACGAGAGCCGGTCTCGTCCGAGCCTCCCGCATCGTCACAGAAAAACAACATATTCAAAGAAATGCTGGACGTGTTAAAAGACAAGGTGTTCGCGATCTACATCCTCGCTTCCACTCTCGGCCTGTCGCTCGAGTTCTTGTTCGGGGAGTACGGAGGGATCCGCTTACATAACGAAATGGAGACGCAGCCGCTGCTGACGGGGCTTCCTTGGTTCGGGGATGTGAGCGGCGTGGAGATGTTTGGCAACTTAAAGATGGAAAATACGTTTCTCGTCGTGCTGATCGCGCCCTTGATCGCCCTGTTGACGCGTCGATTGAGCAACCGGAGTTCACTGCTCGGCGGTCTCGTGCTCTATGCGGCCGGGTTTGCCGTGTTAGGGGTCAGCACGACGCCGTGGGTGTTGCTGCTGGCGATGTTGGTGGTGACGATCGGCGAATTGATGCACATTCCGGTCAAGCAGGCCTTTCTGGGGGATCTGGCGCCGGAAGATCGGCGGAGTTCGTATCTGGCGGTGAACGGGATTTCGTTTGTCGGGTCGATGCAGATCGCCGCGATCGGGGTTTTCGTCGGCGGGTTTCTCAGCTCGTGGGTGATGAGCGTGTGCTTTGTGGGGGTCGGGCTGATCAGCGTTGTGCTGTTCGGTCGCATTCTACCGGAGTTGGAGCGGCGACAAAGCGGAGTGACTGACGCACCGGCTGTAGTGAAAATGGAGGAAATCGGCCCTTCTGTTTAATAAAAGTAACTCTTCCTTTACGTCACATCTTGCGCTATACTTACTCTCAGACTCTAGTGATTTTCATGTGATGCGAATACGTGGATTCTTCTCTGTGCGAACAGAGTTGCAATCCCCATCCAAACGTAAAGGAGCCGAGTGCCGATGAACCACCCGCAACCGGAACTGACACAAATCCTCACCGCCCTGCAAGACATCCCGACCATCCTAGAGTCCACGAAACAGCTTCACACGATGGTGCAGCAAAAGTTCGAGGCGATCGATCGTAGGTTCGAAGAGCAAGATCGTAGGTTTGAAGAGCAAGATCGTAAATTCGAACAGATCCACAAAGAAATGGCAGAGATGAAGGACAACATCTCCCAGATCAACAGCAACATCACCCAGATCAACAGCGACATCACCCAGATCAACTGCGACATCACCCAGATCAACCGCGACATCTCACAGCTCAACCGCAGCGTCACTCATCTGCAACACGACGTGGAAGTCATTCGCACTCAAACCGCTTACAACACCGAACGACTGTCGGAACGGGCGATCGGCTAAGTAAATTTGAAGAGTCAGCCTCCCGCCGGGAAGTTGACTCTTTTTTCATCCCTTATTCTTCACGCCAAAATGCCTCGATTAGCAACGCCTCGCTCACGTCCTCATCGACATCGACCACCCGATACTCGACGCCACCGTTCCCCGAGACCACGGATACGGAGAACGTCGCCAATCCGACGCGCTTCTGAAACAGAGATTGCCGTACTTGGGCGGTCTGCAAGCGTCTTCGCGGCACGACCGCCGTCGTGCGGGTCAAGCGACGAAAGCGAAACAAAAACGTCCCCTCCTCCAACTGCCACCCCGCATCGCGGAAACACATCCATCCGTACAGCAAAAACAACGGCACCAACACCAGTGCCTAACTCCCATACGGCACAAAAATCGCCACCGGCACTATCCAAAACAACAGCGCTACCAAGGCACCGGTCATCCGCCAAATGGTCAACGCTCGTTGATCGATTCATTCCTGTGGTCCAGGTCTCATCTCTTACACCCCTTTCCCATTAAAAAGTACCACAAAGTTCCAATCCTCGAAAAGAGGACACAAGAAAACCCCACCTTTTGACAAGGTGAGGTTGCCTTTGCGATTGATCGATCTGCCCTACCCGCCAAACGTCATCCACGAGATCACGGTGCGCTTGAACAGCTCCCACATGCTCGCTTCGTTCACGTCACGCGGGGCGACGAGGTCCGTTTTGGCAACGACTTTGCCTTCCTTCTTGACGAGAATCTGCCCGATGACCTGCCCTTTCTTGATCGGAGCCTGCACGTCGTTGAACACGATCTCGCGCTGGTAGCCTTCCTTCTTCTCGCCTTTCTTCATCAGCACGCCGACCGTATCGCCCGCCACCATCGGCAGCTCGCGAACTTCACCTTTGTCGATCAGGATCTTGTCCACGGTGTCTCCCGCTTTGAAGAAGACGTCCGACTTGTAGTTGGCAAACGCGTAGTCCATCATCTGCGAGATCTCCGCGTTGCGCTTCGGCGAAGTCGGTTCGCCCATCACCACGGCGATCACGCGGAACCCGTTGCGTTTCGCGGTGGCGGACAGGCAGTATTTGGCTTCGGTTGTGTACCCCGTCTTCAGCCCGTCCATGCCGGAGTAGAACTTGACCAGCTTGTTCGTGTTGACCAGCCAGAACGGCTTCTCCGAGCTCTTGCGCAGGTGGTCCTCATAGATCGAGGTGTACTTGGTCACCGCCTCGTGCTTCAGCAACTCTCGCGACATCAAGGCGATGTCATGCGCCGTGGTGTAGTGGTTCTCCGTCGGCAAGCCGTTGACGTTGGAAAAGTGGGTGTGGGTCGCACCCAGTTGCTTCGCCCGTTCGTTCATCATCTCGACGAACGCTTCCTCCGACCCGGCCAGATGCTCGGCGACGGCGACCGCTCCGTCGTTGGCGGAGGCGACGGCGATGCCTTTGAACATCTCGCTCAGCGTCATCTCTTCGCCCGGTTCGAGGAAGATCTGCGAGCCGCCCATCGACGCGGCGTACTCGCTGGTGCGAATCTTGTCGTTCCATTTGACTTTGCCGTTGTCAACCGCTTCCATGATCAAGAGCATCGTCATCACTTTGGTCACAGAGGCCGGCGGCAGTTTTTCATTCGAGTTCTTGTCAAAAAGGATGGTGCCGGTCGCCGCATCCATCAGGACGGCGGAGCGAGCTTCCTTGGCGAGGTCGACTCGAATCGGCTTCGCGGTTTCTTTTTTCTCAGCGGCCAGCGCCGGTGCCGCCGCGGTTCCGAACAGAAGCGCAGCGCTGCACAGCAAGGCCGTGCATGTGTGTTTGAAGGACATGTTTGGACCCTCCCTGAAAGTTCCTCATAGTACGATGATGGTACTTGTAGGATGCTTCCAGATTTCGTTTTCTATTACAAAACCTTGAGGGTCTCCAACATTTTATCGAGCATCCGATCAAGCATCATCCGGTGGCGCGTCACGATCCCTTGCGGCAGCTCGTCCAACGGAAAATACCGCAGTTCCAAGCTCTCCGCAGGATCAGCGACCAACTCCCCGCTCGCCTCTCGTGCCTGCGCCGCATACGCGATCGTCACCGAGTAGAATTCGTCGCCATGTCGCATCTTCACGTAATACTCCGGCCCGGAGAACACATCGATCATCCGCAGTTCGCCCAACCGCAAGCCGGTCTCTTCCTCCACTTCCCTACGCGCCGTCTCCTCGCCCGATTCGCCCAGTTCCATCAGCCCGCCGGGCAACCCCCAGCCGCCGCCTTCCGTCCGCCGTTGCAGCAACAGCCGCCCTGCGTCGTCGAGCACGGCGCAAACAGCCCCGACCAAGATCACCGGACGCGTCCCGATGGCGGCGCGCAAGTCTTCTATGTAGCCCATTCACGCTTCTCCTCCTGTCCCTGTCAATCAAACGAATGCCTCTAGCATACCAAAAAAAGACCCCTCCAAGGGAGGGGATGCGCTTACTGTTGCGAGTCGAAGCGTTCGCGGTATTCTTCTTTGCTCAGACCGGATGCGGCGC
>DASTWJ010000150.1:0-5230 GCA_035776695.1 Bacilli bacterium
CTCTGGGTCCTCCGATCTGGTCTGGAACAGAAAAAGACGATTCGTTACGAATCCTGTATACGTGACAGATTATTTGTTATAGACAAACACCTTGCCCCCATCGCGATACGCGACGATCGAAGCTTCTTGGCGCAACGTTTCCTTTTGCCCCAAGAGGTGTTCGATGATCTCCTCTTGCGCTTCCATTTCCTCTTCGTGCAAGCCGAGCATCTCCCCGACAACCGCCGCTTGGTAGAACTCGACGACGAGTTGGGTGAACAGGCGCACTTCCATGATCGTCAGCACGTCGACGTGCTGCTCGTACACCAGCATCGTCACGCCTTCCATCATCGTGTGCGTGATCCGCCCGAGTTCGGCAAAGTTGCGATCCAACTCGCGACACGCAGCGAAATAACGCGCGACAAAAGCGCGAAACTCCTCCTGTTGTGCGGTGAGCACTTCCCCGGTGATCAGTATGGTAAAAGACATCTCTCCCGTCTTCGGGTTGTAGCGAAGCGAAGAGAGTTCAGGATAACGAATCAAGAGAGAAATCAGCAAGTTGGTCCCTGCGGACTCTTGCAGACGCGGTTTAGCCAAGCAATATCAACACCTTTAGCAGTTTAAAAAGCCAACAGAGCACATATTCGCTCCCTGCTTCCTAATCTCCTGCAGGTAATTCCTGCACCCCATTCAGCATAGCCATCCGCGATGAAAAAAATAAAGTAGCCAAGTGGCTACTTTATTTTGCGTATTCGACGGCTCGGGTCTCCCGGATGACCGTAACTTTGATTTGACCAGGGTAATCGAGTTCGCTCTCGATTCGCTTGGAAATCTCGCGTGCAACGCGTACCGATTCTGCGTCATCAATTTGCTCAGGCTTAACAATAATGCGGACTTCGCGTCCGGCCTGAATGGCATATGACTTTTCCACGCCTTCGAAAGACTCGGCGATTTCTTCCAGTTTTTCAAGTCGCTTGATGTAGATGTCAAGCGTTTCACGACGTGCTCCCGGGCGTGCGGCGGACAGTGCGTCGGCTGCCGCAACCAGCATCGAGATCGGGTTCGTGAATTCAATATCACCATGGTGGGCCCCGATTGCGTTAATGACGATCGGATGCTCCTTGTATTTCTTGGCGAGATCGACGCCGATCTCCACGTGGGAACCTTCCACCTCATGGGTGATCGCTTTCCCAATGTCGTGCACAAGACCCGCACGCTTCGCCATTTGAACATCAAGCCCCAATTCGGCGGCCATCAAACCTGCGAGATGCGCCACTTCGATCGAGTGCTTCAAGACGTTCTGACCGTAACTGGTACGGTACTTCAGACGGCCAAGAACTTTGATGAGGTCCGGATGGATACCATGAACCCCGGTTTCGAAGGTGGCTTGTTCGCCCTCTTCGCGGATGCGCTCGTCGATTTCCCGGCGAGCCTTCTCCACCATTTCTTCGATGCGTGCCGGATGAATGCGACCATCCGCCACCAATTTTTCCAAGGCCACGCGTGCAATCTCGCGGCGAATCGGGTCAAAGCCGGAGAGGATGACCGCTTCCGGGGTATCGTCGATGATCAGATCGATGCCCGTCAACGTCTCCAGTGCACGGATGTTGCGGCCTTCACGACCGATGATGCGCCCCTTCATCTCGTCGTTCGGCAAAGCGACGACAGAGACGGTGGTTTCCGCCACATGATCGGCTGCGCAACGTTGAATCGCTGTTGCAATGATCTCTTTTGCTTTCTTCTCGGCTTCATCCTTCGCTTGCGTTTCGATCTCCTTCATCATGATCGCCGCTTCGTGGCGAACTTCGTTCTCGACGTTCGTCAGAATCAGCGTTCTCGCTTCTTCGCGCGTGAGGTTGGAGATGCGTTCGAGTTCGGCAACTTGTTCACGGAGGAGGCTGTCGGCCTTTTCCTTGGTCTCCTCAATGGTGCGCTCTTTCAGCGTCAAGCTTTCGCTGCGCCGTTCGATCGCGTCGGTCTTCTTGTCCAGTTGCTCTTCCTTTTGCATCAGGCGGCGTTCCAGACGTTGTACCTCGTTGCGTCGTTCGCGGATGTCCTTCTCGGCCTCCGAACGCAGCTTGTGAACTTCTTCTTTTGCCTCGATGACAGCTTCTTTCTTCTTGGAATCCGCTTCTTTCTTCGCGTTGTCAATAATCTCCAGCGCGCGCGTTTCGGCCGCATGCAACTTGCCTTCGGCGATGTTGCGGCGGATGAAATAGCCGCCGGCGAGACCTACGACCAAGAAGATCACCGATAAGAGTATCGGGAGTAAGTATTCCATAGTACGGTTACGCCTCCTTGCTCCAACTCTAAAGAGCTCTGAGCGATTGAAGATGCGTTCCGGTATGCGAGGTCACTTACTGGTGAGACCGATGATAAGCAGTTTATACGCAATTCTCATTCTATCCGTTGTGTCAATCATTGTCAAGATTGGTGGACTCGCGCAACCTCCCCAGCGCGGTGTAAATCACCGAGGTGGAAAAGCCTTTGCGAGCCAAGAACTGCCCTAGTTTACGCTTGAGTTCGGGCGTCCATTCGGGTTGCTTGCGACCGACTTTTTTTTCTAAAAGTTGGACGGCCGCTTCCACTTCTCCCTGTTCGTCAACCAGTTCGCCGAGCGCCGACTCGATGTCGTCCGATGCGACGCCTTTCTGTTGCAATTCCCAACGCAGCATCGCTTTGCCCCGCGGGCGAAAACGCAAACGATCCTCGACCCAACGCTTGGCAAAATCTTCGTCGTCGACATACCCATAGCGGTCGAGCCAGTCGAGCGTGTTGGCGACGACCGTCTCGTCATAGCCCTTGTCGCCGAGATGACGGGCGATCTCCTGCCGGGAACGTGCGCGGCGCATCAGATAGGTCGCCGCGTCGTCACGCGCCTTGTAGCCGACTTCCTCGCGCCAGACGTCCATCAGAAAGTCTGGCGTCACGTCGAGGCCCTTTTTCAACCCAAAGTGATACGCCACTTCGCGGCGCAAACCGAATTGGAACTCGTCATCGACAAACAGGGAAACCCGGTCGGGATTCCCCTTCTGTACAGAAAGGGCGGTCACTTGACCGCCCTGAAACACGACTTCCTCGTCGTGGGACTGTTGCTTCGCCTTGCTGTTCTTGCGCCACACCGGTCGGGATTACTCCTCGATCGGGAGCAGTTCGCCGTCTTCTTCTTGACCGGCCAGTTCCTCGGCCGATGCTTTGAAGGTCGGAGCGGCTGCCCGGCCAATCTTGTAGTACTCGCGAATCTTGTTCTCCAGTTCGGTGCGCAGATCCGGGTGGTCCTTCAGGAATTGCTTGGCGTTCTCACGGCCTTGGCCGAGGCGTTCGCCTTCGTAGGAGTACCAGGCGCCCGACTTGTTGATGATGTCGAGGTCGGTGCCCATGTCGACGATCTCCGCTTCCAAGGAGATGCCTTCGCCGTAGACGATGTCGACGTCCGCTTGCTTGAACGGCGGCGCGACTTTGTTCTTCACGACTTTGATCTTGGTGCGGTTGCCGACAGTATCGGTGCCTTGCTTGATCGCTTCGGCACGGCGTACCTCCAAACGAACGGACGAGTAGAACTTGAGGGCGCGGCCGCCGGTGGTGGTTTCCGGGTTGCCGAACATCACGCCGACTTTTTCACGAATCTGGTTGATGAAGACCGCGATCGTCTTGGACTTGCTGATCGCCCCGGCCAGCTTGCGCAGCGCCTGCGACATCAGACGCGCTTGCAGGCCGACGTGAGAATCCCCCATCTCGCCTTCGATCTCCGCTTTCGGTACCAACGCCGCTACGGAGTCGACGACGATCATATCGACAGCGCCGGAGCGCACCAGCGCCTCGGCGATTTCCAACGCTTGTTCCCCGGTGTCCGGCTGCGCGATCAGCAGGTCGTCGATGTTGACGCCCAGCGCCTGTGCGTAGGTCGGATCGAGCGCGTGCTCCGCGTCGATAAACGCCGCTTGGCCGCCGCGCTTTTGCACTTCGGCGATCGCGTGCAGGGTGACCGTGGTCTTACCGGACGATTCCGGACCGTACACTTCGATGATGCGGCCCTTCGGATAGCCGCCGACGCCCAAGGCGATGTCGAGGGACAACGAGCCTGCGGAGACGGTCTCGATGTGCATCGAGTTCGCCGCTTCGCCCAGCTTCATGACAGAGCCTTTCCCGAACTGCTTCTCAATTTGGCGCAACGCCATATCCAGTGCTGCTTTACGATCGTTAGACAATGAGTACACTCTCCCCTGTATTTGAATCACGAATCCTAAGATTCGCGTCGGTATCTCCAATCCCTGCTCTTATTTTATACCAACTCCAAACAGAATGCAAACACTTGTTCGCGAACATTTGCAAAAAGTTTGCGAGAAAAAGGACGACGTTGCTCACGTCGCCCTCCACTCCGTTCTTTTTCTGTTGAGAAAAGCGTTAGCGGCGCGCCTTCTCGCGAGGACGAGCCGGTTCGAGGTTGACGCGGGAGCCGTTGATGCGCGACTTGCGCAGCGCCTCATAGACGAACGGCGCGACATCCTCCTGCACTTCAACGAAAGTGAACTTCTCGAAGATGTCGATCTTGCCGACCGCCTTGCCCGGGATGCCCGCTTCTTCCGAGATCGCCCGAACCAGATCGGACGGGCCGATCTTCGCACTGCGGCCGATGTTGACGAAAAAGCGTACCATGCCCGGCGCTCCGCCCGTCTCGCCGAAGTTGTAATCGTTCTCCGAGGACGACTCGTACTCGTCGCCCGTCGCCAGCTTCAACGCCGCCGCCGCGAGGTCGAGCGGGTCGAACTCGCCGGACAGCCCGGAGACGATGGCGCGGTACGTCGCCAACTTGCCTGCCTGCACGGTGGAGATCAGTCGCTCGCGCCACATCTCCGCCTGCCGCTCCGCCACGTCGGCCAGCGAGGGCACTTCACGCAGTTGCATCTCCGATTTGGTTTCCCGTTCGATCTGCTTGAGCAGCTTAAACTCCGGCGGCGTGACGAAGGTCATCGCCAGACCGCTGCGTCCGGCACGACCCGTGCGGCCGATGCGATGGACGTAGGATTCCGGGTCCTGCGGGATGTCGTAGTTGATGACATGGGTGACGTTGTCGACGTCGATGCCCCGTGCGGCTACGTCGGTGGCGACCAGCAACTCCACTTCGTTGGTGCGGAACTTTCGCATCACACGGTCGCGCTGCGCCTGCGAGAGGTCGCCGTGCAAGCCGTCGGCGAGGTACCCGCGCGCCATCAGCGCATCGGTCAGCTCATCGACGCCGCGCTTGGTGCGG
>DASTWJ010000151.1:0-7413 GCA_035776695.1 Bacilli bacterium
CGCCGTGCTGCAGGCGTTGTCGCATCTGGCGTCGATCGGGCTGACCGACTACACGAACCCGACGTTTGAGCACTTCGCCCCGCGGCTGTTCGACTTTCAGGAAGTGCGCTTGCGGATGAACGAAGTGCAAGCGGGCGAGAAAGCGACGAAAAGCCGCCTGAACATCAAGAAATTCCTCTCCGCGCTCTACTCGGAAGCGAAAGCGCAGACCTGATCCCCCTGCCGCATCCCACACAAAAAGGCGATAGGATTCTCCGTGAGCCGCCGCTTGCCTCTTGCAAAGGGTACGGCGTTGTGAGATGATCCTATCGCCTTTCGATCTGGGATTCAGTTGTCAGCTCCATCGTCCTAGTGGTGTACCTCCGATTGTCCGAAGTCGAACGCTTCCAGCATCAGCAGTTCGCGGCGCAGCTCTTCGAGCTTGCCTTTGACGCGAGCTACCTCGTCGGCGTCGTTCGCCTGCAGCGCGTCGGTCAGAGATACCAGCTCATAGTCGAGCTCCAGCTTCAAGACCGGGATGCGCTGTTCGATCTCCTTGTTTTTCATCGCTTTCATGATGTCCTCGCTCGTGATCTTGATCGGCTTTTCGTAGACGACTTTTTTGCGCGGGCCATGCAGTTCCATAATCATCAATGCCTCCCCGTTACGGTATTTGGATATGAAGATCGGGCCTTCCGTGAAATGTTTGACGACCGCCCGTCCTTTGCACGTGACCAGCGCTTGTTGCAAGGCGTTCACCAGACGTTCATCTTGCAAACTCAGTGTCCCCGTGAGGACGAACAGCCCTTCTCGCTGTTGAAAACAAAATTCTCGCTTCTCCTGTCCCGTCATCGCCACCAACACCACGTGTTCCTGACGATCCCGCCAGACCAGCGACACACCTCCCGACGCCAATTGGCGAATAAACGTCTCCATGTCCGACCGACTCAACCGTACATCCAAATCGCAGTATTCTGCCTCTCGGTAATGACCCACGGGCATCCCCCCTTCAAACGACTCCCTTCTTGTACTTTCCATTATACTCAATTTTCAGACTTTTTGACATCTTACCATCCGGATTTTCTTCCGACAAGTCTTGACAGGCTTCCTCTTTTTCCCTTTTTGTGTTAGGGTGGTTTTACCATATGATGCGAAGGGGAACTTGGATTATGACCGTCAATTTGACTGACCGGGCTAACGAGTTGAAAAACAGGCTGGCGTCCATACGGGAGAACGACTTTGCCGTGCCGGAGGGTACGGATGCGTATGAGATTGCGTTCGAGATCCTCGATCATCTCGATTCGCTCGACCCCGAGCTGCGGGACAACTTGGGGATGACGACATTGGGTCGGTGGATCTATGTGCAAGACCGCTTCACGCCCGAGCAGCTGCGGGCGATGTTGGAGCGGGTGTTGCGGGAGGATCTGTACTTTAATGGCATTGGAGAAGTGGAGGGCGAGCGTGTCTTCTTGCGCTCCTTCTGCTCGTTGACATTGGCGTTGATGGTGGCACGGGATAACAAGAACGCCTTTTTGACCGAAGACGAACTGCGTAGCGTGATGGCACAGGTGTTGCGCTACTGCCGCGAAGAGCTCGACCTGCGCGGGTTCCATCCCGACTACGGCTGGGCCCATGCGGCCGCTCATGTCGCCGACGTCGTCGACGAGTTGGTGAAAAGCCGCTATGTGACGGCCGCCGACTGCCTCGCCTTGTGGGACGGGTTGCAGGCGCTGGTGGCGCATGCACCGACCGTCTTCTCCTTCGAGGAAGACGAGCGCATCGCGTTCCCGCTGTGGGCGATGCTCGCCGAAGGGAAAGCGGATGTCGCAACGATCGCCGGTTGGTTGAAGAACGCCCTGCCGGAAAAAAAGAGCGTGTCCTATGACCGCTTCCTGATTCACAAGACCAACCTGAAGCATGTAACGCGCTCGCTCTACTTCCGCTTGCGAAAAGAGAACCTGCTCTCCGAGGAAGCGGAGGCGCAA
The DNA here is from genome assembly GCA_035776695.1 of Bacilli bacterium. Taxonomy (GTDB): domain Bacteria; phylum Bacillota; class Bacilli; order Tumebacillales; family Tumebacillaceae; genus Tumebacillus. The sequence goes on from DASTWJ010000151.1 coordinate 1,965, forward strand.
TTGCGAGGCGTGCAGGACGAGTTCGCTTCTTTGTAACAATCGGCCCCGAAACACGAACCCTTTTACCAACATGGACAAAGCCCCTGCCGCTTAAACTGCGCAGGGGCTTTTGATTTTGGTTGCTCGTTCTTCTATCGCTTCGTCTGAGAGTGCAACTTACCTCTCCCGCTTCGGCCAAGGCAGCGCCTCCAGCCGGTGGATCAAGTAGCCTTGCCCGGAGAACTTCTCCTCGTACTCGGTCATGATGTTCCCTTCCGCCCACGGCGAGTTGTGCAGGTCGAGCGTGATATGGCGCAGCTTCCAATCGTTGTCCACGAACGAGTTCAAGGAGAACTCGAACAGCTCCCGATTGTCCGTCTTTTGAAACAGCTCGCCCTCCGGCTTCAACACCCGGCGGTACATCTCCAGAAAATCCGCATACGTCAACCGCCGCTTGTGATGCCGCTTCTTCGGCCACGGGTCGGAGAAGTTCAAATAGATGCGGTCCACTTCCCCGTCTTCGAAAAAGTCGGTCAGCCGTGTCGCATCGACCGGTGTCAGCACGAGGTTGTCCCCCGTCCCCAACTCCTCCGCATTGTAGCCGACCGTGCCGAGCAGTTCATGCTCGATCTCGATGCCGACATAGTTGATGTCCGGGTTTTGCAGCGCGAGGGTGGAGATAAAGCGCCCGCGCCCCGTGCCGATCTCGATATGTAACGGGTTGTCGTTGCCAAACATCTCCCGCCATTTGCCTTTGAATTTACCCGGTTGTTCCTTGATCCGCCCGCTCTCCTTGTACTGTGCGTAGCGGCGTAGCAGTTTGTCACGTCCACGAATTCGCATGCCATCACCTTGAGTCCCAGATTTATGTGCCACCCACGATTTTACTAGCTACCTCTAGCATGTGCAAGAATATCCGGCGCATTCTCTGGCAAACTAACCCATAGCAACCCCTCACATCACCCGTTCGGAGGTGCAAGTATTCATGGATACCGGTTGGTACGGCTGGCCGTTGGAGCGCGTCGTGCTCCTGCTCATCGGCCTGATGTTCTTCATGATCTTCGTGCAAGTCACCCTGTTTCACTACCGCCAGAATTTTCGGCACTGGTCGATGTGGATTCCGGTGATCGCGACGCCCGTCGACGGCTTCCTGCTCGTCTGGTTCGCGTTTTACGCCGTCCCGTGGCTCTTGCTGACCATTCAGACCCTGATGTGGGTCTCGCTGTTCGCAGGCGGCTTCGGCTCGTTTATGCACGCGCGCGGCATCGGGCAGCGCGTCGGCGGCTACGAGATGCGCAACTTCCTCGTCGGTCCGCCGCTGATGCTGCCGGGGATGATCACCGGCTCCTCGATCCTCACACTCGTCGTGCTCTACTGGTCTTTCTAGGAGGTGACCCTGATGGAACGGAAGGAACGGATCAAAACCCACTACCCCGACTACGACGTCCTCAGCCAGCAAGATCACTGGGACGACCATACGCGGGAGATCGTCCTCAAGCGGCTCGACATCCCCGGCCAGTTCCAGAAGCTGACCGGCGACGAAGCGGATCTGATCCGCGCGATGGCCGCCCTGTTCGTCGACGACGCCCGCTCCGACCTGCTCGACTACATCGTCAAGCATTTCGACAACAAACTGCGCAGCGACAAAGGCGAGAGCGAGCGCAAACCGAACGTCCCCCCGCAAAAGCACCTGTTCAAAAAAGGCTGGCGTGCCCTCGACCATCTCGCCTCCACCCGCTACGAGCAGCCGTTCCCAAGACTGAGCGCGGAACAGCAGATCGCCCTGCTCGTCGGAATGGAGAACGACACGGAGACGCTCGAAACGCCGGATGGCGAAACGGTACCCGCCAAGCCGTTTTTCAACGCCATGCTCACGGAGACGGTGTCCGCCTACTATTCCCACCCGCTGGTCTGGTCGGAGATCGGCTACGGCGGGCCGGCCTATCCGCGCGGCTATGTGCGGTCGGAATACGGATTGACCGATCCTTGGGAGGCGAAACGCGATGCCTGAGAACAGCCAAGACCCGATCCAACACAACGTCTGCCACTACGCAGGGCACCGCTATGACGACCTCGACCACCGCCTCTACCCCGACGAAGCGGACGTCGTGATCGTCGGCGCAGGCGCGGCGGGCGGCGTGCTCGCCTACGAACTGAGCCGCGCCGGGTTAAAAGTGGTGGTGATCGAAGCGGGCCCGTTCTGGAACCCGCAGTCCGACTTCGCCTCCGACGAGCTCTCCATGTCCACCCTCGGCTGGCAGGAGACGCGCTTGGTCGACGGAAACGACCCGCTGAAAATGGGGCACAACAACTCCGGTCGCGGCGTCGGTGGGGGCACGACCCATTTTACCGGCGTGTTCCTGCGCTTTCATGAAAGCGACTTCGAGACGAAGACCCGCGACGGCGTCGGCGAGGACTGGCCGATTACGTACCAAGACCTCGAACCCTACTACGACTACATCGAGAAACAGATCGGCGTCTCCGGCCCGAAGAAGTTCCCGTGGGGCCCGTTCCGCGGCCCCTACCCGATGCCCGAGCGCGAACCGCTTTCCGCCAACGCCGAGGTGTTCCGCCGTGGCTGCGAAAAGCTCGGCATCCCAAGCGTCGTCTCCCCCTTGGCGATCAACTCCGCTCCGTTTGACGGACGCCCGCCCTGCATCAACCGCGGCTTTTGCAACCAAGGGTGCATGCCGAACGCCAAGTACTCAGGTCTTGTCTTTCACATCCCGAAAGCGATCCAAGCGGGCGCGGAGATCCTCACCGACTCGATGGTCACGCGCATCGAACTCGACGACAAAGGCAAGGCGACCGGCGTGGTCTTCACCCACGACGGCGTCGAGTACCGCCAACGCGCACGGGTCGTGATCCTCTCGTCCTTCGTCGTCGAGACACCGCGCCTGCTGCTCGCCTCCGCGCAGGCGGGCCACCCCGACGGCCTCTGCAACTCCAGCGGCACCGTCGGGCGCTACATCATGCCGCACTCCAGCCACGACCTGTACGGGCGGTTCGAAGAAGAGATCCGCCTGTACAAAGGAACGCCCGTACTGGCGACGACACAGGAATTTTACGAAACCCGCCACGACCGTGGGTTCCGTCGCGGCTACACCCTGCACGCCCACGGCACCCGCCCCGTCGCGATGAGTAAGGGCTTGGCCGCCTCCGGCGTCTGGGGACGCCGCCTGCGCGACACGATGGTCCACTACAACAACTATGGTCGGATCACCCTCGTCGGCGAGGTGCTGCCACACGCCGACAACCGCGTCACCCTCTCCGACGAGAAGGACGAATACGGACTCCCCTTGCCGCTCGTCTCCTTCACCTACGGCCAAAATGATCACAAGCTGATCGACCACGCCGTCCACCAGATGAAGGAGATCATGAAAGCGGCGGGCGGCTCCCCCGAATTCGTCGTCTCGGACACCGCCCACCTGATGGGCGGCACGCGCATGGGTGACGATCACGAAACGTCTGTCGTCAACGAGTTCGGGCAGGCACACGATGTGTCCAACCTGTTCATCTGCTCCGCCTCCGTCTTCGTCACATCCGGCGGCGGCAACCCGACCGCCACGGTGATGGCCCTCGCCGCCCGCACCGCCGACTACCTGAAAGACCAACTCCGGCAACAAGAGTTGTAAACCCAACACAAAGCCCCTATCCAATTCAGTTTACGGATAGGGGCTTAAATGCGCGAGAGACCGAGGACAAGCTATTTCGTCACACCTCACCGCGTTACAACAGAAAAGGGCGGCAAAAACCGCCATTTTCCGTCATTGTTTCGTCTGAAAATTTAGCGTATTATAAAATCAAGAAACACACCCAATGAACCCCAACGGCATAACACGGATCGGACATCGTGACAGCGGAGGTGACATCCACAAAGCTGAGATCAGATGAGCGGGCTCGACTCTTTCCCCAAGAGCAGCGAGCCACTACCAGACCACAGACTGTGTGGGAAGAAGAGGAGACTCCATGATATCGCACGATGACGAACAAGTACGAAAGCAAACGGCAGGTTGATCCTACCCCAATGGGAGAACACCTGCCGTTTTTGTGATGCGATCTTTTGGAAAAAGGGTCTAGGCCAAGATCGCTTCGATCTCTTGCAGATCCTCTGCCGTCAACACGACGTCGAGCGCCTTGATGTTCTCTTCGATCTGCTCGGGGCGAGACGCGCCGATGATCGCCGAGGAGACGTTCTCCTGACGCAAGATCCACGCCAAGGCCAGTGCCGGCAACGTGGTTTCCTTGCGGGTGGCGATCGCTTCGAGCTTCTCGACTTTGGTCAAGTTCTCTTCGGTCAGCAGGCGGGAGATGATCTTGCCCGTCTTCTCATCGGTTGCACGAGAGCCGGCCGGAAGCGGTTGGCCTTTTTTGTATTTGCCGGTCAGCACGCCTTGCGCCAACGGCGACCAGACCACTTGCCCGACGCCTTCGCGTTGGCAGAGCGGCAGGATCTCCGGCTCGATGTAACGCTCCAGCATCGAGTATTGCGGCTGGTTGGAAACGATGCGGTCGAGCAACTTCTTGTCCGCGATATGTAGCGCGTCCTGAATCTGCGCCGCCGTCCATTCGGATACGCCCGCGTAGAGGATCTTGCCTTGGCGGACCAAGTCGTCGATCGCGCGCAGGGTTTCATCGAGCGGGGTTTCCGGGTCATAGCGGTGGCACTGCCACAGGTCGATGTAATCGACGTTCAGGCGCTTCAAGGACGCATGCACCTGCTCGAAGATATGCTTGCGGGACAAGCCGCGGTCGTTCGGACCATCCTTCATCGGCCAGAACGCCTTGGTCGCCAGCACGAACGAATCGCGACGGTACTTTTGCAGGGCGCGGCCGACTACAACCTCCGCCTCCCCGTGGCGATAGATGTTCGCCGTGTCAAAAAAGTTGATGCCGAGCTCATACGCCTTGTCGATGCACAGTTCAGCCGTCTGATCGGCCACCGTGCCCCCATAGGTCAGCCAAGAGCCGAGACCCAGCGCGGACACCTTCATGCCCGAGCGGCCCAAGCGGCGGTATTGCATGTCTGTCATCTGTATGGCACCTCCGTCTATCATCTTGCTCGTGAAACTATTTCGCTATACGGAATTCTTGTCCTTCCTGCTTGGAGGAAAAAATTTGCAAGGTCAGAAACCTGCCGAACAGCCCGTTAGTCGATCTGCGCCCACAACTCCTGCGGGTTCATCGAGTAGTTGCCATCTTCCCGATACATGTAGTTGTTCATGATAAACTCCCGCCGGATCGTGCAGTGATCTTCATGGAACTGCTTGATGTACGCGTCGATCTCCTTCTCCGGGTACACGCGCCCCATCTCCAACCCGCTGACCAGATGCTCAAACACGAACAATTTCTTCTTGCGCTGCGCCGGGATCGCCTTCAATCGGCCCTCCGCATCGAAGAAATTCCGAATCACACGTTCCCGCTCATCCGCCTTGTTGTTTTTCTTCACCTGTTCCACCCTCCTTACAAG
>DASTWJ010000152.1:0-10185 GCA_035776695.1 Bacilli bacterium
AAAAAAAACCGGCCCACCCCGCTCCGGGTGGCCGGTCCGTTCCTAGGACACTTTTACAAATACCGCTCCGACGGCGTGTAGAAGGCCGGCATCACGTCTTCCAGATAATCGCTGACAATCTCCGCGTCCTCCGCGTTGTGGATGCCGAGCTTTGCTGCGAGCACCGCCGTGTCTCGCACGTCATGATCGTCAAAGATGCCGAAGCGGTGGGACTGGACATGCAAAATCAACGCTTTGCCGTAAAAATGATGCGTGTAATTGATCACCAGATCGTACTGCGAGTTGTCGGTGACGATCGTCACAAAACGCGAACGGGATTCCTCATAGCTTTCATGGGCAATGTGACGCGGCATGGGGCATCCACCTCTTTTCACAGGATGTTCTCGTCGTCATTCATGTAAGACCATCTTACGGATTGTAAGGGTCATTTATGCCCGTCCAATAAAAGAAATTTTCTGTAGATTTATGAACAAGGCTTGGAATGTGTTATACTTTATCTTGGTAACGTGATAAAAGGAGGCTTGGACACGACATGCTCGTCGATTATCATACGCATCACGACCGCTGCGGCCATGCCGTCGGCGGATTGGAAGAGTACATTCAAGCAGCTGTAAAAAGGGGGCTTGGCGAGATCGGGTTCAGTGACCACCAACCGGTGATCCACCTGACACCTGAGCAACTGTTGCCGGAAGTGGCGATGACGCGGGAACAGTTGCCCGAGTATGTGGAGGAAGCCTTGCGCTTGCAGGAGCAGTACAAGGACGAGATCGTCGTCCGCGTGGGCTTGGAGGCCGATTGGATCGAAGGGTATCGGGAGCCGATCCGCGAGTTGCTCGCCACGTATCCTTTTGACTATGTGATCGGATCGGTGCATTTCTTGGGCGAGTGGGACATCACCGATTACCGCCAGTTGGAGGGGTGGGATTCGCGGGATCATGCGGAAGTCTGCCGCGAGTATTTTCGCCAGATTCGGCTGTCGGCCGAGAGCGGGTTGTTCGACACGCTGGGGCATATCGATGTCGTGAAGCGGTTCGGGCATATTCCGGCGAAGTTGTACGAGTATTTATTGGAGGAAACGATCGCGGCGATCCGTGAGGCGGGCGTGTGCGTGGAAGTGAACACGTCGGGGCTGCGCTACAAGTGCGAGGAGCAGTTTCCGAGCCGTCGCTTGCTGGAGATGATGTACAGCCACGGCGTGCCGTTGACCGTCGGGTCGGACGCGCACAAGCCGGAGCTGGTCGGGGAAGGGCTGGAGACGGTCGTGCCCTTGATCAAGTCGGTCGGGTATCGCGAGGTCCACGGGTTCGTCGGTCGGCAACGGTATGCGATTGAGTTGTAGGGTTTTAGAAAAAGACGAGATGGAAAAAGACCGCCTGTTCCTCAGGGTTGCGAGGGCAAGCGGTCTTTGGCGTTATAAGACGGCTGAGAGCCGCGTGTCTTGTTATCATGTGCTTTTGTGGTTACTTCACCTTGGCGAGCAGCGCGTACATGTCGTCCGTCGAGGTGAGGTGGTGGTTGCACAGTGCGCTGTTCAGACAGATGTGGTTGCCGGTGACTTTGTAGCCGTCGGGCACGTTGCGCAGTTTGAGCTGCGTGGTGAGGAGGGCGACATCGTCGCCGCCGAAGGCGCGGTGGCACCAGCTGCACTGGTAGGCGCGGCCTTTCTGTCCGGAGACGTAGCGCCATTCGGTTCCGACCCATTTGCCGTCGATGTGATGCACCATGTACAAACTGTTGCGTCCGATGTCCCGCCAGCCGAGGTAGGTTAGGGCGGAGTAGTCGATGTCGGTCAGGTCGGGCAAGACCAACTTCTTGACTTTCGGGAACAGTTTGCGAATCTGCTCGGCCGTGATCGTCGGAAACGGGATGACGTAGGGCGCCAGTTTGTTCAGGTAGCGCTTTTGTTCATCCTTGTCCGTCACGTGTTCCGCCTCTTCCAGCAGAGCGCGTTGCTCCGCGGTCAGGGTCAGGCCGGTGAATTGATCGAGGATCGTCGCCATCACGTTGGCGCGCGACGCGTCGAGCACGCGGCTGTCTCCTGCGAAGTAGAACGAACCGATCAGCAGGTTGAGCTGATGGCGGATCAGGTTGACTTGATACGGCTGAATAAAAGGTTGGTGGGTCATGGGTCATTCCTCCTGTTTCTCGTAAGCGTCTTGGTTTGGACAAAGCGACGCTAGAAACAGGAATCAACTGGTTGGTAGGTTCCCGTTTCTAGCAAAACGAGAAAGGGCGTATGACCATACACTTAGACCCCCGGTTCCAAGTGCCCTTTTTACAAAAAAGGGCCATGTAAATTTCCGTATATTTTATGTCAAATCGCGAGAACTGTCAAGGTTTTACAGCGAGTGGAGAAAGGTTGCCGGCTTGTAGCGGCGTGCGCGTTTCTTCTTCGCCGCGCACCCAGCCTTCGCCTTGCATGATGAGGAAAAGTTGTTTGGTCGCGGCGGGATGGTATCCGATGCACCCGCCGGGGGCGACGTGCATGCAGACGACGGAGAGGGAACCTCGCATCTGCTGGGGAAATCGATGTAGCGGTGAGAGCGTGACCTGTTGTGAGCCGAACGCGGTGATCGGTCGGCCGACGGCGGCGTCGAAGCGGAAGAGTTGCACAGGGAAACCTCCATGGACCTGGTGAGTAGGAGGGAGTTCTGCACGAGGGAACGGATTTCCTTCTAAAAGGAAGTGGAGTTGGCAGGAGTTGGACAGGTGGATGGAGTATTCTTTTTTCAAGAGGTAAGAAATATATTTTAGGTAAGGAAAATACATTTTGCTTTACTTGCGGTGGAGGTATACGTATAATGAGTGACAAGGAAACAACAGGGAAGTCGGAAAGAAGCAAGCAGGTGACGACCGCGACGGCCAAGCTGTCCAGCAAAGGGCAGGTGACCGTGCCGGTGGAGATTCGCCGCGCGTTGGAAGCGAAGGAGGGGGACGAAGTGCAGTTCACCTTGAGAGAGGATGGAGTGGTGACGATGCAGGTGTTGAAACGGAAGAAGTTGTCGCAGCTCTTCGGTGCGCTGGCGACGCAACCGGAGCCCGGTCGAGAGGATTTCTCCGAGATTCGTCGTCAAGCGCTGGAGTCGATGACGGATGAGGATACCATCTGACGGAAAGGAACGCAGAACTTATGGGACTACCGACCGCTTGGATTGATACCAATATCATCGTCCGATTTTTGACCAACGACCACCCGGAGATGTCGCGCGAGTGTCAGGCGTTGATGCAACGAGCCGACGAAGGGCTGGTTCGATTGAAGGTGCCGGTGATGGTGATCGCGGAATGCTGTTGGGTGCTGAAGCGCATCTATCGGTTCTCCGATGCGATCATCGCCGACACGTTGCGCGATCTGATCATGGCCGACGGCATCGAGATGGAGGAAAAAGAGATCGTGTTCGAAGCGCTGTATCAGTTTGGCAAGCACAACGTCGGCTTCATCGATGCCTATCTTGCGGAAAGCGCCCGCGTGAAGCAACCGGGCTACATCCTCACATTCAACGAGAAAGATTTCACCCGCTTGCGGATCGCGAATGATCGCCCGCGAGACATGCAACAAACCCTCACGGAAATTCAGTGAGGGTTTGTTGTTGATTCTGATTCGATGCCTACTCTTCTTCCGGTTCCTCGTACGAGACGGTGTCGTCCACGAGCGGCAGTTGATTCGCCAAGTTGGCGTACTGCGCGGATGACAGGGTGGTCATCTGCGAACCGGGTTGGGCGGTGGTGGGCTGGCTTTGCGGGAGTTGCGCCGCGGAAGCCGGCGGGAACAGGCCGGCCGGTTGCAGGTGGGCCTGCGTGACGGGCGGCTGGGCAGCAGCACTCGCTTGCGGAGTAGCCGTCTGCGGGGCAACCGTCTGTTGACCCGCTGCGCCGACCGATGCTTGGGCAGCTTGGTTGACCGACGCTTGGGCGGCTTGGTTGATGTCGGCGGCACCGGTGTCATTGTAGGCAGCCGTGATGTCGCCGATCGTGCCCGTTTCTTCCATGAAGTTGTCGTCGTGCGGGTCGGTCAGCAGCAGGTGCGGACTTTGGATCGCCCGGTAGTTGTCCACGTCGCCGGGCACGCCGTTGACCGCCTGCGTCGTTTCGGGCGGGACAGAGATGTCCTGTCCGGCCGCCAAGCGCTCGACTTCATCGGACGTCGTGTTCAGCATCGGATCATCCACCGTGTCTTGGCGGTTTTGCGCTGCCGCTTCGCGGCGGATCGCCGGCAGTAGCGGTGCGCCTTCCGGGTCGTCGTCGAGCTCGCCGATCGTGCCGGTCTCCGCCAGCAGCGCCGGTTGCGGCGTCGGACGCGGACGCGGGTTGGCGTGACGGCGGGACGTCGTCGCCTCGCCCCCTTCGTCTGCCGTCGCGTAGTTCGCATCGTCTCGATGCACCCACGCATACCACGCGTACATCACTACGCCGACGATCAGAATCGTGATTACAAAGCCAAGGATTGTCATAGCAACAGTCACCCCCTAGGTCTTAGGTTGGTCGACTCATTTGCCCGTCATGTGTAGCAAAAATGACCTGAACACGCGATCGTTTCCATATGCATATAGAAGGTCGGATTTTGGCATGGGCCAGCTCACATCGTAGGCAAAGGGGATGATCACCATCAAACAGACATCCATGGAAGACGTGAAAATCTTCTCCGGCACCTCCAACCCGCAACTGGCCGCCGCCGTGTGCCGCTTGTTGGGGTTGTCGCTGGGGGTGGCGAAGATCTCGCGCTTTTCGAGCGGGGAGATCTATGTCAACATCGGGGAGAGCGTGCGGGGCTCCGACGTGTATGTGTTTCAATCGTTTTCCCGCCCCGTCAATGAGAATTTCGTCGAGCTCTTGGTGATGATCGACGCGCTCAAGCGTTCCTCCGCCGGGCGGATCAACGTGATCATGCCCTACTACGGCTATGCCCGACAGGAGAAGCAGGACGCGCCGCGCGAGCCGATCACCGCCAAGATGGTCGCCGACGTCTTGACGACGGTCGGGGCGGAGCGGGTGATCACAATGGACCTGCACGCCCCTGCGATTCAGGGCTTTTTTGATATACCGGTCGATCATATGAGTGCGCTCGACCTGTTCGCCGACTATCTGCGGCAAAAGGATCTCTCGCAGGCGGTCGTCATCTCGCCCGATGCGGGACGCGCCAAGACGGCGGAGCGGCTGGCGACCGATCTCAACCTGCCCGTCGCCTTGATGAACAAGCGCCGTCCGAAACACAACGAAGCGGAGATCACGCATGTGATCGGCGATGTGCGCGACAAGGTGCCGATCATCATCGAGGACATGATCGACACGGGCGGCACGCTGATCAAGGTCGTAGAAGGGCTCGTCGAGAACGGGGCGCGACCGGAAGTGCTGCTCTGTGCGACCCACGCCGTCTTTTCCCATCCCGCGCCCGAGCGGTTGGCGCATCCGTCGATCGCGGAGGTGGTGGTGACCGATTCACTGCCGATTCAACCGCAAAAACAAGAGCGGTTGAAAGTCCTCTCCGTCGCGCCCTTGTTCGCCGAAGCGATCCATCGGATTCACCACAACCGCTCCATTTCCAAGTTGTTTTTGGAGTCGAATCGGGAAACCTAACACCATTCGCCACAAAATGACACCCTAGGGTCGATATGTTATACTAGGGTGACACATCACGAGCGGACGTAAAACGGGCGAAAGGGAGGTGACCCCTCGATGGAGATTCCGCCGAACAAACAGGAAAAACACCGGACCAACAACGTCATTCCTTTCCAAGTGGATGCCGCTTTTTATTTTGAACGGGCGGTGCATTACTTGGATCGACACGATCTGAAAAATGCGCTCAAACATTTTCGCAAAGCGGCGGAGTTGGAGCCGGACAATCCGGTCAACCATTGCAACCTCGCAGGGGTGCTCTCGGAACTGGGCGACTTCGAAGAGTCGAACCGCATTCTCCAAAACATCTTGAAGAACATCGATCCGGACATGGTCGAATGTTATTTTTATATGGCGAACAACTATGCCAACATGGGGCAGTATGACCTCGCCGAAGAGTATGTCACCCGCTACTTGGAACTCGACCCGCACGGCGAGTTCGCGCCGGACGCGCAGGAGATGAGCCAGATTCTCGTGCAGGAGTTCGGCGGCGGTCAGTTTATGCAGGAGCGGGAGGAAGAGCGCGAGGAAGAGCGCAAGCAGCAGGATTTGGCGCGTTTGCTGTTGGAGGAAGGCAAGTTCCTCGAAGCGACCGAATACTTGCAGAAAGCGATCGAGCAGCAGCCGGACGCGACGGCGCCGCGCAACAACCTGTCGCTGGCCTACTACTACCTCGGTTCGCTCGATCAGGCGATCGAGGTGGCGGAGGAAGTGTTGGAGAAAGACGCGAGCAACGTCCACGCCTTGTGCAACCTCGCCGTCTTCTACCAGCATCTCGGTCGACGCGAACCGTTGCAGAAGATTCTGCATGGCCTGCGCAAGCTGTATCCGATCTACCCGGACCACGCCTACAAGCTGGCGACGACGATGGGCATTCTCGGCGAACACACGACGGCGTACCGCCTGTTTCGGCAACTGTTGCGCCTCGGCGACCGCCAGGACCCGGCGATGCTGCATTGCGTGGCGGCGGCTGCGGCCAACTTGGGATTTTTGGACAAAGCGAAGAAGTTATGGGAAGAGATCGCCAAGCTCGATCCCGAGTCGGAGATTCCGCCTTTTTATTTGAACAAGGTGGAAGAAGCGATGGCGGCGGGCAAGCCGCTTCAGGTCAGCTACCAGTATCACATTCCGTTTCAGGAGCAGTTCAAGATCATGAAAGAACAGTTGCAGACGGGCGAGCTGGGTGCATGGCGCAACGACCCGTTGGTGCGCTCGTCGCTGTTTTGGGCGCTGCGACATGGCGACTTGGAGACCAAGATGCAGGTGATCCAGACGTTCGCCCTGCTCGCCGACAAAGAGGTCGAGCATGCCCTGCGCGAGTTTATCAAGGACCCCGAGGAGACCGATCACCTCAAGCGGTTGGCGATCTACGTTCTGCGCCATATGGGGGCGGAGGGGCCGTTTGAAGCGCACCTCGATCAGGAGGACGTGCTGTTGCGCGTGCAGTCGATGCCGCAGGACGACCTGTTGACGCTCAAGCCCGAGTGGCAGGAGATTCTCGATCTGGCCGTGAACGAGATGCAGGCCCAACACGGGCAGGAGGCGTTGCGTCAGGCGCGGGAAATGTGGACGGGGTATCTGCATAACGTCTTTCATGCACCGCCGCGCATCGTGAAGGTGGAGACGTGGGCGGCTGCGCTTGAATATACGGTGCTCCGTCGACTGGGCGTAAAAGTCACGCAGGGGGAGATCGCCGACAAGTACGGGGTCTCGCCGCAGACGATCTCGAAGATCTCCCGTCAGTTGCAGACGAAATCGGAGTTGCCGGGGGAATTGTAGCACTTGTTACAGTCTAATCGACATTCGTTTCTTATACTTAAGGGCAGTGGAGGGTTCAATCCACGCCCTTTTTTGCATACTAAGGAATGGATTCGTTGTTTTCTTTGATACGGGAGGTTTTTCATATGAGCGAGAATTTGTATGATGTGTTGATTATCGGCGGGGGGCCGGCGGGCATGGCGGCCGGTCTGTACGCAGGGCGCGCCAACTTGAAAGTCGCGCTGATCGAGCGCGGCATGCCGGGCGGTCAGGCGTCGACGACCGATTTGATCGAGAACTATCCGGGTGTGGAGTCGGTGGAAGGGCCGACTTTGTCGATGGTGATGCATAAGCAAGCGCAAGATTTTGGCACGGAGATGATCACGGCGGAAGTCGAGAAGATCGAGGATGCCGACAAGAAGATCAAGAAAGTGGTCACCACGCGCGGCGAGTTTCTGACCAAGACGATCATCCTCGCGACCGGCGCGGAGCCGAAGCTGCTCGGCGCACCGGGCGAGCAGGAGTTGCGCGGGCGCGGCGTGTCCTACTGCGCGACCTGTGACGGCGCGTTCTTCCGCGGCAAGGAGCTGGTCGTCGTCGGCGGCGGCGACTCGGCGGTCGAGGAAGGCATTTACCTGACCCGTCATGCGTCCAAGGTGACGATCATTCACCGCCGCGACCAGTTGCGGGCACAGAAAATTTTGCAGGAACGCGCTTTTAAAAATGAGAAGATCGAGTTCATCTGGGACACGGTCGTCGAATCGATCGAAGGCGAAGGCAAAGTGCAGAAGGTGCAGTTGAAGAATAACAAGACCGGCGAAGCGAGCGAGTATCCGACCGACGGCGTGTTCATCTACGTCGGGATGAAGCCGAACACGGCGTTTTTCAACGACTTGCCGGTTCTGAACGAGCAAGGTTATGTGATCACCAACGCGAAGATGGAAACGGCGGTGCCGGGAGTGTTCGCAGCGGGCGATGGTCGCGACACCGTGTTGCGCCAAGTGGTCACCGCGACGTCGGACGGCGCGATCGCCGCGTTCTATGCGGGTCACTATGTAGAATTGTGGGAGCAAGACGAAGAGTAAAAGGTGGAGTTTCTCAGTGACGATACGTGGAGCAAACGACAGTGAGCAATATATCATCCTCGGCACGGCGGGGCATATCGACCACGGCAAAACGACGCTGGTCAAAGCCCTGACCGGCAAGGACACCGACGCGCACAAGGAAGAAAAAGAGCGCGGCATCACCATCGACATCGGATTTGCTCCCTTCACTCTCCCCGACGGCAGACGCGTCGGGGTGATTGACGTTCCGGGGCATGAGCGGTTCATCAAGAACATGCTGGCCGGCGCGGGCGGCATCGACCTGATCCTGTTGGTGATCGATGCGAACGAAGGGATCATGCCGCAGACGGCGGAGCATCTGCACATCTTGGAGATGTTGCATGTGCAGAAGGGCATCATCGTTCTGACCAAGATCGATACGGTGGAGGACGAGTGGTTGGAGCTGGTCGAGGAGGAAGTGCGCAGCGGTCTCGCCGATACGTTTCTCGCCGATGCGCCGCTGGTGAAAGTGGCGGCGGCGAAAGGCGTCGGGATCGAGGGGTTGCGGGAAGAGATCGCGCGGATGGCCGATGAAGTGGTGCCGCGAGAAGTGACCGCGCCGTTGCGGCTTCCTGTCGACCGCATCTTTTCCGTGCCCGGATTCGGTTCGGTCGTCACAGGGACGATTTTTACCGGACGGGTGAAGGTCGGCGATGCGGTGGACGTGTTGCCGGCCGGCAAGGAGGCGCGGGTGCGCTCGATTCAGGTGCATGGCGAGGCGGTCGAGCAGGCGCAGGCGGGGCAGCGGGCGGCGTTGAACATCGCGGGCGTCGAGCGAGCGGAGTTGGACCGCGGCATGGTCGTGGCGCAACCCGACCTGTACCGGGCGACGGAGATGATCGATGTGCGGATGCATCTGATGCCGGACGCGCCGCGCACGCTGACCAACCGCATGCGGATTCGCTTTTACATCGGGGCGAGCGAAGTGATGGGGCGCGTCTCGATCTTGGAAGGCAACGAACTGCTCCCCGGCGACAACGGGTTGGTGCAGATTCGCTTGGAAGCGCCGATCGTCTGCGAGGCGGGGGACCGCTTTATCATCCGCACCTACTCGCCGATGTTGACGATCGGCGGCGGGCAAGTGATCGACCCGTACCCGACTCGTGAACACCGCCGTCGGCGCGACTATGTGCTGGAGGAGCTGCGGGTGCGCGAACAGGGCGGGCCCGAGCAGTTGCTGTTGCAGGCGCTGGTCGATGAGCCGGGCTTGACGGTGCAAGGGATCGCGCATCAAATCAAGGCGACGGAAGAGGTCGTGCGCGACCTGTTGCCCGAGATGCTCGACAGCGGACAGGTCGTGCAAGTCGGCAACGGGTATGTCGGCGGCGATTGGCTGTCCGACCAGTTGGATCTCGTCGAAGAGAAGATGCGCGCGCACTTTGCGAAGGAGAAATACCACGTCGCCGTGCCGAAAGCGCAGGTCGTCTCGCAGTTGGGGGCGGCGATCAAAAGCAAGCTGTTCGACCAATTGTTGCAGACGGACGCTGCGAAAGCTCGGCTCGAAGTGCGGCGGGACAAATTGCTGTTGCGCGGGTACGAAGTTCCGTTCACGATGCGGGAAAAGGAGCTGTTGCAAGCGATCGACCGGCTCTACCGCGAAGGGGGCGTGATGCCGCCCGGCGTGGAGGAAGTGCGGCAACAGACGAACGCGCTGGAGAAGACGCTACACGGCTTGCTCTATTACCTGAAAGAGCGTGGCGACCTGCATGAAGTG
>DASTWJ010000153.1:0-17900 GCA_035776695.1 Bacilli bacterium
TCCTTCTTGTTGCCGGGGTGCCTCATCGGCACGCCCTTCTTTTCCAAAATCAATGCCGTCCGCAACCGCCGGCCGATGAGCAGGAACCGCAACCGCCCGCAGCCCCGTCGCCGGGGTCTTCGCCCTTTTCAAGGGGCAGATGGTTGGACACGGTTGCCACGACCGTGTTGAGCACGCCTTGGACGATGTCGTTGAGCTCTTCCTGCGCCTCTTGGTACTCGTCGATCAAGGGAATCTGTGCGATGCGGTCGAGCACCGCTTGGTACTCCTGTTCCGCTTGGATCGACTTCGGGTGTTCGTAGCCGTGGCGCAGCGACGTTTGGGAAAACGCGTTGCGCTTGGCTTTGACCACGAAGAGGAGCGCTTGGGCGTCGCCGTGGCGGTTGATTTTATCTTGCGCTTGTCGAAAGCGTTTCATCTCATCGGAAGCGTTCAGCAGGTCCGCCAGCTGCCGGGCTTTGTCGAGCACGGCGGTGCGGGATTCAAGTGCGTTCATAAGGGAACCTCCCGTTTGTTGATTGGAGGTTTCGAAGAACCTCTACTTCTATTGTATACGATAAGTCAAGTATCTAGTGTCGGAAACGCTTTTTTCTGGGGAGGGGATTTTTTGGAACGATACAGCGAAGCGTTGCGGCGGTATGCCGAGGAATTGGCGCAGCATCATCAGGCGTACGGGGCGGACGAGTTCGAGCGGCTGTTGCAGTCGATGTTGCAAGCGACGATTCGCCATCACGGCTTGGAGACGATGGAACGGATGAGCGAGGATACCGTGCTGAAAGTGCTGCGGTCGCAAGTGTCGGAGGTCATTCGGTTGAAGCGTCTGCCGAAGCTGATGAGCCGCCAAGCGCAGATCTGAGCAGATCTGATTGGCAAGATTAGTGCTCTTTACCACTGGTCTTTCCGAAGGTGGCATGGTATACTGAATGCAATGAGCCGACATGGTGTTTCTATGCGGTAGTCCCCACTTGCAGTAGGGTTGTGGAGCCCTAAGTGGGGACTTGTTCTATATTCGGGTGGAAAATGTTGGGTTGACAGAATGGGTTTATTTCTACATAATATAAAAACCGAATCACTTTCTAGGGGATTGGTTTATGAGTGTGAGAAAAAGCAGCAACTTCTGGTGGATGTTGACGGGGCGTTCCGTCTCGAAGCTGGGAGATACGTTTACTTTTTTGGCGTTGTCCTTGATGATTTTTGCACGTACGGGTTCGGCACTCAGCGTCGGGCAGATGATGGTCGCGACCTATCTGCCGGTGCTGTTGCTCGGGCCGGTCGCCGGCGTGTGGGTCGATCGGTTGAACAAGCGGGTGCTGGCGATCGTCTGCGAAGTGTTGCGGGCGGGCGTCGTGCTGGCGATTCCGTTCGTGCCCGATGTGGCGTATATCTACGGGCTGGCCTTTTTGTCGGCGACGATCGGGTTCTTCTCGAAGTCGGCGCAAGGGGCGCTGGTGCCGACCTTGTTTCCCAAAGACGACCTGCGCAGCTACAACGCGAAGATCCAGACGGCCGTCGAGACGATGGGCATCGCCGGTCCGGTGTTGGCCGGGTTGGTGATCGGGTTCTGGTCGTATCAGGCGGCGTTTGTCGTCGACAGCCTGACATTTGTTTATTCGGCGGTGGCGCTGGTGGCGTTGCAGATGGTCAAGCCGGATGTGACGGCACAGGCGCGGATGCAGACCGCAACGGCTGCGGAAGGGGCTTCGGATGAGACGGAGCCGGCTCCTGCCGAGAAGAAGTCGTTCTGGGCCGAATTGGCTGGCGGTGCTCGCTATATGGCGGGGCATGCGCGGATTCGCAACGTGACGGTGATCATGTTCACGGCGATGATCGTCTCGGGGATGTTCAACGTGTTGCTTGTCGTCTTCTCCAAAGACATCATCCGCGTGTCCGACCAGCAGTTTGGCTGGTTGGAAGCGGGGATCGGCGTCGGGTTGGCGACGGGGGCGTGGTTGATGAACTACGGCAAGAACATCGACCTGCTGACGTTCGTGCGCGTGGCGGCGGTGATCGACGGCTTGTTGATCTCGGTGCTCGGGCTGACCGGTAGCTTCTGGGCGGAGTTGGCGACGCTCGTCGGCATCGGGATTTTCTCCGTCATCATGATGATCGCGGCGACGACTTTGATGCAGACCGAGGCGGAGGAAGAGTACATGGGACGCGTGCTGTCCTTCTACCAGACCGTGTTCATGGGCGGCACCGTGGCGTCGATGATGTTGGCCGGCTGGGTGGAACAGTACGTATCGGTGCCGGACATCTTCGTCTACGGCGGGCTGTTCACGGCGGCGGCGACGTTCCTGCTCGGGTTGCGCAAGTTGAGCAAGCCGGCGGTGGAAGCGAAAGCGTAAGGGAATGAGTGCAGGAGAGGCTTCCGAGAGGGAGCCTCTTTTTATTTGGGAGGCTCCGAATTGATTTGCCAAGTATGCGCTGTGGTAACCAAGAGGCGGTACACGCTGTAGAGCCCGATGTAGCCCGTCGTGCCGAGGAACAGCGGGTCGAGGAAGATCTCGTGGATGTGCAGGGTTAGCTCCGTGTGCGTGCTTTTGATCTCCCAGACCCCGAGTGCCGCTGCGACGTTCGCCAGAAGCACGGCCAGCGCGGCAAGGGCATCGAAGAGGGGGGCGAAGCGTCTTTCGCGCAGGAGGAACATCAGAACGGGGAACAGGATCGTCCCCGCTACGATCAGGATGGTCATGGAGGGGGCACCTCCTTTTTATGTTAGCGTTTGTCGGGTAGCCTTTTGATATACTGGTGGCGGATGACACGACCGTTTTTGCAAAAAGAGGAGATGGAACGAACATGGAACCTTTTCGCGTGACGTTGTTTACGAAAGAGGGCTGCACGCTCTGTGACAAAGTCAAAGTGATCTTGGAGCGGGTCGGATTTAGTTATCCGCTGGTGGTGGAGGAGTTTGACATCACGACGGATGAGGCGGTGTATGCGAAGTATTGGGACAAGATCCCCGTGGTGCATATCGACGGGGAGGAGGCGTTTGTGTCCAAAGTGGCGGAGCATTGGCTGCGGCGGGAGTTGGAGGCGAGGAAGGCGAAGCGGGCATCTGAAGCTGGGCAGGAATGAGGCGGGCGGTTCGCTGGCAACCTGTAGGGGAGTGAAGTCGAACCTAGAGGTGAGCGAGCGTGGAAGTACGGATTGGATTTGTGGCGATGGCGGTGGCTGTCTACGGGATTACGCCCAGCTCTACATTTACATACAAGCTGTTCTCGCAACGCGAGCGGAAGGACGCGATGGCGCGGGTGGTGGAAGTCGGGGGGAAGAATCTGCAGGCGACGCAACGCATTTTGTTTTACTGTGCGGCGCATGGGATTCGGCTGTACCGCATGAGTTCGTCTTTGATTCCGTTGGCGACGCACCCTGACGTGGAGCTGGATGTGGCGGCGACGTATGCGGAGGAGTTGCGCCGGTTGGGGGCATTTGTGCAGGCGCAGGGCATTCGGGTGTCGATGCATCCGAACCAGTTCACGCTGCTCAACGGGTCGGAGAAGGTGGTGACGGCGGCGTTGCGCGATCTGGAGTATCATGCCGCGATCTTGGACGGGATGGGTGTGGATGGGGCGAACAAGATCAACATCCACATCGGCGGCGTGTATGGGGACAAGGAGCAGGCGTTGCAGAAGCTCTACGACAACATGCACCGCGTCCCGGCGCATGTGCGGGCGCGGCTGACGTTTGAGAACGACGACAAAGCTTACACCGTCGCCGAAACCCTCATCGCTTGCGAACAGACCGGCCAGCCGATGATGCTCGACATCCACCACGACTGGTGCAACCCGAGCCCCGAAGCGCCTCTCGACTACCTCCCACGCATTCGCGCCACTTGGAGGGATACCCCGATGAAAATGCACGTCTCCTCTCCAAAGGACGACAAGGACTTCCGCTCCCACAGCGACTACATCGACCCGGAACGGCTGCTGCTCTTTTTGAAGGGCTGCAAGGAGCAAGGGATGAACCGCCTCGACGTGATGGTGGAAGCCAAGCAGAAAGACCTCGCCTGCCTCCAACTCGCCGCCGATCTGGCGAAGGTGAGGGGGATTAAAAGGGTGGACGGTGCGGTGTTGGAGATGTGAGGATTCCACGGTTCGTCACCTCCCCTAGTCAACCACCACACCGAGTGGTATACTGGGGGTGCTACAACTACATAGGGTGCGATTGCTAGGGGTGCCACTTTTTCATATCTGGCTGAGAAGCGTTCCGTCACGGGGCGCTAACCCTCCGAACTCGATCTGGGTAATACCGGCGTGAGGAAGTAACGCGAACGGCCCGCGACTGGCGCAGAGGCGCTTTTTGGTGCGGGTTGGTTCTTTTGACGTGATCTTCTGCCGGGTATATCGGGAGAGGATTTTTTTATGTCCGCACGCACCCTGCGAAACTGCAAGACAAAGGAGGAGAAATGGGGGCATGAAGACTGGTCATGTCAGGGATTTCCTAGAAAGTATGGAGCCGTTATGAGCGATAAATTGAACTTCCGCAACGTGAGCTTCACGTTTGGCACACAACCGATTCTGCAAGACTTCAACTTACAAGTGCGGGCAGGCGAATTCGTCTCGGTGATCGGACCGAGCGGCGTCGGCAAATCGACGTTGTTTCGCCTCGCGTCCGGCCTGCTCGAACCGACGGACGGCACGATCGAGCTCGACGGGCACTCCGGCGACAAGCGACTCGGGCGCGTCGGTTACATGCCGCAACGAGACATGCTGATGCCCTGGCGCACCATCGCCGCCAACGCCGCCCTGCCGTTGGAAATCCAAGGCGTTTCGAAAAAGGTGGCGTTGCAACGGGTTCGCGAGCAGTTGCCGACCTTCGGCTTGGAGGGGTATGCGGACGCGTACCCCGAGCAGTTGTCGGGCGGGATGCGGCAACGGGTGTCTTTGCTCCGGGCGACGTTGACGGGCAATGACCTGTTGCTACTCGACGAGCCGTTCTCCGCGCTCGACGGCCTGACGCGGATGGAGATGCAGGAGTGGCTGCTGGAACAGTGGCAGCGGCTGGGGCACACGGTGGTGCTGATCACGCACGACATCGACGAAGCGATCCTGCTCGCCGACCGCGTGGTGATCCTGCCGCAGAAGCCGATTCGCGACGTGATCGAGGTTCCCGTGCCGATTGCCCGTCCCAGGCGTGCGGAGTGCCGCCATGAGCCGGCGTTTGGCAAGGTGCGCGAGGAGATCTGGAACCTGCTGCGCGGACTGCGGGAAGGGACTGTTTTGGAAAAAGGTTCGCTGGGAGCGGCAGGTGAGGCAACCGAGGGAGCCGGGACATCGGAGAAAGCCAACGGAACCAACGGTGCAGACAGCACCAAAGCAACCGTGGCAACGGGAGGTGGTCACCATGACTAACCAAAGCACCTCCCGCGCCCTCTGGTTCGCTCTCTCCATCCTCGTCCTCTTCCTGCTCTGGGAAGCGATCTGCCGTATCTTCAGCGTACCCGCCTTCATCCTGCCGCCGCCGTCCGACGTGCTGGCGGCGCTGTGGCAGCACCGCGACCTGCTGCTCGGCAAGCACCTCTGGCCGACGCTGTACGAAGTGCTGGTCGGTCTCGTCGCTTCGACGCTGTTCGGCGTGCTCGTGGCGTTGGCGATGAGCTTCAACCGCAGCTTGCAGAAAATCTTTTACCCCTATGTCGTCATCTCGCAGACGATCCCGCTGATCGCCCTGTCGCCGATCTTCATTCTCTGGTTCGGCTACGACCTGTCCGGGAAGATCGCGATCACCGTGCTCTACACCTTCTTCCCGGTGGTGGTCAGCACGTTCGACGGCTTACGCGCCGCCGAGCCGGAGATGATTGACCTGCTGCGCACGATGGGCGCGTCGCGCGGGCAAGTGTTTCGCAATGTGCTGATCCCGTCCGCTTTGCCGTCCTTTTTCAGCGGCTTTAAAGTGGTCGCCACCTATTCCGTAGGCGGCGCCGTGGTCGGGGAGTGGCTGGGCGGCAACGAAGGGCTGGGCTATTTCGCCCGCCGCGCATCCGGCAACTTCCAAGCGGCCGAACTGTTCGCGTCGATCCTGCTCCTGTCCCTCTTGGGCATGTTGCTGTTTTGGGTCGCCGCCCTGTTGGAACGGCGCTTCGTGCGCCGCGTGGAGAGTAAGAACTAAACCGGAACCTAGAGACAAAGAGAGGAATCACACCTATGAAACCCACGATCAAAAAATGGATGGGCGCACTCGTCGCCCTCTCGCTCG
Source organism: Bacilli bacterium (assembly GCA_035776695.1). Lineage (GTDB taxonomy): Bacteria > Bacillota > Bacilli > Tumebacillales > Tumebacillaceae > Tumebacillus. The sequence goes on from DASTWJ010000153.1 coordinate 6,196, forward strand.
CAGGCACCTTGACCGCTTGCGGCAACAAGCAAGACAACCAAGACACCGCCGAGCAAGGAACGTCCGCCAAAGAGCCGCAAGAACTTTCCTTGGTGCTCGACTGGTACCCGAATGCCGTTCACTCCTTTATCTACGCAGCCGAGGAGCAAGGCTACTTCAAGGACGAGAACCTCAAAGTCGACATCCAAATGCCGTCCGACGCCTCCGACCCGCTGAAGCTGGCAGCCGTCGGCAAAGTCGACGCGGCGATCTCCTACGAGACGCAAGTGATCCAAGCCCGCTCCGAAGACGTACCGGTCATCTCCGTCGCTGCACTGGTCCGCCACCCGCTCAACGTGGTGATGGTGCGCGAAGAAAGCGGCATCAACTCACCGAAAGACCTCGCAGGCAAGAACGTCGGCTACCCGGCCGTGCCGCTGGATGAGTATTTCGTCCGCGACATGATCGAGAAGGACGGCGGTGACGCGACCGACACCAAGTTCACCGACATCGGCTGGGACATCATCCCGTCGATCACCGGCAAGCAAGTCGACGCGATCATCGGCGGTTACAAGAACCACGAGCAACTGCTGCTCGAGAAAAACGGCGTTCACGTCAAGGCGTTCAACCTGCAAGACTATGGCGTGCCGGACTTCTACGAGCTGGTACTGGCAACCGGCGAATCGACTCTGAAGGACAAGAAACCGGCGCTCGAAGCGTTCGTCCGCGCCTTGGGCAAAGGCCAAGCGTACGTCGCCGCTCACAAAGACGAAGCGTTGAACTCCCTGCTCGCCAAGCAGTCCACCGACTTCCCGCTGGAGGAAGACGTCGAGAAGCAATCCCTCGACATCCTGCTCCCGCTGATGGACGCCGGCGACAAACCGTTTGGCTACCAAGACGAATCGGTCTACCAGACGATGATCGACTACATGAAGGAACACAAGATCATCACCAACGACGTGAAAGCGTCGGAAGCGATGCAAAATCTGGTGCAAGAATAAGACCTTGTCGTCTGTCCGAAGGCGAAACATGCGAAAAAGTAACGAAATGAGGAAAGGACGTTCTCTTCACCGAGAGAACGTCCTTTTTGGTAGCCGATCATTTTTCTGCGCGTGAGTTTTGGGTCGCTCACACCAGCGCCGGCAACTGAATCATAAACCGCGTGCCTTTGCCCTTCTCACTGTTCACTTCGATCTGCCCGTTGATCGAGTGGATGATGCGGTAGGAGACCATCAGCCCAAGCCCCGTGCCTTTTTCCTTCGTGGTGAAGAAGGGGTCGCCGAGCCGCTCGGTCTCTTCCTTGCTCAAGCCGATGCCCGAGTCGATCACATCGATCTCCACCCGGTCGCGATGGCGACAGGAGCGCAGCTGCAAGGTCCCGCCGCTCGGCATCGCTTCGATCCCGTTCTTGCACAGGTTCATCAAGACCTGTGCGAACGCCATCGGGTCGCCTTGGATGTACAGTCCGTCCTCCAACTGCAGGTCGATCTCCACGTTGTGCAACAGCGCGAACGAGTTCATCACCTCCGCCACATGGCGAATTCGCGCGGACACGTCGATCCGCTCGATCCGCTCATGCTGCGGGCGAGCAAAGGAGAGGTAGTTGTTGATGATCGTCTCCGATCGATCCAGTTCGTCGATGCTCAAGGAGAGAAACATGTCGCGCTTCTCCGCCGGAATCTGGTTTTCCTTCATCAATTGCATGAACCCGCGCACAACAGTCATCGGGTTGCGGATCTCATGAGCGATCGAGGCGGCGAGTTGGCCGAGCACGTCCAATTTCTCCGCGCGTTGGACTTCGGCGTGCATCATCGCTTTGTATCGGATGTTCTCGATCAGGTAGACGGTGATCCAGATCGAGAACAGATAGACGAGGGTAAAGGCCAACATGAACAGGAAGTGCGGGTTCTCCGAGTAGGAGTAGCCCCACTTCGCAAACACCGCCAGATCGACCGGGATCAGCGCCGGTAGCGCCAGCAGGGTGGCGATCAACGTCTTGCGCTTGCGGCTGTAGGTGTTAAAGCGCTTCGACAGCCAAAACGCCGCGCCGAGCATCAGCGGGAACGAGATCATCATCAACCAAAACCCCGTGCCGACCCCGCCGAGCAGGTAGCGGTAGAGAAACGTGTACAACACGACGATCACGCCGGTGCCGTAGCCGCCGTACAACACGCCGAGAATCAGCGGAACCAGCCGCAGGTCGAGCACAAAGCCCGGAATCGTGGAGACGGGAAACGTCATGCACAACGAGACTCCGACCAGCGACAAAAAGCAGATCGCCACCCGGTTGCGCCGCGGCGATTGGTTCGGGTTGCGGTCCAACCAAAAGGTCTGATAGAGAAAGATCGGCAACAATAAGAACAGCAGGTTGAGTAACAAGTCTTTAAATCCGTACAAGGACATCACTCCGATAACAAACAAATCAGGACATCACGTATTACTCGTTATTTCGTCATAATTCGACGTATTTTGTCAAAATTCCTGCAACGTTAGCGCGGCACAGTCAAATGAATCGTTATGCGCCGCGTTAATCAGAGGCATGACATCATTCCTTCGACAAAAAGAGACTCTCTTTTTACTAGACGCGAAAACTGCTACACTAGTTTCACAAGTCGACCAAAAAATGTGAAAAAGGGGACCTGTCGGAACGTTTGAGTCGCGCCTAGCGACCGCTCGGTGTAAGTGTTAAACTGGGAGTGTACCAAGAGGAATGACTGGAAAAGGGGACGTGAGCCATGCAGAGCTGATGACAATAGGAGGACGAAGACAAGAAAAGACAAGGACAAAGGGAAGGGAACGGGTGAATCGTGCTAACTAAAAATGTCTGGAAGTCCCTGTTCGATTTGATGTCAGATGATGATCTCCGCTACGTAGCCAGGCAGTCCCGCATCAAAGTGAAGGGCTTTCGCGAGGTGACCTCGGCGATCCCGCGTGCGATGCTGGCAACGGCGATGACCGCCACCGATCAACTGTCCAAGGTGCGCTCGTTTTTGAATCGGTACACGCAGGGCGAAGACGAGTTGGAAGCGTATCGCAGTATGAACAAACAGGAACTGCTCGATGCGCTGCGTGCCGGCAAAGGGCCGTTCGACGTGCTGTTCGCTTTGTTGTCCAGCCCGGAAAACGACCAGCAGATGCTCGGTGAGGTGCTGTTCAACGATTTGGAATTGACGGGTGAGCTGGCGAAACGGGTCGAAGCGTTTTACGCGCGGGAAAAAGAACAAGCCGAAGACACGGAAGTCACGCAAACCGAGGCAACGGAAGCGACCGAGAAGCCACAAGCGGACGATTCGACCGACCACCGCATCGTGCGCAAGTTGGAGAAGAAATACGACACGCTCAAACAACAATACGACTCGTTGCTAGCCGAATACCAAGAGAAGCGCAAGGAATGGGATTTGGAAATCAAAGACTTGCGCCAACAAGCGCGTGACAAACAGACGCTTGAAGGCCAATACAGAAAACTACAGGACGAACGCAAGACTTGGAACGACACGCAAGAAAGCCTGCAAAAAGAACTGAACCACAAGCATGCGCAACTCAAGAACATGGAGAAAGAACAAGAACAACTGCTCCACGAAAAAGAAGAGTTGACCGCCAAAGTCGAGGCGCTGACGCAGGCGTTGGAACAGCAGGGCGGTGCGAAGAACGCCGCACAGGTCGTCTCCCGAGTAGGCCGCCAGCCGCTTATCGTGCTGATCGGCAAACCGTCGAAGAACAACCTCGATGTCGTCGCCGCCCGTGACGACATCACTTTGCTCGACGTCGATCTGGTGGAGCAGGAGTTGGAAGGTCTGCTCCCGACTGCGACTCAAGTGTGGATGCTGACCTATGAGACGCCGTTTCCGAAGCAGCGGAAGATCCGCCAACTGGTCGAGCGCGACCGCTTGAAGGAATTCAGAGACTACCTCGGATTGAAAAGCCACATCAACCGATAAAGGAGATAGAGGATTTGTTTAATAAAAAATGGGATCTCGATCTGGTCGGCGCCTTGGCATCGGCCGAATACGTAGAGGAAAAGATGGGCCGAGAAGCGGTGTTCATCAACAACCAGAATTCTTTGCAATTCAACATCAAACTGATCTCGCAAACGCCGGAGAACTTTCCGAATATCCTGTTGTTCTCCGCTTTTGCTTCCGATATTGAGCAATACGGCTTCGAAGAGGACTACACGGCGCCGCGCGAGGTGCGCATCGAGCAACTGCGCGACTTTTTCCGCGACAAATTGGTCGTCTTCAACCCGGTCCGCCGGATGACGCCTCGCGGGGAAGAAGTGTTCAAAGTCGCGAACGTGCGCGTGGTGCCGAAACCGGCCGGCTTTTTGGAAAATACGACGTTTACGCCGGTGCCCGTGTTCAGCGAGAAGACGCAAGGCGATACGTACGAACAATTTTGGGAAAAGCTGTGGAGCAACCGTTTCGTCGGGCGGATCGAGAACTTGTCGACCGAAGCGGAGGACACCCCGCCGCATGCTCTGTGGCGTCATGAGGACGACACGTTTGACGTGATCGGCGAATTCGATCGGCACCGCTATGCGTATGGCGGGTTTGCACTCCAATTCGATCAGTTGAAGGTCGCGCCGTTTCAGGACGAGTGGTTTGAGGATGCGTTCTTGGGGCCGAACCGCGAAGAGATCATGTTTATCGGCACGGAAGCGTACAACCGCTTGCTTACGATGATGGACGAAGCGGAGCCGATTGACAGCCCCGAGGCGATGTTGGAAGAGAGCGCGGGCGAAGCGGGAGCGGCGGCTACGACCGCCAAGACGGTGAAGGAGAACGCAACACCGACAGCTGGTGCGGGTACGAGCAAGGCGACCGAAGCGACGTCTGCAACCGGAGTTTCCACCGAATCCGAGGTCTCGATCGCCGATGCGGTGACCGCGACGTTGACACGCGGGGCGGAGGACGGAGAACAGACCTCGGCAACCTCGACCGCCGTCGGCAAAGACGACGCCGTTCGCAGCACCGATGAGCGCAGCGAAGACGGCTTTCTGCAACATTTCATCCAGATGACCCGCGACCGCTCCCTGCTTTATGCGGAAAGCGACCTGATCAACTTCCACACGGCGATGAAGTCCTCGACGATGGTGATCCTCTCCGGCATGAGCGGCACCGGCAAGTCGCGGCTCGTGGAAGTGTACGCTCGTGCGCTCGGTATCAAGACGGAGGACCCGCAACTGCGGATCATCCCGGTGCGCCCGTCGTGGACGGATGATGCCGACCTCGTCGGGTATGTCGACTCGATCCACAACGTCTACCGCCCCGGCGACTCCGGCTTGATCGATACGCTGATTCAAGCAGATCGAGAGGATACGAACAGCAAAAAAGTCTACATCGTGTGTTTTGATGAAATGAACTTGGCACGTGTCGAGCATTATTTCTCGCAGTTCCTGTCCGTGCTGGAAATGCCATCGAGCCAGCGTAAATTACGCCTGTACAATGATGAACTGGAACACCGTCTGTACAACTCGGCCCGCTACCCTGCGACCGTTTCGATTGGGGACAACGTGATCTTCGTCGGTACCGTTAACCTCGATGAGTCGACCTATCATTTCTCGGACAAGGTACTCGACCGAGCCAACGTAATTACGCTGGACGTTCTGCCGTTCCGAAAGCTCAAAGATCTCAAAGAGAAAAAGCTCCCGGCTATCGAACCTTGGACGTTTAACGAGTTCAGCACTTTCAAAAGCGCAGCCGACACGCTGCAATTGAAAGACCGCGAGATCGAATTCCTCGAACAAGTACACGCCGCGTTCCAGACGATGCACAAAGGCCAAGGTATCGGTCATCGCATCGTACGCCAGATCGACAGCTACCTGAAGAACCTGCCGCAAGGTCACGCCTTGTCCCGTTCGGCGGCGTTTGACTTGCAGATCGTCCAACGCATTCTGACCAAGCTGCGAGGGCCGGAGGAACTGCTGAAGCCGTTGCTCGGCTCCTACAACCTCGACACGGGCGAAGTCAACGGCAGCCGTCTGCTCGATCTGCTGGCGGCGTTTGCGGACATCTCCGCTTTTGACAAAACACGGGCCAAGATTGAGCAAAAAGCGAAAGAGTTGAGACTGAATGGTTATACGGTCTGATGCGTTGCCTTTTACGCTGACGTTCTCTCAGTATGAGCGTCGGATTCCGGTTGTGGCGTTTTCCACCGACTCGCAGCACAGCGTCGAGGAAGTGCCGGAGATCGTCGAGAATCTGAATCTCGAAGTGCTGTTTGACAGTGAGGACGAAGACGCTCGTTTCTACATGGACGGCTTGGAGCTGTTGACCGAGCGGATGGGAGTGGAGATCGACGATCTGCGCCAGCCGTACCTGATGCCGGAAACGGTGCCGTATGAGCTATTTCGCAACAATGCGGATGAGTTCTACCCGCTGATTCCCGGCTACTATCGCATCCGCGTGGCGGCCGGTGGCGAGGAGTATTTTTCGCTGGTGCAAGTCGTACCCAAGCAGTTGACGAAAACTCAGTGGGAGATCATGCGGGACGAGTTGGAGGAGGAGTTGACCGGCCTCGCCCAAGATTTGATTCGCAAAAATCTGGGTGTCGGGGACGCGTTTCTGCATTTCTTGCCGCCGGAGCAGTTGTTCCGCTTTCTGGTGATCAAGAAAAGATTCGCCTCCGTGATGGCGGCGCTGAGTGACCTCGTGACCAAGGTCAACTACCGCATTCGCAAGGACTACAAGGTGACGCCGATCGACCGGGCCAAGGGCGTGGACGAGGTATCCGTTCGCTACCGACTGACTCACCCGGAGGATCAGGAGCTGTTGAAGACGCCGGTCCGCGTTGTCGACTACGACCTGCCGGAAAACCGCTGGATCAAGCGGATGGTGCATGTGTTGAGTCGGTATTTGGAGGAGATCGAGGCGTCCGTGTTGACCTACCGTGGATCGGTGGAGCGGGAATTGGCGGAGATCGCGCCGTTTTACGCGGGGCGGCGCGAAGAGGACGCGGCGGTGTTGCGGGAGAAAAAGCGCGTGTCGCGTGACCTGTATGAGTATTCGGAGATGGCGCGGAAGATGAAGAACTCCCTGCAGTTCATCAAGCTCGCCCCGTGGTATGAGCAGGTGTCGCAGAGCAACCATCTGACAGGGTCGCCCGTCCTGATGTATGACGCGCGTTATCGGGCGTTGTTTCAGTTGTATCGGGAGTTGCAGATGGACTCGTTTGAGGTGGCGTTGGACAGCACGTACGCGTACCAGTGGAAGCGCACGGACCAGCTGTACGAGATTTGGGGCTTCTTGCGCATCTGCAAGGCTTTGTCGCGCAACCTTGGGTATGAGCCGGTGGGCGGGTGGATCTACAACGCCGATTTTGACGGCAATCGGTTGTTGATCCCGACCTTGCCGCCGGATACGACGATCGTGATGGAGCATGAGGACATCCGGCTGCATCTGGTCTACAACTCGGTGCTCCCTTCGGAGAGCGGGGAGACGACGGCGGCACACAAGCCGGTCTACATGCTGAATAAGTTTCACGACCGCCCCGACGGGCGGATGGACATCTACAAAGACGGCATCTACGCGGGGTCGATCACGTTGGAGTTCAAGTATCGCCCGCGTCACGGGCGGTTCCCGTTCTGGGACCCGTCGCCGCGCTCGGAAAGCCGTCGTCCGGCGGCGACGAACCAGTTGATCGCCTACCGCGGGGACAGTGCCTCCCGCCATCTGTACGGCGATCGGATCGACCCGCGTTTTCGCGAGCAGATCCGCCCCGTCTTCGAGAGCTGGGCGATCTACCCGAAGCACACCAACCCGCAGATCAAAGTCGAGTACGACGAAGAGCACCACGTCCGCCTGCTCCAACTAGCCCCCGGCGAAGAGGCCGAGCATCTGACGGAGCAGTTGGAGCAGGTGATGACGAAGGTGTTGAGCCTGTTCGATCATTATGCGGAGGAGCAGTGAGTGAGTAAACAGGTGCTCAACGCCGGAAGCGCAAAAAAGCCATCTCCCTAGGGAGATGGCTTTTTCTTATGCTCTACAAAGCAACCGCGAAATTACTTCGCAGCAGCCAGGCGGTTGTTGACTTCGTCCCAGTTGATCAGGTTGAAGAACGCACCGATGTAGTCCGGACGCTTGTTTTGGAACTTCAGGTAGTACGCGTGCTCCCAAACGTCGAGGCCGAGGATCGGGGTCTTGCCTTCCATCAGCGGGGAGTCTTGGTTCGGCGTGGAGGTCACTTCAAGCTTGCCGTTGTTGACGACGAGCCATGCCCAGCCGGAACCGAAACGGGTAGCGGCTGCCTTGGTGAATTCAGCCTTGAAGTTGTCGTAGGAACCGAACGCGCTGTTGATCGCGTCAGCCACTGCGCCGGTCGGAGCGCCGCCGCCGTTCGGGGACAGGATGGTCCAGAACAGGGAGTGGTTGGCATGGCCGCCACCGTTGTTGCGAACAGCGGTGCGGATGTTTTCCGGGATCGCGTCCATGTTGGAGATCAGTTCTTCTACGGACTTCGCAGCCAGGTCAGCGTGACCTTCCAGCGCGTTGTTCACGTTGTTGACGTACGCTGCATGGTGGCGATCGTGGTGGATCTCCATGGTCAGTGCGTCAAAGTGCGGTTCGAGAGCGTCAAATGCATACGGAAGTGCCGGCAATTCATAAGCCATTGGTAAAAACCTCCTATGTAGGTGTTAGTTATTAAACATACTTGTATCTTATCTTACTTAGGTCAGAAAGCCAAGGGGCATCTGTGTGATGCAGCCCACATTTGCGGCGATTTTCACGGCAAAGGCAGCTTTTCCCGCGCTTTCCCGAATCTAGGATACTCGTTTGCCACGTCTTTCATACGTCGAAACGAACCCTTTTGCCAAAATTTCAGCGGTTTAGCCCGCCGAACAGGTAATGCACCTTGGTCGCGAGGATCTCCTCAATCGGCCAGATGCCGTCGGCGAGCACCCAGTCGTAGGTGGCGTGCAGGTAGATGTTCTCCAACATGCTGGCGGCGATGATCGGGTCGACGTCCGCGCTGAGCTGCCCCTGCTCCTGCCCCTCCTCCAACACGTCGGCAAACAGGTTGCGCAAGGAACGGCGCTGCTCTTGGTCGTGCAGAGCCGCCGTGTTGCTGGTCAGAATCGAGCGGACGGAGATGCGGACGAGGTCGAAGTGCTCGCGGTTTTTGATCGTGAAGATCTTGAAGATGCGCAGGATCTTCTCTTCGCACGACAACTCGGGCTGGTTCCACTCGGTGGAGCGCTCCAGCAGGTCGTGCATCCGCTCCTGCGTCCAGTGGGCGAGGATCACTTCCTTGGACGGGAAGTGGAGAAAGACGGTGCCTCGCGCCACGTCCGCCTGCTCGGCGATCCGGTCGATCGTCGTGTTCTCAAACCCGAGCTCTTGAAACAGGGCGAGGGCGGCGGCGAGGATTTTCTTGCGGGTCTCTTGTTTCTTGCGTTCGCGAAGTCCGGACATACTAAAGGGAACATCCTTTCCGTGCCAATGTAAGCCATTTCATTGTAGCATTTGGGAACTTTTTTTGACAAATCGCTGTACACAGTTCAGTGAAAGCGTAGTATACTTGCACTATAAGTAAATGTACTGAGTCTATTATTAGGTTAAGTCTTCTGAAAATGCGAGTTTTCTGAAATAGAGCGCGGAAACGGAGTGTATCCCCTGATGAAGAGAAAATCTGTCGTGGTCATCGGCGGCGGGTTGGCCGGTCTGTCGGTGGCAGCGAGGCTGGCCAAGGCCGGGCAAGACGTCACCCTGTTGGAAAAAGCACCGAAGCTCGGCGGTCGGGCCGTGACGATCCCGCTCAAGGGCTTCGATTTCAACTTTGGCGCCCATGCGATCTATTCGCGCGATTCGTCGTACCTGCGCAAGTTGGAGAAAGAGTTGGATCTGAACATCGGCTGGGTCGATTTTGATCCGAAAAAGGCGCGCTACGACCTCGGTGACGAGATGACCGAGATGCCGGCGACGTTGGAAGGGCTGTACAAGACCAAGGTTTTGCCGAAGGGGATGAGCAAGGCGCTTTTTGCCATCGAAGTGGTCAAGACGGTCTGCCTGTTGGAGCGCGGCGAGGAAGGCGTGTCGATCGGCGAGTGGTTCAAGCGCACGGGCAAGCATGCGGAGATTCAGGACCTGATGCTGACGATGGCGTCGTCGAACTTCTTTACGAAAGAGCCGGAGCGGATTCCGTCCACGGTGTTTTTTCAATACTACCGGCGGATGTTTCGCACCTCGAAGGCGGTGTCGTACATCGCGGGCGGTTGGGAGAGCTTGGTGCAGGAGTTTGAGCGCGTGATCGTGGAAAACGGGTCGCGGATCATCACCAAGGCGAAGATCGATTCGATCATTCAGGAAGAGGGTCGCTTGGTCGGCGTCAACACGCAGGACGGGGAGATTCGCGGTGACGAGTTCGTGTTTGCGATCCCTCCGAAGGAGTTGGGCAAGATCTTTGCCGACACCTGCTTGGAGCAGTCGCTTGCGCCGTATTTGCTGTTTCGCCCGAACATGGTGCTCGTCTACGACATCGGCTTGGGCGAGCGCATCGATACGCCGTACACCTATATTTATGATAAAAAGTCGCGTGTCTTCCTCACCGACATCTCGCACTACACCGCCTGCACGCCCGCAGGCGGTCAACTGATCCAAGCGGTCGCCTACTTGAAATCGGAAGAGGTCGGCGACCGCGAACTGGCGCAGGTGCGCAAGAACGACATCGAAGCGCTGTTCGACAAGCACCAGCCCGGTTGGCGCGACCAACTGGTGGCGAAACGCTACACGGAGCGGGCGGCGGCGCAGGAGATCAAGGTCGAGGACGACCAGAAGCTGCTGCCGGTGCAGTTCCATGCTTGTGCCAACGCGTATTTTGCCGGCGATTGGGTGCAAGGGGTCGGGCAGTTGTCGGAGTTGTCGTTCTCGTCGGGGTATGAGGTCGGCGACCGGATTTTGGCGAAGTAGGTGTTTCAGATTACACACAGGAAAAACGCCCTCCGTCCCAGGTGACGGAGGGCGTTTTGGTGTAGGTCAGCGTGAGGGATATTCGTGTTCGTTTGTGCCCTAGCCTGCATCATGACCCGCTGATTTGTTGTATCATATGTCCATGAGGGGTGGAATGGTCACGCGCCCTGTTGTGTTTTTTGCCCATTTTGCGGAAAATGGGCATGATAAAGTGGAAGAGTTTTCGAAGGGAGCACTGGGATGACACAAGCGGATCACACACGCGAACCTCTCCTGTGGGGAGACAAGCGTTATCATACGTGGAATTATCACCTGCGCGGCATTTTCGGCGAGAAGATTTTCAAAGTGCCGCTCGATGCCGGCTTTACCTGCCCGAACCGCGACGGCGAAGTGGCGACGGGCGGCTGTACGTTCTGCTCGGCCCGCGGATCGGGCGACTTTGCGGGGGATCGCAAGGACGATCTCGTGACGCAGTTTCATGACGTGACGGAACGGATGCACAAAAAATGGCCGAAAGCGAAGTACCTCGGGTATTTTCAAGCGTACACCAACACGTACGCGCCGGTGGAGACGCTGCGGTCGTATTATGAGACGATCTTGGAGCAGCAGGACGTCGTCGGCCTGTCGATCGCGACGCGGCCGGACTGCCTGCCGGACGATGTGATCGAATATCTGGCCGACTTGAACAAGCGGACGTATCTGTGGCTGGAGTTGGGGCTGCAGACGATGCATGAAGAGACGGCGGAGTTGATCAACCGAGCACACGACTACCAGACGTATCTCGATGCGGTCGAACGATTGCGCAAACACGACATCCGCGTTTGC